>JASJBW010000124.1 GCA_030066315.1 Gammaproteobacteria bacterium
TCGATCGTGCCGTTGACATAATCATCCAGTACAGATTGAAATGGTTGCTGGATAAACTCGAGTCCAATAGCCAAATTTTCATGTTGTTCATGCATGTATTCTATGATGTCCCGTTGAGTGAGGTGATGATCGTAGCGATCATGGGTTTCACCAACCACCACCACCTGGCTGTTCGAAATCTGCTTGAAGAGTTGTTCCATTTGCATGAGGCGCGAGAGATCAATAATCGTCGATTGTGGCTGCTCTTTAGCCTGTATCGATAGCGATATTGCGAAGACGGTTATTCCAACCAGTAATTTTGATAACAAAGTGGGTCTCCCTTAAGAAAGTATCATTAGTTTATCCGTGACCGGTGGCTTAAATTGAATAAGACACTTAATCAGTTCATATGTTGCAATGATTGCATACTAAACTGCATAAATGCAGGGAACAATCTAGGAATAGGGTTGTTCTATAAAATTCAGAAATATTGCGGCTTGATCGAATAGGATCAATATCTGGAGTGGTTTAACTATTTAGTTTGGGTAGCCAGGCCCTCTATTACCAGGTTACCCGTTTCAGTAAATCCTAAACAATCCGTTTCAAACTGGGCGACAGGCATGGGTCTGCCAAGTAGGTAACCCTGCAATAAATCACAGCCATTTTCTATCAATGCCAGCTTCTGCTGTTCCGTTTCCACACCTTCAGCTACCACATGAATGCCCAGTGCTTTACCCAGGGCAATGATGGTATCGAGTACCACAGAAGACTGCTCGCTGCCGGAGACAAATGATCGGTCAATTTTTAATGCATCGATGGGTAATTGAGTCAGATAGGATAAGGAGGAATAACCTGTGCCGAAATCATCGATACTGATCCGGAAACCTTTATCTCTCAGGCGGGTCAGTCGGTCAAAACTTTTATCAAGATCCTGCATCAACATGGTTTCGGTGATTTCAAATTCAATCATTGTGGGATTGATCGCATAATGTTGCACAATGTCAATGGCATCATTAACGAAACTTTCATCGGCCAGTTGTTGCCCGGATACATTGACTGAAATCGGTATCGCCTGATCTCCCCAGCGTTGAATGATCCGACAAGTTTCAGTCAGCACCCATAAACCTATTTCACCAATCAGGCCAGTCAGTTCGGCTACCGCAATAAATTTCTGTGGGGGAATATATTCGCCATTATTTCTCCAGCGTAGCAATGCTTCACAGGCCGCAAGCCGCATG
This sequence comes from Gammaproteobacteria bacterium, assembly GCA_030066315.1. Taxonomy (GTDB): domain Bacteria; phylum Pseudomonadota; class Gammaproteobacteria; genus JACNJF01. The sequence continues at coordinate 1,218 of JASJBW010000124.1, forward strand.
CCTTCAACACTATATTGAGGCTGCAGAAAAACCTCCAGCTCGTGGTGTCTTATTGCGCCACTCAAAGCGGTTTCGAGAGCCAGGCTTTCTTCGACTTTCAATTTCATTTCTTCCGAGAATAAATGCCATTGTGAAGTCTTGTGTTCCTTGGCTTTATACATGGCCAGGTCCGCGCAGCGCATCAGAGTATCTGCATTATCACCATCATTCGGATAGAGCGCGATGCCCAGACTGGCATTTACTTTAAGTTCATAACTATCGATAGTGATCGTTTTGGACAGCACCTGGAGAATTCGTTCTGCCATACCCACCACATCGGTTATGGCTTTAGTCGGCATGACCAAGAGGAATTCGTCACCCCCCAGGCGGCCTACCGCATCTTGATCCCGAATCTGCCTTAACAGGGCAATAGAAACATACTTGAGTAATTTGTCACCCATGTCATGACCCAGGGTGTCATTGATATGCTTGAAACGATCCAGGTCAATAAAAATCACTGCCACCATACCTGAAGTTCTTTGCGCAGTCGCAATCATGTTGGCGAGAAACTCTTTGATCAGGGTTCGATTAGCCAGTCCGGTTAAAGGATCTTTAGTAGCCAGGTGGCGTAACTTCGATTGAGAAATTTTAAGGCGATCGAGTAATTGATTGGTATGTTCGAGTAGATGTCCTAATTCATCCACTTTATGCATGGTAGGGACATGGATTTTTTGATCATCAATATGTAATTCGTCTGGATCTACTTTTTCAATAGTGGCTGCTGCCCGACTGATAGGGCTGGTTATAAACCACTGACTGATAAAAAACAGGATCAATCCGATTAACAAGGCTTCCAATAAAATGATCCCTAATGAGGTCATCGATGCCCTGACAAATTTTTCAGCCTCGTGAACAGAATCGAATTCGACCCGTAATGTACCCACTTTTAGGGGCTGTTGTTGGTTAACAATCGTAAGTTCGGTTATCAGCGTTAACTTTTCAGTAAAAAATAGTTGAGCAACCCATTGAGATAGCGCACTGTAATCAGGCTGCTCCTTATCTAGTCTGGCCAGAAGCTGTTGATTTTCATTACGCAAGGTGGCATTGATTTCAACCTGTTTAATACCGGGTTGTTCAATAATGCCCTGTAAAACTTCATTGGCGAGCCGGGTGTCCAATGCCCAGGCTGCATTAGTGGCACCACCCTCACTCAGGCCGATAATGGTCCGGGTCTTTTCATTGATGTCCTGTTGCTGTTGTTGATAAACACTATAAATTTGAAAGGCGCTGAGGGACAGACCAACGATCAAACTGGCAAGTAACAACATGGTCGCTTGCATAAGACCTATGGAACGTTGGAATGCCTTTATAAACATGATGCTGGATGTAATATATCCGCAGGATTAATAGAAATTAAAAAATGATCAATATTAGGCTGAGTATAGAAGAAAGTCGGGTTAATTTAGATTAATTGAAGGATACAGGCCGCAATAAAGGGGCAATTTACGCCAATATCTTTGATTACTGATCAATTGGTGTCCCTGAAACACGATTTAATATGATATCGAATTGCGCGTTTTGTTGATGGTCAACTGATTCCACGGTTTTGAAATCAGCAACCACCAGGTGGCGGCGATCGTCAGGTATCCGGTTAAACAGAAAATCTTGCGTATTTTGCGGTTCATCCTTGATATAAAGCTGGGTGATGAAAGGACGGATTCCCCTGGGAAAGACCGCAACATGGATATGAGGAGTACGTCCTGGATAAGGAACGGGTCGTATGGTCCTGAAACGGTATTCGCCTTCCCGGTTCGTCAAGGTATGCCCATGACCCTGAAAATTAGGGTCGATAGGATTGTTGCCCATTTCATTAGGATGGCGATAACGACCATTGACATCACATTGCCAGATTTCGATGCGCGTATCTCGAACAGGGCGGCCATTGATATCGATGAGGCGGCCACTCAGGTCGCTGATAATGCCACCTGCCGGTTGCTGCCTGCCCTGAACTTGCGTGAGGTCATTATCGTCATCGAGAGGCAAGTCAACAGGATAAAAAGGACCCGCTGACTGTTTGGGGGTGCTCACCAAAGCCTTGGCGAGTGTTGGCATAGCACCTACAGTAGCAGACAGCGCAAAAATGAATTGGCGACGTTGTTTGTACATAGTAGTTATTAGTGAGCCTGTCACACCCGTTAAGTTCCCCTAAATTAACCTAAATCATGTGATCATGCGCTAACTGGATTAAATTATGGACAACTGGGAATCGGTCAATTACCCTTATTCAGCCCGCATTAAGGCTATTTATGCCATATTGTGCTTGCAATCAAATTATTTAAGAATAGGAATTGAACTATGAAAATGACACAAATAACCATAACGGCCTGTGCTGCACTTTTAGCTTCAGGCGTTGCCTTAGCTGAGCCAAAAGAATTCAAAAAAGCAGATGCCAACGCTGATGGCATGATTGACGCTGCTGAATACGCTAACAGTGGCGCAGAAAAGCCCATGGCTGAACTGGACAAGGATAAGAATGGTAGCTTAAGCCAGAAAGAATATGATGCCTTACTTGAAGAGGAATGCGATTAATTCGCTGATCAGCCCATTTCCATTTCATTCAGGTTGATCCTGATGAATAAAACCCCTGCCTTTTAAAGGTTCAGGGGTTTTTTTTGGTCTGTTAACTAGGATTTTTCGTTGGAGCCACCTTGCAGGTGCATTAAGCGGGCAATAAAAAAAATCATTAAAATCAGAAAACCAAACGGGTAGGGGAAAACATCGTAAAAATACAACATCAAGGTGAACCCAAGCAGGAGGGTTATCAAGAGCAGCCAGGGGTCAAACTTTTTTTTCATAGCATCGATTTTTAAAAAGAATTATTTATTCGACGGTTTCTTTTCTTTAACATTCCCACTTTAACTCATTGAATCCAATCACTCAGGACGAGACCATGCTTCCAATCTTACTCGTGCACGGATATTCCAGTGAAGGCCAGGATAGTACTGTTAACGAAATTTATGGTGCCTTGCCCGATGAACTCCGCAAGCTGTATGGCGATGCATCGATTGTGGAACTCAATCTGAGTCGTTGGATATCGTTGAATGATGGCCTTGCCATTGACGATATCAGTTTTGCCATGGACCGGGCATTGAAAGCTCAATATCCTGAATTGTTGAAGCAGGGGTTCAATGTGATTATCCATAGTACCGGAGCACTGGTGGTGCGCAACTGGATCAAGCAGCATAGTCCAAAGCCTTCCCCCATCAATAACCTGATACATCTGGCAGGTGCGAATTTTGGCAGCGGTCTCGCACATATTGGACGAGGCCAGTTAGCACGTTGGGCGCGTTTTTTAAAAGGTACCGGTCGTGGCATGCAAGTCTTACACGAGCTTGAAATGGGTTCTTCAAAAACGCTGGATCTTCACCTGCATTTTCTAAAACCCGGTCAGAGTATGTTTGCTCATTACCAGGTTCAGGAGTTCTGCCTGATAGGATCACAAACATTGGCCAAACTCCGTCCTATTCCAATCCGTTATCTGAAAGAAGACTCTTCTGATAATACGGTCAGAACATCCGCGGGTAATCTAAATTTTAATTGGGTCAGCATTTCGCCGACATCAAGCTGTCGTGCCTTGCCAGCTGCTGACATTAGTGAAATTCTGGATAAACGATTGAATGATGAAGTGATTGCAGATGATCATTACCAGGTTAAATTTCAGCGAAAACACCGTTATTTACCACCCATACCATTCAGTGTCATCTATGAGACTGCCCACTCTGGAGGCAGTATCGGCATCGTGAGTGGGACAGAGAATCGTCATGAAGTCATGCCCCTGGTCAAGGCTGCACTAGAAACAGAGTATGATGTCGCTGGTCACAATCTTGAAAATACCACGCGTTTTTTTGCGCAACATCATGAAAACACCTTCACGCGTGCAGCAACATTAAAATCACATCTACTGGAATGGAATAAACAGGAACAGTATGAGGCGCATGCCCAGGTCATTTTTCGCCTAAGGGATCAATTTGGTAATGATGTCACTGATTTCGATATCACCCTGAAATCGGATCCACAGAGTACCCAACGAAAAAAACACAAACTCGAGTCGATGATTGAGCATAGTCACATCAACAGAAGCAATCGGGGCACCATCGTTTTTTATTTGCGAACACAAAAATTCCGCAATAAAAAATGGCATGATCAATTAAAGAATATTGAGGGTGTTAATATTGAGATCAGTGGATATGACCCACGTTCAGGAGATATTGCCTATCTACCGGTTAACTTCAGAATGGAACCCAGGCAGATCAGGAAGGTTATCAAAAACTTTGAAACGACGCTGGTGGATGTGCAGTTAATGCGGCTACCTTCCGAACGGGTTTTTGCGATCAATCCGTCTTAAATGTCTGAATTCACAACAGCCAGGGTGATTATTCTTGTTCCTCTTTCTGTTTTTCCAGCCACAGGTTGTAACATTCAATGCCACAAAAGTGGGCAACATATTCACTGGCTTCTGGCACCATGGCTTCTGATTGCGGAACTTCTTTAAGACACTGAGAACAGGCAACCATATCTGGCTCAACAATCTTATTTTTTTCTGTAGACATCTCTTAATCCCCCCTAGAAATACTACTATTGGAATTTTACCGCATTTTTGAGGATACAGAGGTCAGTAAAACGGGCTGCGAATACTACTGGGATCAATTAAGAGCGTAAATTTACAACGTTGTCGTGAGTTTCAATCCCTGAATTGGGATCTTTGATGATATTGATCAATTCC
>JASJBW010000011.1 GCA_030066315.1 Gammaproteobacteria bacterium
TACCTAATAAAAATTGCAGAGCTTGGTGAATGGGAGTAGCTTAATTTTGGGTGCAGATATATGTATTATGTTCAAAGTAAAAGTTTGAGTCACAGATATGAAATATTACTTGAATAATAGGATCATAGTAATCATTACCGTACTCTTTTTCATTTCTAATGTAAGTAGTGCTAATGAATGTAATCTAGATGCAAAAAAAATCTATGAACGGGGTGGCCCCAGCACTGTACAAATCGTTGCTCTTAATACTGACCCGTTTACAACAATAGATCGTGCAAAATGGGCTCGTGGTTCGGGAATAGTGGTTGATGATGGATTGATATTGACAAATTCCCATGTTGTATATGCGAGTCATGAAATTATTGTCTGGCTTGATGATCAAAACCTTCATAAAAAAGCCACTATTGTTGGAGTAGATCCCATCACTGATCTTGCCCTTATTGAGGTAGAGGGAGGAATAGATGATGCAATTCCTGCAAAATTTAGAGAAAAAGAGCCAATCCGGATTGGCGAACGAGTATACGCAATTGGCAATGCAATGGGATTAGGTAAGACAATTTCTCAAGGTATTGTATCAGGAATTGAACGCCAAATTTCACAACGCCCCCTGCGGCGGTATCTAACATTAGTACAGACTGATACCGCAATAAATCCCGGTAATTCGGGTGGTCCTTTGTTTGATGATTGTGCAAGAGTTATTGGCGTCAATACCTTTAAAGCAACAAAAGAAGGTGTAGACAATATTGGCTTTGCTGTACCCGCAACAATAGTGCTAGAAGTAATGTCAAAACTACGTGAACATGGAAGTGTACCTCGTCCATGGCATGGAATTAATGGACAACTGATTGAGCCTATACTCACAGAACTTTTTAACTACCCACTTCATTCTGGATTCCTTGTGGAGACAATTGAACCTGGTAGTCCTGCAGAAGAAATAGGATTAAAACAAGGAATCTTGCCAATCAATATTGGTCTTCGAGAGTTTATTCTTGGGGGGGACGTAATCATTTCAGTTAACGGTATCATTCTTGATACTGAAGAGTCGATTGATCAAGCACTTGATTCTTTAGAGATTGGTAAAGAGGTGGAGCTAATTTATTGGCGTGATGGGATTGAATTAGAGGCACGTGTAATTCTTCCCGAGCGGCCAATTTTGCCTCAGGACACATCCCGTCCTGAGACAGAATGAATATCGGTTAACGATCGTTAGCTGCTTTTTTAATTTTCATTAAAATTAAATGATGGATGCTCCACAGATAACTTTAAAGAGAGCACTGCCGGAATTTGATGAAGGGCTGTATTTTGCTCGATATCTAAATATGGCCGCTGAAGGTTTTTTTCGTTTTATGCTGGGTCGACAATTCGATGAAATAGTTGCAAAAGCTTATATTCAACCCAATCATGATCTTTCCTATCAACATGTAATTTTTGTAGAGCTAGATGGAAATATTGTAGGAATGTTTTCTGGTTATGCTGGAGCACAACATAATCGTGCCTCGAATCATATTCTTCAACGTGCAGCTGGACCGTGGAACTTGCGGATGAGAGTAATTTCCTTTCTGTTTGCGCCCATGATGAGAATTATCGACTCCGTTGAAAATGAAGATTTTTATTTGCAAGCCATAGCAGTGGAAAGCAATCTTCAAGGAAAAGGTATTGGGTCTAAATTAATGGCAGAAGTTGAGGGGCTAGCCCGGAAAGAAGGTTCAAAGAGGCTGGCTCTTGATGTGTCAGGAAATAATAAAAATGCTCGCAAGTTATATGAAAGACTTGGATTTTCAGTTCAATCAACCTGGCCTAAGCATCTTCGTATAAAAGCATTAAAATTTTACCGAATGGTAAAATATATTGATTGATGATTTAACAATGTTTTCATATGACTTTGTTGAATGACAAAGTTGGGTCGATTATTAACCTTCATGAAATAACGGTTGAAGGTCGGTTTCCCGGGAACTTACGTTTAAGAAAAACTCGATGTGGGTTGCCTCTGTATCATGAGCTGCTAATCAAGTTGATTCAAGACAATAGCGGTTCTGTTGACGAAGCGGTCATTTGAGCTAAGCTCATGATCCAGATCATCGTCGAGTCAGACACCCGTAATTTTCGGTTTGGCTAACGAACCACTCCAATCAGCGCAAGTTTTTCATTGAGCAATTGCCGCAGTGCTTGTTCATCACTGGTCAGGAAAGAAACTCGCAGCGGTTCTCCATCAGCCGACAGGAAAACGGCAGAGCCATTATCAATACCGTACTTTCTGGCAAATGCCTTGCCCTCCGGAGTGCCCAAATCAGCCACCGCGAAATTCATCTGATCCATGTAGTCACTCTTAATGCGGCTCAATTGATTGAGCATTGCGCCGCTCTCAGGATGGAAGTTTTCATAGGCCAACACTAGTGAGGGTTGACCCTGTCCCACGGATGACAGATCAGAACTTAACGGCTGCAAGAAATACTGGCCCGCAAACAGCGCAGCGATTACTACCACTATTAATACCAGCCACAAACCAAAACGTTTTAACATTGCAATTCTAAGAAACTCATTGAAGATGTTTGAACTTAATTAACGGGTTCTTACTGAACCTTACTGGAGTCTATTTAACAGGAGGATGAGATTAAAATCCATTTTCATCCAGTTATTTTTCAAGCGATATAATCCATCTGCTGTCCCTGAATGTCCGTTCCTTTGACTAATCATTTCACCACCACTTTCCTTTACATCGACTAGGGGTCGATCTTGGGCCTTTAATGCTTTACAAGCAACATTTTAGATGCCTCCCGATGGGTCTAGCATCTAATCGTTTTCATGTCTTCACTCAATTTTCACATGCAATTGACATATTTTTCACTTACGGTAGTAAAACATTGTCATTAGTATGTAAATAAACAAACTGGAACTGAAGTATATCGAAAAACCATATCAGTGAAATGAGGAACAACATGACCAAGTTAAAACTGACTATTGCAAGCTTTGTGTTAGCCGTGGTATCTGCTTCAGCGACCGCGTCGAACGTCGCTGGTGAAACCTTTACCTACACAGTCGATGGACAACCCTACGAGGGTTACTATGTGGAAGCCAGTCCAAATGCTCCATTGGTGCTGCTGATCCATGATTGGGACGGGTTGACCGACTATGAAGTGAAACGAGCCAACATGCTCGCTGACCTAGGCTATTCGGTCATGGCTGCCGATCTATTTGGAAAAAATGTTCGCCCAACAGAAGTTAAGGATAAAAAGCAACATACCGGTGAGCTTTACAAGGATCGTGTGAAGATGCGCGCTCTAATGAATGGCGCAATGGATGCAGTCATGGCCAAAGGAGCTCAGCCCACGAAAAAAGTCGCGATGGGATATTGCTTTGGGGGAGCAGCAGTACTCGAACTGGCTCGCTCAGGAGCGAGTATGGATGGCTTTGTTACCTTTCATGGTGGTTTAATGACACCTAAGGGTCAAGATTACAGCAAGGCGAGTGGCAAATTTTTGGTGTTGCATGGCACTGCGGATACCGCAATAACCATGGGTCAGTTCGCCGGTCTGGCAAACGAGTTAGAAGCGGCTGGCCTGGATCATGAAATGATCACCTATTCAGGTGCGCCGCATGCATTTACAGTTTTTGGTTCAGATCGGTATCGTGAAAATGCAGACAGAAAATCCTGGGATGCTTTCACCGAATTCCTAAAAACTACCACGATGTAATCTAAGCTTTTGACAGGCTGTTCAGATGGATTCAGTTCAGCCTGTCAAAATAATCCGCTTAATTGACCGGGAGCAGTCATTAATGGTCTTCATCCTCAATGCACCTGCATTCAGGAACTCTTTACGATTAATGAATTGATATTCTTGAGTTCCTTTATTTTGGATCTCATCCTGATTCAGTTTTTAAAATTCCCATTGATAGCTGTGGCAAGGCATTGTGATTGGTCAGTATGGAACCATTAAAAGAAGATTGGGACATTATGTTAATGCCTAGCTTAATCGATAGAGGAGCCAACGATGAATCAAAGTACTGAACTTTCAGGAGAATCACTGCATTCAGCTCCGCTCATAGATATTCAAGAGTTGAGCCTGTCCTATGCGCTCGCCGATGGTCAACTCGATGTACTACGCGGTGTTGATCTCAGCTTAGCGCAGGGCGAAACCGTTGCAATCCTGGGCCCATCCGGTTCCGGCAAGACCACTCTGCTATTACTGCTTGCTGGGTTAGAGGAGGCGAATGGCGGCAAAATCTTGTTCGAGGATACAGACCTGGACAATCTCGATGCTGAGGCCCTTGCGGATCTACGGCGTGATCGACTGGGTATCGTATTCCAGTCTTTTCACCTGGTACCCAGCCTGACTGCACTTGGCAACGTCATGTTACCGCTCGAGATTGCCGGCCAAGACAATCCACGTGAGAGTGCTCTGGCCATGCTTGACCGGGTCGGCCTCGGCGAACGCACGATGCATTATCCGTCGCAACTGTCCGGCGGGGAACAGCAGCGAGTCGCTATTGCACGTGCCCTGGTGCATCGGCCAAGCTTGTTGCTGGCCGATGAGCCCACCGGTAATCTCGATGCTAATACCGGTGAACGGGTGATCGAACTCTTGTTCGGACTCAACCATGAGGCCGGTTCGACGATGATCATGGTCACCCATGACGAGGCCGTTGCCGCCCGCTGTGGGCGTTTGCTGAGATTACAGGAAGGGCAGCTTGTCGAAGATGTCGTGTAAGAAGTTTCTGCTTAAACTGGCCTGGCATGACCTGCGAGCCAGTGGTCGCTCGCTGTGGGTATTCTGTGCCTGTATCGTACTCGGAGTCACCCTGGTCGCTGCTAGCGGTGGCCTGTACCGACTGGTCAGCACTGGCCTGCTGGCGGATACCCGCCAGTTGATGGGAGGAGACCTCGACGTCGACTCAAAGCAACCTTTACCCGCGGAAGCACTGGATTGGATGGCCGAGCATGGCACTGTTTCGTTGATGACCGAGCTCTATACCATGCTGGGTACGGCCGAGGGCGATTTTGTCCGGGTCGAACTGCAAAGTGTGGATGAGCGCTATCCGTTATACGGAAAACTGCAACTGTCACCGGCCGGCAAACTCGCCGACCTCACTGCATTTAACGGCCAATTCTGGGGCGTCGCAATCGACCAGTCATTGGCCCAACGTTATGGGCTTGATGTGGGTCAGCGGGTGTTCATCGGCATCCTGGAAATGGAGATACGTTCCCTGATCATACAGCAGCCGGACCGCGCGCTGACCGCGGACTGGCGCGGTCCACCGGTGCTGATCCCGATGCAGGCTATCCGCGAGGCGGATTTGATCCAGCCGGGCTCCCGTGTCGATTATGATTACCGCGTCGCTACCGACATCCCCGCGGCGCGTTGGAAAAACATGTTCTATGAGCGCTTTCCCGATGAAACCTGGGAGGTGCGTACCTTTGAGGATCGCAGCCAGCGCATCGCGGAACGGCTTGGCCAGATCGCTTCCGGCCTACTGATCATCGGCTTCAGTACTCTGTTCATTGGCGGTCTGGGTGTTTTCAGTAGTATTCAGTCCTACCTTCAGGGCAAACTCAAGACCATCGCCACTCTGCGTTCGCTTGGCCTGCGAAACCGACGCCTGGCCGCTGTTTATCTCTTACAGGTAGGCATCCTCGGCGGTGGCTCCAGCCTGGTTGGATGCTTGATCGGTGCTTTGCTCGGCCTTCTTGGTGCGACCGTGGTGGCTGCAGAGCTGGCGCTGGTGACTACCCTGGACGCGGTGCTGGCGCCGCTCTTTGCTGCCTTTGCATTCGGCCTCCTGACGGCCTTTTGTTTTGCCCTACCGGCCATTGGCCGGGCACTGGCGGTATCACCGGCCAGCCTGTTTCGCGATGCCGACCAGCATGCGGGGCATACACCACCGGCCTGGCGCCTGGCGACCGCGATCAATGGTGGATTGATTGTCTTACTGGTGTTGCTCACCTTGCCGGATCCATTGTTTGGCGTTGGTTTTATCCTGGTGGTCGGGCTGGTGCTGGTCTTGCTGGAAATCATCCTGCGCCTGATCCGGCGAGGAGCGATCGCGCTGGAACAGAACCAGCGCCTCGAAGGCCGTTTTGCCTTGCGCCTGGCGCTGGCCAACCTGCACCGGCCGGGTACACCGTTACGCAGCGCGCTGCTGTCACTCGGCTCCGCCCTGACCCTGCTGGTTGCCTGTACCCTGGTGGTGGTATCCCTGATGCGTACCCTGCAGGCCACGATCCCGGACGAGTCTCCGGGCATGGTGCTATATGACATCAACGCCGACCAGGTTGCCGAAGTGACTGAGGCGGTGCGCAGAGCCGCCGCCGGGGCAAGGGTGGAGACAGCGCCGCTGGTGCGAGCCCGCATCGACGCGATCAACGATCAACCGGTCAGTGAGTTGCTGGCGAATGGCGATCATGAGTTACGTGATGCGCTGAATGACGACTACAAATTGAGTTACCGCGCCGGCAATATCGATGGTATCAGCCTGGTAGAGGGAGCCTGGTGGGCTGAGAATACGACCCTACCCACTCAGTCGCTGGAAGACCGGGAAGCACGTGAGCTGGGCATCGCAATCGGTGATCGCATACGCTACCGGATTGATGGGCGTACGTTCGAGGTTGAGGTCGGCGCGATCCACCAGCAAAAGGGCGTACAAACCCGGTTCTGGTTCGAGGGTATCGTCAGCGATGGGTTGCTTGATCCGTTTATCAACCGGCAAGTCGGTGCGGCCTGGCTGGATGATGCCCTGGCCATCGAGGCCCAGCGCCAGATCGCGGCGGTTGCACCCAACGTGATCACGGTACGTACCGCGCGTATCCTCGCCACTGCCGGTGACCTGCTTGGCCAGGCCACGCTCGGCCTGGTGGTCGTCGCCGCGATCAGCCTGGCAGCCAGCCTGCTGGTCTTGATCAGTGTCATCGCGGCCGGTCGTTCGCGCCAGGTCTATGCGGCCACGGTGTTGAATACCCTGGGCGCGAGGCTATCGGTCATTCGCCAGAGCCTGCAACTCGAGTACCTGCTGCTGGCCCTGGTCACCGCGATTTTCGCAGTGCTGCTGGGTACGGCAATTGCCTTGCCGCTGCTGGAGATACGCATGAAGCTGCCGTCGACTGACCTGGTCTGGGTGGGTGCGTTGACCGCAATCGTGATCAGCATCGCCTCGCTGAGTCTGGGCACTCATTACCTGCTCAGGCGTTTACGTGTGCGTCCCGCGATCCTGTTGCGCGACGCGGGTTAGCGTGGTGTGCTGGTTGAACGCTTCACCAATGACTAACCGTGGTTTAAGATGATCCGATGACATCCAGGCAAACCGATTATCCCCGCTTAACTTACCGACTGTTACTGGGCCTTGCCATGCTCCCACTGTTGTTGGTAAATACTCTGCACGCCCAGGACAAGGGTACCGCGGTCATCACCGAACGTGTGCAGCAGGCCGAGGTTATTGAGGAAGTCCCGTTGACCGGTACTGTCATCTCCTCGCGTCAGGCCCGTCTGTCGACCGAAATCAGCGGCCTGATCGATAACATCGATGTCGACATTGGTGACCGGGTCAGCGAGGGTGATGTGATCCTGACCCTCAAGTCCGACTTGGAACAACTGTCGTTACAGGCCAAACGGGCCGAAGCCGAACAGGTCCGTCGTGAACTGGCGGATGCCCGGCGCCGTCTGGCCGATGCTGAACGACTCGGGCGCACGAATACGGTGTCGGCCAATGAAATCAACTCGCTGAAAGCCGAGGTTTCAATCGATGCGGCCGAGGTGACACGCCTGCAGGCGGAGGAGCAGCAACAACAGTTACGGCTGCGTCAGCACACTCTGCGTGCGCCGTTCGCCGGGGTCATCAGTGCACGCAATGCGGAACGAGGCGAGTGGGTGGCTCCGGGTCATGCGGTAGTGGAGCTGGTATCGATGACTGTGCCGGAGATTGAATTCCAGGTGCCGCAGCGCGTTTACGAGCGTCTGGGTGCCATCAGCCGTATTGAGGTCAGTTTCGGTACCTTACCGGGTGAAACCTTCAGCGCCAATATCATCAGTGTGGTGCCGGTGACCGACCGTGGCTCGCGTACCTTTCCGGTGCGCGCCCGCCTTGACGATAACGAGGTCAGCCTGATTCCGGGGATTTCGGCCAGTGCCACCCTACATATCAGCAACAGCAACGAAGGCGTCGTGGTGGATCGCAATGCGTTGATCCGCTATCCCGATGGACGCATTACGGTGTGGGTTGTTGAACAAAACGATGGCCAGACGACGGTGATCGAGAAACAGGTGGAGACTGGCTTGAGTTTCAATGGTCGCATCAATATCACGTCCGGGCTGGCAACGGGCGAGCTGATCGTTGTCCGAGGTAACGAGTCGCTGCGCGAAGGCCAGAAGGTAAACGTCAGACAAACGAACGACTAACAGAGAGAATGATGAATGTTCGATAACCTGGTCAAACATGGCATTCTGGTCGGTGTAGCGACGCTGATCATGGTTGTGCTGGGCGTGGTTGCGGCGTTTAATATTCCGGTGCAGATGATTCCGGACCTGGAGGTGCGCACGATCGGCGTACGCACGGACTGGCCTGGCGCCACCCCTCAGGATGTCGAGAAGGAGATCCTGATCGAACAGGAAGAACAACTGCGCAGTGTGCGCGGGCTCCAGCGGATCGTGTCATCTGCCGAGTTTGGCCGGGCCCGGATCGAACTCGAATTTCCGTTCGGCATCGATCTCAACAAGACCCTGATCGAGGTTATGAATGCGCTCAGCCGGGTCAGTTCCTATCCCAATAACGTCAATCAGCCACGTATCGTCGCCAGTTCGTTTTCCGCCAACGCATTCATGTACTTTCGGGTGATGCCGCTGCCTGGCAATCCGCGCAATATCGATATCATCCCGATGCAGGATTATATTCGTGACAATGTCGCGTCTCGACTGGAGGCCATACCCGGCGTGTCTGAGGTTTCGGTCTATGGCGGTGCTGATCGCCAGGTGCAGATCATGCTCGATCCGCGGCGCCTGGCCGAACGCAACCTGACCGTAGCGAGCGTGCGCCAGGCAATTCGTGAGCGCAATATCGATGTCTCGGGTGGCGAGATCGAATCCGGTAAGCGCCGTTACCTGTTACGTACGATCGGCCGCTTTAGCGATGTAGACGAACTGAATGACCTGATTATCTCGCGTGATGGTGATGCGTTGGTCCGGCTGGGTGAACTGGCGGATATCCGTATCGGCCACTTCGAGATCGTGCGCCATTCCTACGCCAATGGCCAACCAGCCATTGGTATGTCGGTGCGGCGTAATCCGGGCTCCAATGTCATCGATATCAAACGCCAAATGATGCTGGAGGTTGACGCGGTTAACGCGGAAATACTAAAGCCGGCGGGGATGACGCTGCGCCTGGTCGCCGATGATGTCGGCTATGTCGAGGCGTCGATTTTCAATGTTTGGACCAACCTGTCGATCGGGGCGATGCTGGCCAGCCTGGTCATGTACCTTTTTCTGCGTTCCGGTCGGGCCACTCTGGTCGGCATCATGGGGATCCCGGTGTGTACGATTGCGGCCTTTATCGGCCTCTATGTCAGTGGCAGGACGATCAACGTGATTTCCCTGGCCGGCGTGGCGTTCGCCATCGGCATGACCCTGGATAACAGTATCGTGGTGCTGGAGAGTATTGAACAGGCTTGGCGCAGGGGGCTGGATCGCTGGCGAGCTGCGGTCGAGGGTGTGCGTAAGGTGTGGCCGGCGGTACTGGCGTCTACCCTGACCACAGTCATGGTATTCGTACCAATCGTATTCATTGCGGAAGAGGCGGGTCAGCTTTATAGCGATGTCGCGATTGCGATCTCGGCCTCGATCCTGGCCTCGATGGTGATCGCGATTGCCGCGGTGCCGGCGGCGGCCGGGCGCTTCGTGTTTGTTCAACCAGCCAACGCCATCGCCCGCAAAACCGGCCGTATGCGTCAGGGCACGGTCGCTGTGATCAACTGGCTGGTCGCCACCGCGCTGCGCCGCTTTAGTGTCATTGCCCTGGTCGGAGGCATTTGCACCGCGATCATCATCTGGCTGACGCCCGCGGCCGAATACCTGCCTGAAGGTGAGGAGCCGAAGCTGTTTGCGCGTATGAGTTCACCCACCGGCTACAACCTGGAGACGATGACCCGCATCGGCATGGACCTGCAGGAGTATTTCCTGCCTTATCTCGAGCATGATCCGGGACAGTTTGCCCGCGGTGAGACCGAGGTGCCGGCGATGCTGTACATGAACCTCAGCATCCGCGCCACCACGATCTTCATCATCTCGCAGCCAAAGGATCCCAGCCACATCAAGCCACTGATGGAAGCGGTACGGGTCAAGTTTGGCGATTACGTCGGCATGCGCTCATTTGTATCCCGCGGCTCGATCATCTCCAGCAACAGTGGCGGTACCCGCAGCGTCAATCTGGATATCTCCGGCCCTGACTTGCAGACCATCTATCGGGTGGCACTGGATGCCGAACGCCGAGCCAAAGCAGTCATGGATCGGCCGCGCGTACGCTCTAATCCATCGTCATTGAACCTGTCGCAACCATTGGTCGAGGTAAGGCCGGACTGGGAACGCCTCGCCGAGACGGGCATGACTCATGACGAGATGGGCTTCACCATCGCCGCACTGACCGACGGCGCTTTCGTCGACGAATTTTTCTTTGCCGATGACAAGATCGACATCTACCTGTACAGCAACACCGATCGCAAGGCCAGCCTGGATCGACTCGACAAGTTGCCGGTGTATACCCCGGGCGGCACGGTGGTACCGCTGTCATCACTGGCCAGTGTGGTTGAGACCGTCGATACCAGCAACATTCGCCGGGTTGATGGCAGTCGCACCGTGACCCTGAATATCATCCCGCCGGACGCGGTCGCGCTGGAAACCGCTGTGGAAATCGTCAAGCAGGATGTGATTGGCTACCTGCAGGATAATGGTCAGTTGCCGGCCACGGTTAAGATCGTCACCTCCGGCGCCAGTGACCAGTTGCAATCGACCAAGGAATCGCTGGGCGCCAACTATCTGGTCGCGCTGGTGATCATCTACCTGTTGCTGGTGGCGATTTTTTCCAACTGGGGCTACCCGGTATTGATCATGACCACGATCCCACTCGGCATCGCGTCGGGCATTATCGGCCTGGCACTGTTAAACCTGGTAGGCAGCCTGTTGCCTTCTGTGGGATTCCAGGCCATTCATCAGTCCTTCGATATGATCACGATGCTGGGTTTCCTGATCCTGATGGGTACCGTCGTCAATAATCCTATTCTGATCGTGCACCAGGCCATGCTCAACCTGCGTGAGCAGGGTATGTCGGCGGTTGACGCGGTACGTAACGCGATCGATACCCGCCTGCGTCCGATCGCGATGTCGACCCTGACCACGGTATTCGGTCTCGCGCCACTGGTGTTCATCCCGGGTGAAGGTACCGAGCTGTATCGCGGCGTCGGTGTCATTGTCATGGCCGGTATTATCGGCACCGCGCTGGTAACTCTGACCTTTCTGCCCGCGCTGACGGTCGCCGTTTTGCAATGGTTGGAGTCACGCCACCCGTCGCAAGCGAACGCCCAGCTGCAGCGCCCGTAAACTCATTATATTAACCACCTGAAGATTAACCATGAAACCCAGATCGCCTTTTATCCAACCGTTTGAACGATTACCTGAAGAGCTGCCCATCTACCCATTGGAAAATGCCTTGTTGCCCGGGGGTGAATTGCCGCTGGAATTCTCTGATCCCAAGGACCTGCTGATGTTCGTTGAGGTGTTAAAGACCGACCATTTGATAGGCCTGGTGCAACCCCGGTTCAATAATCCCGCCAGTGATATTTACCCAGTCGGTTGTGCCGGTCGGGTCAGGCAGTATCGAGAGCGCGGGGACGGCAAGTTGAATATTATGTTGACCGGGCTGTGCCGCTATCGGATCCTCGAGGAGCTGCCAATGAAAAATGGTTATCGCAGGGTCAGGGCCGACTGGGGTGATTTCATGCAGGACTACGAGACGGAGGAAGTCTCTTCAGGGGAAATCGATTTTTTCAAAGGCAGCTTGCGCCATTATTTTGATCGTCACAACATGCAGGTGGATTGGGACGCGCTGGATAAACTGCCCATTGAGCAGGTCGTGAATAATCTCGTGTTGGTACTGAACTTCAGTATCGACAGTAAACAGCAACTGCTCGAGGCGCCAACTGTACTCAAGCGTATGGAGTTATTCTCGCGCTTACTCGAGGAAAAAGGTGCGCCGATTATGGCAGCAGATCAGCAGATTAGTCGAGTTAATTAAGTCGTCTCCCAACAATGTTATTTAAAAGGTGTGAGGGTCAATCCACCGTTAAAATGTTGGTTTTTTCCATGATTTAGTTATGCGTTGATGATGATATCAGTGATGATTTCATCATGAATCCATTGCTTTAAATATCCAGCAGCACTCATGGCTACGGACTCTTCTCCAAACCATTCGAGTAGTCCTTCGCAAAGTTCTGCAAAATTAGCACCCTTGAATGACGCTTCAATCGCCCAGGCTTCTGCAGCTTCAAGAGATCGCCAGTTGGGTCTTAAATCTTTGCGCCATATCAACCACCGTGTTGGGTATTCCTCAATTTGTTTTTGAGGTGCTTTTCCATCCGTATCCAGAGCAGTCCAGTAAGGAGGAATATTCCAGTATAAGTCGAGCCAGCGGGTGGATGGCGAAAATGCAAAGGACATACTTGGCCACTGCTCTGGAGGAATAACCGCCATTGCATCCATGGTGAAAATTTGATCACTATTGGCTGCGTCAAAGCTCAAACCCTGGGCCCATTCAAACTGCGCCAGCTCAGCCAGGAAATCCCGATTTTCATGAGTGCTGTGCTGTAAAAATTCGACCATGTGTCGGCCTACCCAGCGTACTGAAGGATGTTCAGAAGGATACAGTTTCAGGTAGTCCAGCACTAAATATTCAAAGGCTTCTGCTCCTACCTCTTTTCGAAGCACAGGAAAATCCGTCGCCAGACAATCAATCAGTCGTATTCGATAGGCGTTGTAATAGGCGCCAAGTCGATGCTCTGCAAGAGCATTTTCACTGCTGACAATATCTTTTATAAAATCTTCGGACTTACCCTCGAGGTAATCTTGAAAACGATGTTGAAGTGCGTGTAATTCTTCAGGCATGGTTAGCGTGATAATGAGGTGTGGCTATCTCTCGAGCTCGATTGAGTTCAGCAATGACATCGGCCAGGGGTGGGATATTGCCATCGCGTTCAATCATGGTTGAAACAGGCCCGAGTAGTGCTGCGGTTTTATCATATAAGTCCCACACTGGATCGATAATGGGATGATCATGAGTATCAATAATAAGATTACCATTATTTTCGTGGCCGGCTAGATGATGTTGCCAAACCCGTTCAGCTGGCACACCCTTTAAATATTCTAAAGGGTCAAAGTGATGGTTATAGCTACTCACATAGATATTATTCACATCCAGTAGAATGTTGCAGTCAGCCTTTTCACATACGGCTGATAGAAATTCCCATTCGGTCATGGCATCAGTGGTATAGGTGATATAACTGGACAGGTTTTCAATGAGCATTTGCCGACCTATGAAATCCTGAACCTGGCCGATGCGATCAGCAATATGGTTTACAGCCTCTTCAGTATAGGGCAAAGGTAGCAGGTCGTGCATATTCTTATGATCGACACCCGTCCAGCAAAGATGATCTGAAAACCATATAGGTTCAACCCGGTCAATCAAGTTTTTAAGCTGTTGCAGATACTCCATGTTTAGCGGGTCGGTGCTGCCTATGGACATGGATACACCATGCATGACCATGGGATAATCCTGACGAATTTTATCTAAAAAATACAGTGGTTTACCACCATCGATCATGTAGTTTTCAGATATGATTTCGAACCAGTCGATTTCTTTAGGCTGTTGATCGATGATTTCCTGGTAATGATCGGAACGCAATCCAAGGCCAAAGCCCAGGAATGGTTTGTTGTTTTTGGAAGTCATGACAGCAATAAGTATGGGCGGGATCGACAAGGCATGATTGTAATGGATGTTTCAATGAATATAAGAGTAGAAGTCATTCTGGCAAAAAAAATGCACCGAACTCAGTCGGTGCATTTAATCAAAGAGAGGGTATAAGTCTCTTTATTAGCCTTCGAAAGTACCACCAGCTTTGTCACACTCTGCTTTAGTCATTTTTACCCAGCCTTGACCCTTACAAGCATTTTGACCTGCACAGCTTGTGGTAGCAGTCGCGCAGGCACTGGTACCTTTACAGCTGTTACCGCCGATACATTTGCCCGCTTTGTGGCCGCCAGCCGTGACATTCATCGGAGCAACAGCGAACATGGTTGCGGCTGCAGCAGCCAGAGCAACGCCAGAGATTTTCTTTGCAGTATTCATGAGTATTTTATCCTCAGTTATGTTTATAAAAGTTGTTGTCGAATGGTATTTACCATGTACATCGACTTAGAGCGGGGTAGTATACGGAAGTTCAACTGAGCTGCAAAAAAACCTTAATTTTATAATGTTACTCTTTTGCCAGTTTAATTGGGCGATGTAAGTTATTGTTATTTAAGTATTTTATAAAATTTCGCGTGTGCTTAACTTCTGCTTTTATCAATCGGGAATAAATTGATAGTTAAAATTTCGCTTTTTTTTGAGAACAATTAACGTTTGAGAATTAAGAGATTATCCCGTTGGATGATGTCCATTTGTTTCAAGACATTCATGCCCAGCAAAATTTCATTTCCTGTAAGACCGGGATTCAGGCTGGCTCTTATATTCTGAAAGCTGATTTCACCCAGCTTTAAAATTTCTAGTAGGGTGGTATAGGCATAACTGGTTCCATTCGCGGTTTGAACAGTAAAGCGTTGCCCTTTGGATAATCCCAGTCGGTTGGCCATGTGTGCTGGAATGCTGGTAGTGGTGGCACCTGTATCGACCAGGAAGGTCACGCTTTTACCATTAATTTCGCCGTTAAAAAGATAATGACCCTGTCGATTACGTTCCAACACAATAGCCTGTTGGCTTCCATTCATTACGGTTTGAACCGACTGGTTGGGATTCATTTGTTTATCCAGGATACGGTCAAACAGTAGGGCCAGGATTAAAAATCCGATGATCCAACCCAGCCAGGTAAACGTGCTGCCCAGTTTTCGAGTAGAATGCGACATGAATTATTATATTGTGCTTAAAAGTTCATACTTCAATAGACCCAAGTTTAGTCAAGAGATCTCATATGTCCGGTAACAGTTTTGGAAAATTATTCGTTGTCACTTCTTTTGGGGAGAGCCATGGCCCAGCGATTGGTTGTATTGTCGATGGTTGTCCTCCCGGGTTGGAATTAACCGAGGCTGATCTTCAGGGTGATTTAGATCGACGTAAGCCTGGCACTTCGCGTCATACCACACAACGTCGCGAGGATGATGAAGTTAAGATCTTATCAGGCGTGTTCGAAGGTAAAACCACAGGAACCCCCATTGGTTTACTGATTCATAACAAGGACCAACGTTCCAAGGATTACGGCAACATCATGAATCAGTTTCGTCCTGGGCATGCCGACTATACCTACAATCAGAAATATGGTTTCAGGGATTATCGAGGAGGTGGGCGTTCATCTGCACGTGAGACCGCAATGCGCGTAGCGGCTGGCGGTATTGCAAAAAAATACTTGGCTGAACAGTTTGGTATTCGAATCAGAGGCTTTCTGTCGCAATTAGGTCCTATCCCTTTGGAGTTTAAGGATTGGGATGTTGTGAACAAAAACCCTTTTTTCTGCCCGGATCAAGAGAAGGTGCCGGAGTTAGAGGCCTATATGGATGCTTTACGTAAGGAAGGGAATTCTGTTGGAGCAGCCGTTTCAGTTGTGGCGGAGGGAGTACCTCCCGGATGGGGAGAGCCCATTTTTGATCGTCTGGATGCGGATATCGCCCATGCCATGATGAGTATTAATGCCGTGAAAGGTGTTGAGATTGGTGCCGGATTCAAGTGCGTTGCACAGAAAGGCACAGAGCATCGAGATGAAATTACCCCTGAGGGATTCCTGTCCAATCATGCCGGTGGCACACTGGGAGGCATTTCTTCAGGCCAGGATATTCTGGTACGTATGGCTTTAAAACCCACTTCCAGTCTGCGTTTACCGGGACAATCGGTTGATATCAATGGCGAACCCGTTGAAGTGATTACCAAGGGTAGACATGATCCCTGCGTGGGTATTCGTGCTACACCTATCGCAGAGGCCATGCTGGCGATGGTGTTAATGGATCATATGCTCAGAGATCGTGCTCAAAATAACGATGTGGATTGCGCCACACCCGTGATACCTGCGGGTGACTCTTAAAGCGATCATACCATCGCCACCTTACAGCGATGGTATTGACAGTAAGCTTGATTCTTAGAGGTTTTCCACGTTGCCCGGGAAAAAGGTCATCACAGTCGACAAATGCTTGCCTTTTTTATACATATCCACGGTACCGTTTTGGTTAACATAGGCGGTGAAGCATAACGCCTTGGTTTTTCCTTTCCAGGTGATACAGATCAAATCGTTTTCTTTATCAATCTCCCAGGTACCTTCACGACGCACACCGTCGGCATGCATGCGACGTTTTATGGTGCCATCCGGTGCAAAGAAAGTCGTACAGGTGCTTTGGTCCTTTTCCTTGCGACAATGCTGAGTGGTGTTAGTGAATCTTGTTTCAAGTTCTGCGGCATTCATCTGCCCATGTGCAAACACTTGTAAAGGTGACAGTAACAGGGCAAAAAACAGGGAAAGAACGGGAATGCGGTACATAATTAACTCCTTCAGTTTTTTAGATGGATTTATAGAGATAGATATGCGCTCTGGGTTTTTTTTAAGTTATGCTAACGTCCTAATGTAGCCTACCAAGGCTGAATCAATACTGAATCATCATCAGGATGCTGACAATACTAATAGATATGAAACGTTTTATCACCTTAACATTCCTGATTATTAGCGGGTTGTTGGTGGCTTGTGAAGAACAATCTGCGGAAGTCTTTTCAAGTCAGTTGCAGGAGGTTTTTCCTCCTGTGCCCATACGCAATGCCGCCTTATTTCGCATTAACAATCTGCCGGTGACCCCCCCCTTTTTCCAGGGTAAATGGACTATAGTGGCTCTTGGAGAGGAAACCTGCGAACAAACCTGTCAATCAAAATTAACCGCAATGACCGGGATTGAAAACGTGCAAAAACTCTATTTTGCTGAAGGTTTGGCTGATCACAACCAGTTAGGAGAATTGGCTAATAAATATGCTGATATCGCCATAACGAGTGGAACCATGGCAGCTTCAGTAGAAAATTTTATGCGTCAATTCGAGATTGACTTCATCGAATCTGAACGTAATAAGGATTATCTCTATCTGATCAATCCTCAGGCTGAACTGGAGTTTGTGTTATCGAAGGAAAACCTGGAGCGAGACATGATCCAGCAAGAAATCAATCAATTAATGTCTAGAGAGGCTTCATGAGTTTGATCATGCCAGTTTTGTTGATGGTGATAGCAATACTGCATATCGGTTTCATGGTTCTTGAGACGTTTCTGTGGAACAAACCCTTCGGTAAAAAAATTTTTCATATAAGTGATGAATTCGCAGCTAATAGCCAGGCACTTGCGGCTAATCAAGGTTTATATAATGGATTTTTAGCCGCGGGGTGTGTCTGGGCTGCTTTGAGTGGCAGCTTTTCGGTGACTTTATTTTTTCTCATTTGTGTATTTTTGGCAGGTGTTTTTGGGGCCATAACCGTTAATCGCAAGATATTCTGGTTACAAGGGTTTCCTGCCATGTTGGCATTGGTACTTTTATTCCAGCTGCCTTATTCATAACTTGACTGGGTGTTGTGTGATGAAACGTTTCGTTTTGATAGTGTTTGTATTGATGGGATTGATTGCCTGTAGTGAAGAGCAACAAAACAAAATTTCCCGTTTGGGCGTGACCTGGCTGGAGGGGGATTACCGAGTCACTTACGCGGATGGTAGTCATGTTAACAGTTGGGAAGTACGTGATGGAAAGGTGACTTCCGAGCCAGCCAAAGGTTATTACTATTTTTGGGTTAAAAACGACAAAGGGCGTTTTTATGTCCAAACGCCCATCGCCAGAACTTATATAGAAGAAATCGAATAGGCCCTCTTGTAAGGGTATATATTAGCGTAAAGCATGCGAGTTAATTACTGGCGTTTGTCACAATTTTATTTTTTTTATTTTGCCAGTCTTGGCGTGCTTGTGCCTTTCTGGAGTTTATATCTGGATCACCTGCATTTTTCTGCGCTGGAAATTGGACAGTTAATCTCAACACTCGCTATCAGCAAAATCATCGCACCTTATATTTGGGGCTGGATTGCTGATCATACGGGCTATCATATCAGGATTGTGCAGATCACTTCGTTGTTTTCTGTAGTATGTTTTGCGCCACTGCTATATGTGGATTCGTTCTGGTGGATGCTGTTGTTTATGTTTTTATTCAGCTTTTTCTGGAATGCTTCCTTACCCCAGTTTGAAGTAGTAACACTGGCCCAGTTAGGTAAAGAGAAATTCCGTTACAGCCAGATCCGTTTGTGGGGTTCGTTGGGATTTATTGCCGCGGTTACCATCTTGGGCGCACTATTTGTAAGGGTGTCAATTGAATGGCTGCCTTCATTTCTAATAGGGGTGTTTACATTAATCTGGCTATCCAGTTTGCCAGTCAAGGAATATCGACAACATGATCGATCGGTTAGTCATATTCTTTCAGTGCTTCGAACCCCGCAGGTTATAGCGTTGTTGTTATCCTGTTTTTTTATGCAGGCCAGTCATGGGCCTTATTACACTTTCTACAGTCTCTTTATGGAGGGGCTTGAGTATTCTCGTTTCAGTATAGGCTTATTATGGTCTCTCGGCGTATTGGCTGAAGTGGTCTTGTTTCTCTTCATGTTTCGCTTGCTTAAATACAAGCCGGCCAGTTACTGGCTGGCCCTGGCACTGGTATTAACCACTGTAAGGTGGTTGTTAATGGCATGGTATTCAGAAATCATTGTGCTGGTGATTATTACCCAGTGTTTACATGCAGCCAGTTTTGGGATGTTTCATGCCGCAGCGATTCACCTGATCCATGATTTCTTTCCACAGCATCGGGGCAGGGGGCAAGCCTTATATGCTTCAGTTAGTTTTGGTGCAGGAGGTGCTGTGGGTAGCCTATATGCGGGCTCGTTATGGGAGCGTTATTCTCCCAGCCTTACTTTTACCGCTGCTGCACTGATTGCCCTGGTGGGATTCCTGGTGGCACTAATGGTCAGGAATCATCCCGCTGAATCCAAGGGATGGGGGAGTGCCTAACGATAATCGAAACTCTGAGTTAACAGATTATTTCTCTCACCATCCAGGGTGTTGACATACCAGTAGCCAGTTTTATCGGTGGGCAGTTTTTTACTGGTCCACACGCGCCAACGTGGTCCAGCCACTGAAAAGGATTTTTCAAAAACAACCTCATCATCGTAGACCCATTGATGTGTAACATTTTGGCCCTGCAGGTCTAAAAGTTCAGTGAAATACTTGATTTCATTCTGTTGACTACTGTCGAGTTGATCAACCCTATCGATCGGCTCTCGATCTACTATGTCGCGCGTAAATTGACCACGAGCTACCTCACCGGCATAGGCCCCATTTCCTAGGAGGAGCGTGATTCCCATTAACAGAGCTTTGACTATTGTATTCATCATGATTAGCTAAAAGTGATTGGACTTATATATATAGCAACTGTAGAACAAATGTCGAAAAGAAACTATTTGAAGGCATGAATCAAATCAACCATAGCCTGGGTGGCTTTCGATTGACTGCGATGCCGGTTGACTACGATGCCCAGCTGACGCATCGCCTGAAATTCTTTAATACAGAGTTGTTCCAGGCTGTCATCCAGCATGCTCTGCGGCAATATACTCCAGCCGAGTCCGACCGATACCATCATTTTGATGGTTTCCAGGTAATTGGTTTCAAGATTGATTTTTAAGGCATCGATAACACCTACTAATGCCTGCTCAATGGCTTCTCGGGTAAAGGTTCCATGAGAAGGCAATACCGCAGGATATTGAATGACATCTTCCAGGGTGATTGGTTTGATTCGGGTAAGAGGGTGATCGGCAGCACAGGTAATCAACAAGTGGTCGTCCCAGATCGGTGTGAAATCGAGCTTGTTGTTTTCCTGGAAGGGTAAGGTGACCACGGCCATGTCCAGCTCGTTTTGCTCTATTCGTTCACATGCTTTTTCTGAATCCATGAAATTTAAATCCAAATCGACTTCTGGAAACTGAGTATTAAATGCCCGAAGAATAGGAGGGAGACGATGCAAACCAATGTGATGGCTCGTGGCCATACTCAGTGAGCCCATGGGATTGCCTTCCATGTCAGCAATCTGTTGGCGGGCGTCATGTAGATTGTTCAATATGTTGCGTGCCAGGGGTAGCAGGGTCTGTCCGGTTTGAGTCAAGCGGATCTGTTTTCCTTTACGATCAACCAACTTGCTGCCAAATTGTTCTTCCAGCTGCTTGATGCGTTTGCTGACAGCGGGCTGTGTTAAGAATAATTGTTGCCCGGCTAATGAAAATGAGCGGGTTTCAGCCAGGATGATAAACGCCTGAAGATTTGCGGTATCCATTATTCTTAAAAGTAATGAGAATTATGAAAAATATGAATTAGAGTTATTTTATAAGTCAGGATAGACTTACTTGCAAGTTCAATATGAGTAAGACCATGACCGCATTAACACTTTATGACAAGGTTTGGCAGCAACATGTCGTGCGTGAGGAAAAGGATGGTACGGCATTGCTGTATATCGATCGTCACCTGGTACATGAAGTCACTTCACCACAGGCGTTTGAAGGTTTGCAAATTAATCAGCGTGATTTATGGCGTAAGTCTTCTATTCTGGCCGTGCCCGATCATAACGTTCCCACAACCGATCGAGAACAGGGCATCAGTGATCCGGTAGCCCGTCTGCAAGTTGAAACCCTGGATCAGAATTGTGCCAACCATGCCATAACCGAATTTAAAATGGATGATCGGCGGCAGGGCATCGTTCATGTGATTGGCCCTGAGCAGGGCGCGACGCTGCCGGGTATGACCGTGGTTTGCGGTGATTCGCATACTTCAACCCATGGGGCTTTTGCCGCTTTAGCTTTTGGCATAGGCACGTCGGAAGTAGAACATGTGATGGCAACACAATGTCTTTTACAAAAAAAATCTAAGAACATGCGCATCACCATTGAAGGTCCGGTAGAGGCGGGTGTGACTGCCAAAGATATTGTACTGGCCATTATTGGTGAAATTGGTACTGCCGGTGGTACCGGGTTTGCAATCGAATTTGCTGGAGAGGCGATACAAAATCTTTCCATGGAAGGGCGCATGACAGTGTGTAACATGACTATAGAAGCAGGAGCCCGGGCGGGAATGATTGCCTGTGATCAGACCACAATCGATTACATTAAAGGGCGGCCTTATGCTCCTCAGGGAGACCTTTGGGACAAGGCGGTGGATCACTGGCACACTTTGCATTCCGATGAATCTGCTGTATTTGATCGTGAAATTGTCATTCAAGGTGCTGAAATTCAGCCACAGGTCACTTGGGGTACTTCGCCTGAAATGGTTATTCCAGTGACTGCTTCTGTGCCTGATCCAGCTGAAGAAAGTGACCAGGTTAAAGCAGATGGAATGCAGAAGGCTTTAGACTACATGGGGCTAAAACCCAATACACCACTTGACGAGGTCTTTGTGGATAAGGTTTTTATTGGTTCTTGCACCAACTCTCGTGTTGAAGATTTACGTGCAGCCGCAGCAGTAGCCAAAGGGCGCAAGGTGGCTGATAATGTCAGACAGGCCCTGGTTGTCCCTGGGAGCGGATTGGTTAAAGAGGCTGCTGAAGAAGAAGGCTTGGATAAAATTTTTATTGAGGCAGGTTTTGAGTGGCGTGAACCGGGTTGTTCCATGTGTTTAGCCATGAATGCCGATCGATTAGAGCCTGGTGAGCGCTGTGCTTCTACATCGAACCGAAATTTTGAAGGGCGTCAGGGTCAGGGTGGTCGAACTCACCTGGTCTCTCCGGCAATGGCTGCTGCTGCCGCAGTATTTGGCCATTTTACGGATGTTCGAAAAATTTAAGCTTAAGATTGAAAAAAATGAGGTTAGTCATGAAAAAACTTTCTCTGGTTTTGGCAATAATGTTCATGCTGGGTTTAACGGGTTGTGAAACCATGCAAGGTGTTGGTAAAGATATTCAGAAGGCGGGTAAAGCCCTTGAAAAGAAGGCAGCGGAGTAGCTCTTGGAAAAATTTGAAAAATTTACCGGTATTGTGGCACCTATGGATCGTGCCAATATTGATACTGACGCGATCATACCCAAGCAATATCTGAAATCCATTAAGCGATCCGGCTTTGGCCCCAATTTATTTGATGACTGGCGCTACCTCGATCCCGGTGCACCTGGGATTGATGATCGTGATCGGCGGGTGAATCCGGAATTTGTGTTGAATGTAACGCCCTATGATCAGGGCCAGATTTTATTGGCTCGGGAAAATTTTGGTTGTGGGTCCTCGCGAGAACATGCGGTGTGGGCTTTAACTGATTTTGGATTCAAGGTGGTTATTGCCCCCAGTTTTGCGGATATTTTTTACAATAACAGCTTCAAGAATGGTCTGTTGCCGATTGTGCTGGATGCCGACATTGTCGATCAATTATTCAAAGAGGTTCAAGTCGAACAAGATTACCAACTGAGTATCGATCTGGATCAACAGGTAGTTACTAATGCTGACGGTGTGCAGATGTATTTTGAGATTGATGATTTTCGCAAGTATTGCTTACTTAACGGCCTGGATGATATCGGCTTAACACTCCAGCATGCTGATGAGATTAAGTTGTTTGAACAACAATATTATCAGAATTCACCCTGGTTACAGTGAAAGTAGAGTTATTGAATGACACATAAAATTGCGATATTACCGGGTGACGGTATTGGCCCTGAAATTGTAGATGAAGCCGTCAAGGTTTTGGACTGTTTGCAACAGGAGCATGGTTTTAAGGCGGAACTTGAAATGGCAGCCATTGGTGGTGCTGCGTATGATGAATCCGGCCACCCTTTGCCTGAAACCACGCTGGCGTTGTGTAAATCTGCGGATGCAGTGCTGCTGGGTGCGGTAGGGGGGCCACAATATGAATCACTTGAACGAGAATTACGTCCGGAAAGAGGATTGCTGGGCTTACGTTCTGAACTTGAATTGTTTTCGAATTTGCGGCCGGCGATTCTCTATCCTCAATTAGCCAGTGCCTCCAGCCTCAAACCTGAAATTGTCTCCGGACTGGATATCATGATTGTGCGGGAGTTAACCGGGGGAATCTATTTTGGTAAACCTCGTGGAATTCGCAGTCTGGAATCCGGTGAACGTGAGGGTTATAACACTCTGGTGTATGCGGAGCATGAAATTGAACGAATCGCGCATTCAGCATTTTCGGTGGCGATGAAACGCAATAAGAAGGTCTGCTCCGTTGACAAGGCAAATGTTTTAGAAGTTTCTGAGTTATGGCGTGAAGTGATGATACGCGTCAGCAAGGACTACCCTGATGTTGAGTTGTCCCATATGTATGTTGACAATGCCTCCATGCAACTGGTCAAGTGGCCAAAACAGTTTGATGTCATGGTCACCAAGAATATGTTTGGTGATATTTTGTCTGATACCGCTGCGATGCTGACTGGATCCATTGGAATGTTGCCGTCGGCATCGTTGGATAAAACTGGCAAGGGGATGTATGAACCTATTCATGGTTCGGCACCGGATATTGCCGGCACCAACACGGCCAACCCATTGGCGACCATTTTATCCGTGGCCATGATGTTACGTTACAGTTTGAATGCCCCTGAATTGGCGAATAAGATCGAGCAATCAGTCAGTAAGGTGCTAGATCAGGGATTGAGGACTCAGGATATTGCTGATGGTGATGAATATGTTACTACAGTCGATATGGGTGATGCTGTTGTTGCCGCGTTAAAGAATTAACACTAAGTAAAGAGATGAAAATGAACAGAGTCGGATTTGTGGGATGGCGAGGCATGGTTGGATCAGTGTTGATGCAGCGAATGCGCGAAGAAAGTGACTTTAACCAGATTGCCGAGCCTGTGTTTTTCACAACGTCTCAGGTGGGTGAGGCAGGTCCAGCAGTGGGTAAGGATATTCCTCCTTTGAAAGACGCAAATGATATCAATGAATTAAAAGCAATGGATGCCATTGTGACTTGTCAGGGAGGTGACTACACCAAGCAGGTTTATGATGATCTGCGCGCAACAGGTTGGAAGGGATACTGGATCGATGCGGCCTCCTCCCTGCGCATGAAAGCGCACACCATAATCGTATTGGATCCCGTGAATCGTAATGTGATTGATGCGGCCCTTGATGAAGGCAAGAAAGACTTTATAGGTGGAAACTGTACAGTAAGTCTGATGATGATGGCTCTGGGCGGCTTATTGCAAAACGATCAGATTGAATGGATCAGTGCGATGACCTACCAGGCGGCTTCAGGTGCGGGTGCACGAAACATGCGTGAATTAATCAGCCAAATGGGTAGTATCGAGTCCTCTGTACATGACTTATTGGCCGATCCCGCTTCCGCTATTTTGGATATCGATCGCAAAGTTGCTGAGCATATACGTTCCAGTGAATATCCGACCGACCAGTTTGGTGTCCCACTGGCGGGGAGTCTGATCCCATGGATCGATGTTCAATTGGAAAATGGTCAAAGCAAGGAAGAATGGAAAGGCGGTGTCGAAACCAACAAGATCCTCGGCCGCAGTGATCACCTGATTCCTATTGACGGTTTGTGTGTGCGAATTGGTGCCATGCGTTCGCACTCGCAGGCGTTAACCATCAAGTTGAAAAATAAACTGCCGATGGACGAAATCCATGACCTCTTATCGCAGGCCAATGACTGGGTCCGAGTGTTGCCCAATGATCGTGAGATCAGTATGACAGATCTGTCTCCGGCATCGGTTACAGGTTCTCTGAATGTACCGGTGGGTCGATTGCGCAAAATGGCCATGGGAGATGATTACCTTTCCGCGTTTACCGTGGGTGATCAATTATTATGGGGCGCTGCAGAGCCATTAAGGAGAATGCTGCAAATTCTTCTGCAGCGATGAAGTTACGTAAAATCGCTATAACTCACGCTAGCAGCATGCTGGCGGAGCCATTACTGGAGATGATGGCACAATCCGGCATAGATCCGGAATCCATCGTATTACTGGATACCGAAGAACAGGCCGGTAATCGTCTGCCTTACGGGCATACCCATATCACGGTTTTGGATCAACAGGCCTATGATTATGAAGACTTGTTAGCTGTTTTCTTATTGGAGCGGGATAACGCATTACAGGATCTTTTACGACATGCGGATTGTTATGTGGCCAGTCATGTAGATGTTGATTCCAAAGAGGTCTATTTTTTTGCCGAGGCCAGGGATTTATCAGGCCTGCCCCAAGCGCCTGCATCG
>JASJBW010000125.1 GCA_030066315.1 Gammaproteobacteria bacterium
CATCCGGATCATCACAGGTGGTTAACAGCTGTTGGGTGACATTGATATTCAGCACGCTGTCTTCCAGGGTCACCAGAGAGACGTCTTCGCAGACCGGGGGATGATTGATCGGAACGGCATTAAGGGTAATGAAGACCGTGGCGGGAGCAGAGTCCATACCATCACTGTCGGTCAGGATGTACTGAAAGGAATCCGTACCGACATAACCGCCGGTGGGGCTATAGGTGATACTGCCATTGGTATTGGCCGATAAGGCAAAACCCTGCACCGAGGTAGTGGTGGTCGGAGATACGAACGCCGGTGGTGCCGGTGGCGGTGCACCATCTTCCAGGTCCGTATCATTGGCGATCACATTGATGTGGGTGACGGTGTCTGCCGAGATCGTAATCGAGTCATTGACCGCGGTAGGGGGTGTCGGTGCTACGTTGCAATAAGAGGTATGAGCACAATCGGCGGTATCATCACAGTCGATCAATCCATCACCATCATTATCAATGCCGTCATTGCAGATCTCGGGATCAGGAGGTGGGCTGCAGTTCGGGGCGCTACTGCAATCCAGGGTGTCCTGGCAGTCAGTCAGGCCGTCACCGTCATTGTCGATGCCATCATGACAGATCTCAGGTCCAGGTGGTGGTTGATTGCCGGACAAGGCCAGGAAGGCGTGGAGCTCACCATCGATTAAGCCGATACCGGTAATGTCACCACGATTGTTGATATCCAGACCCGTAATCAATGAACTCCAGCCCTTGTCCTTACAATCGGTCAGCGCGCAGACTGAGACCAGCCGGCCGTCATGATAGAGGAAAGCGGCATCCTCGCCATTGGCGCGTTCACTGCTGCCGACGATCTGGTCGTGGTCGTTGATCGCAAAACTGCCGGAACGCCCACCCTCGAATGCCCCTAGGTCATGCATCGTACTGCCATCATAGAAAAAGGCATGGCTGTTGAAATCCTGAAAGTAGCTCGAGCCGGTGACGTGGCCAAAGTTATTGATGTCAAAGCCACTAGAGTAGGTACCACCCAGAGTACCAAGATCCTGCATGGCGCCACCATCGTAAATGAAGGCGTGGTCATAGCCACTATCAAACCGGTGTGAGCCGGTGACCAGGCCATTGTCATTAATGCTTCTGGCGTGTGACTGGTTAAAGCCATCACTGAGCATGATCATATTACTGCCGTCATACATAAATGCGTATGAGAGTTCGTCTGACCACATGTCATAGACATGGATCCTGCAAGTGCCGGTGATCTGCCCACTTTCATTGATGGCTTCTCCGGTTGACTCATCGCAGTCATCGCCGAACAAGTTATGCAGGTTGATTAGGTGGCCATGCTCATACAGGAATAACTTGTTGTAGGCATTATCGTATGGTGCCCCTGGGGCAACACTGTATCCGGTGATCTGTCCAGCGTCGTTGATGCCTCGACCAAAGGAGCCGGTATCGTTTGTCGCTAACTTACCGAGGTCCTGCAGGGTGCCGTTGTAATAAAAGGCATGAATTCCATCGTTACGGGTCTGGCTGTCGCCTGCGACTTGCCCCAGATTGTTTACGCTGATGCCCTGTGAATATTCACCACCAAGTGTTCCCAGGTCGACCAGGTTGTAGGCCATGCCTTCAGGTACATAACATGAGACGCGTTGACCACAGTCTTGTACATCATCGCAATCACTGAGACCATCATGGTCGTTGTCGATACCATCGGTGCAGAGTTCGGCAATCGGATCATCGGTCCAGGAGATCAGGAAGATATGGGATTCACCATCGATGAGACCTTCGCCGGTGATACAGCCTGCGTCATTGATATCTTTCGCGGTTTGTAGCCAGGTCCATCCTTGGGCGCTGCAATCAGTTTGATCGCACAGGTTCAGCATCTCGGTGCCGTCGTGCAGAAAGGCCGTCACATTGCCGTTATAGTTACCGCTGCCGCCGACAACATGGCCATCGTTGTTGATGCCCAATCCATACGAGTATGAACCGCCCAGCGTGCCCAGGTCTTGCATTATCCCGTTCTCATATAGAAATGCGTGGCTCCTGCCATCGCCGGTGTCACTGCTGCCGGTTATTTGGCCGAAATCATTGATGGCGCTTGCATATGATTCATCCTCGTCACCCTGACCCAGGGTACCCAGATCGATCATCTGATTGTTGCGATAGAGAAACGCATGCTGCACGTCAGGATTCCAGACATCGCTGGGGCCCTGGATCAGGCTTCTACCGACAATGTCACCAAAGATATTGATACCGTAGGCTCGGGATTCATCACCGCCGAGTGTGCCCAGATCATGCATAACATCGCCGTCATAATAGAAAGCGCGTTCGTCCGAACTTGTTGGGCTGAATTCACTGGTGCCGGCAACTTCACCATCATCGTTGATGGCATAACCAGTCGAGCTTTCACCTCCCAGGGTTCCGAGCTCCTTGAGCACATAACCGTCATAGATATAGGCGGTACGACTAGTGCCAGAGATCTCTCCACCGGTGGTTCCAGTGATATGACCCAGTTCATTAATCCCATAAGCAAAAGAACCTGGTCCAATCTGTGAACTTAGATCGTGAATCTGTGTGCCATCATAGAAAAAAGGAGAAACTTCGAATACGTAAGAGCTGCCTTCCCATCTGATGTATCCGGCTACCTGCCGGGTGCTGTTGATGGATTCTGCTTCGGCATACTTGGAGCCGGTTTCGACAACTGAGCCCAGATCGTTAATGACGTAGCCGGCGGCAAAAGCTTCAGTAAAAAAGATGAATAGAAAGAGTATCAGGGTGCTAAAGAAGGTTGTGGATGCCTTGTTGTTTTTCATAACGCATTTCCATTGATTTAATGGCCAAATGCAAAACCACTGAATAGAAATCAATCGGCTACATGAAAATAGTACAAAACATTAGAGGGTAAAAAAATGACCATGATCATCCTTGAATCAATTAATAGTGCTGAGTGACTAATCTGTGATTATTTTAACCTTAAAATAATAAAAATTAGGATCGCTTATTCTCACTATCACAGGCCTGAGCATCTTTAATCCACTGACCTCAATTGGTATTGAACCGAACTTTTACAATGGCTCTTGGATTCTTTGCTACTTTTCAACAGTGTTATTTAATGAAAGGTTACACAGTGCCATCAGTCTTCGTTGACACATATCAATTTTGGTTTCGAATCCAATTGTCCCTGTATTTTAGGGAGAGTAAACTGAATTTAGTGAAGTAAAGAAAGAGGGATATATTTATTTACTTTTATGTAAGGAATTATCGTCAATTAGAGATTTAACTATTGGAATAATCATGAATGACATAGATAGATATATTAGAAAATTACTGGTTATTTTTATGATATTGCCTTTTTATTTAACCGCTTGTGAATCAGAACGTGTTAATGAAGCAGATGTAATGACATCGACTGATGAAGATGAAATGGCTTTAACAGATGACACTGTTCGTGAGGAAGCGATCGCATTGCCTTTAGATGAGAAAAAAACCGTAAAAACGGGAGTACTGGACGCCACAGAGGCCTCTCATCTCACCTTTATGCGTGAAGAAGAAAAGTTGGCTCGTGATGTCTATTTAAGTCTGGCTGAATTATATCCCGACCAACCTGTGTTTGATAATATCGCTACCGGTTCTGAGCAAACTCATACTGATACTTTGCGAGATAGGCTGAGTCAATTCAACTTACCGGACCCGAACCCGGAAACTAATAATTTACCTTCCAGTTTGGGAGTATTTACCGGGGAAGAATGGGGTTGGTATTTTACGGAAAAATTCGAAGAATTGACTTCAAAGGGAGCCGTTAGCGAGCTTGAAGCCCTGTATGTAGGTGCCTTTATTGAAGAACTGGATATGCGCGATATTGCGATTTGTCCTGAGATAATGATCGAACGTGGTTATCCTATTCCTTGTGGTTTGGAATATACCGATGAGGAAGCATTACAGACTGCTTATCGATCACTGATCAGTGGTTCAGAAAGTCATCTTCGAGCCTATGTGGGACAAATCGAAGCGGTTATCGGGGTTGGAAATTATAAAGCCCAATATTTATCACAAACCGAGGTAGATACTATTCTGGGTCGATAAAAAGCCATTGGAATATGATTTGAATATACCCATGCCTCACGATTGGTGAATAGAATATAAGCGTTATTGATGGTTTGCAAAGTTATGAAAATGATCATGTTGTTATGGTTGTCCGTGTTTTTTTTACCAGCCAGTGTATTCGCAAATGACGCTGATGCGGATGGTGTTGAAGACAGTCTGGATCAATGTCCCAATACAGCACAGTTAAAGAAAGTAGCAGCTGATTTTAGATACGGAGTTGCCATCGATCCTGAGCGTCTGAAACCCGGCATTAAAGCTTTTCCAGTAGATAAAAATGGATGTGAATTTGATACCGATGGTGACGGCATTGTTAATAGTCAGGATTATTGCCCGGAAGATACTAAGGAAGCATTAAGTAAAGGTGTAGCAGAAAATGGATGTCCCAAACACAGTGATGCCGATGGCACGCCTGATTACCGGGATAACTGCCCAGGTACCCCGAGGGGTGTTAAAGTCGATAAAAAAGGTTGTCCGATATAATTTAAAGCACTTTCTCTGATCATGTCATGATAAAAGGTGCCAGATAGGACTTAAAGATACGAGAATATGTCCAACATTATTGCTTACTCGTCAGCAATGGCCTGGATAGACTCCAGGTCCAGCGTATACAACCGTTTTTCTTGTCTCTGGATAATACCTTCATTACGTAAATTGGTGATACAGCGGCTGATAGTCTCCTTGCTGGTCGCCAGGATCGAGGCAATATCCTGATTACTGATTAAAATTATTTTATTGTCCGGAAGCTTTTGTAAGTGATATTGCATCAGTAGAAAACGGCAGACGCGACCCTTGATGCTGCCAACCAATAACTCGCTTAACCATTTATCAGCCTCATATAATTGTTGATCCCATTGTTTTTGCAGCTGTTCATACAGAATGGGTTGTTCCTTCTCAATGTGATAAATGGTTTTAATCGGGATTGTGCAAAAATCGAGTTCAGTGACGGCTTCAGCAGTTTGATGGTAGTTTTCATTAAGCAGCGCTTCAAGACCAATGCAGCTGCCCGGACCCAGCAATCGAATGATACGATGCTGCCCATTCTTGTTGAGGCTGACTAATTTCACAAAGCCACGGCGAATGGAGAATATTCCGTAAGGGGGTTGTCCCTGATGGTAGATGGAAGTTTTAGCCGCACTGATACAGCGATGAATCGGCCAGAGCAGGGTAGAAATACTTTCCATTTCCAGCGGAGAGAACAACATGAGATGCCGGATGCTGCAATGCTGGCAATCGGCCCGATATACCTTGGAATCGTCCAGGCAGACCGTATGAAGTTTGTTATTGAGAGGTCCAGCCATAAATTCACTCCATAATTCTTATAATTAATCCTAGTAACTCCCAGGACATCCAGTATAGTCAATTAGCGTTAAATCATCTTCTTTTTTAAAAGCTTAACGCTTGATCATCCAGTCTTTAGATGACTGTCCATCTTATTTAACTTTTGGCGAATCACCGAATCATACCCATAACTTTTCGAGTGGTTGTATTCGAAAAATCTAATGGATTTCTGATCACAAAAAAATCAGCCACCTCAAGATCTTTCATACGGCGCGTTTATCTATGAAATTAGTCACTTTATCCGGATTTCAACGGAATTAATGATGATCGTCAATTTTATTGTTTTTATTTCTTATACAGTCCCGCTCGTTTGTTCTTGATAAGCCATACTCAAAACACGGCTCAAAAATCTCTAATATTTATGTATAAAATTAACTATCCCATTCTGGTTAAAGCAGTTTTATTTACCTTGGTGATCATATTCGGTTTTTTATCGGTTGGATGCTCCAGTTCCAGTGACACCGATCAATCCGATACTTCAGGATCAACAAATCCACCGCTCACACCTCCTGAGGAACCACCTG
>JASJBW010000122.1 GCA_030066315.1 Gammaproteobacteria bacterium
GGTCTGGGTTTGTGCGCAGTGGGTTGGGTTTTGGTGGAGCCGCACTGGGTTTACCCCTGATGCTATTGGTCTCGGACGAGCCTTTGTTCTGGTTACCCATGATCGGTATACATTTATTGATATTCACCAGTTGGACGCTCCGCACCCGTATCCGTAATGTCGATTGGTCTTATTTTAAAAAATCATTAATCTATATCTTGCCCGCAAAACTGGTTGGGGTATTTGGCTTGTTAAACCTGCCCAACAATCTTTTGATCGTGATAATTTATAGCATCACCATGTTTTATGCCCTGTTATGGCTGTTGAATCTAAGCATCCATAGTGAACGGGGCTGGACCGATAAACTTTTTCTGATTACAGGTGGCTATGTTTCCGGTACCTCACTAACCGGAGCTCCCTTGATTGTTGCGGTTTTCATGCAGCATATTGCTCGTGATCAATTAAGAAACACTTTGTTCGTCATGTGGTTTGTACTGGTAACCATAAAACTGGCTACTTTTGTGACATTTGGTTTTGACCTGCACGTAACGAGTGCGCTTTTATTGGTGCCTGCTGCCGCCATAGGCCATGTCATTGGTTTAAAGACACATGACTACATGCTGCAAAATGATCGATTATTTAAGCGTATTCTGGGGGGTATGCTGATATTAATTTCTATTCTGGGTTTAAGCAGAATCTAGTCTATCTCAGCTTATGTTATATCGAAGCTTTGGGATCACCAAAACGAGTGTAAAGCCATTTCATAATGATGGGCGGCGTTATGGTCGTCAAGGCAATTACAATGATCATGGCGGCATAAATTTCGGTATTGAAAATACCGGTCGAACGCCCAATCTCAGCAAATATCAACCCTACCTCGCCTCTAGGCACCATGGCCAAACCGATTAAAGAACGCATGTAACCGTTCTCTTTGATCACCAAAGCACCGAGGAACTTAGTAATAAACGCCAAGATAAAGAACAGGATAGAAAAAGCCCAGATAAAGGAAGAAGTCCAGTCAACCTCGTGCAAATTGAGTGACAACCCCACCGTGACAAAAAAAACCGGGGTAATCAGTTGAATGATGGGTGTCATTTGCAGTTCTATTCGATGTGCAAATTGTTCATCGGTACTCAAGGCGATACCGAAGGGCAGAAAGAAACGACGTGATAATGCCAGACCGGCTGCAAAACCGCCCAATAATTCTGGTGCACCGATGACATGCGCCAACCATGCAAAAAATAGTACCAAAGAGACAATGGTGGTTGGAATCAATCCTCGCACTTCATTAAACTGATCAAAGCGGTGAATTAAGAGTGAAATAAATTTTGCTGCCAACGGGGCTAATGCGAAAAAGGCCATGATAAAGATGATCACTTTACCGGTATTGAGCAGACTGATACCGCCGCCAAGTGAAAACTCGTAAAGCAGGGCCAGTAAGACGACACCCAGGACATCATCCAGTACCGCGGCACCCAAGACGATTTGCCCCTCTCTGCATTGTTGGCGATTTAAATCAGCAAGCACGCGAACCGTGATGCCGATGCTGGTCGCTGTCAAAGTACCGCCCACAAAGAGTGAAACCAGCATCGATAAGCCAAAAACTCCGTAACTCAGAATAAATCCGAGCATAAAAGGCCCTAAAAACCCACCCAAAGCCACCACCAGTGACTTTTGTCCAGTCGTGGCTAAACGTCTGACATCGGTTTCAAGTCCGACCTGGAATAAGAGCAAGATAATGCCAATTTCCGCCAGCATACGGATAATCTCATTGGGTTCTATCCAACCCAATAGGCTCGGGCCAAGTAGAATACCAGCGAAAAGTTCACCGATAACGGCAGGGATTTTGATCCGAACAGCGATTTCGGCAAATAACCGTGCCGATAATAAAATGGCAAGGAGATGTAAAAAGAAACTATGTGTTTCCACCCTATCGAATCAACTCCCA
Source organism: Gammaproteobacteria bacterium (assembly GCA_030066315.1). GTDB lineage: Bacteria > Pseudomonadota > Gammaproteobacteria > JACNJF01. The sequence continues at coordinate 1,928 of JASJBW010000122.1, forward strand.
AAACCTGATTGACACTAATTCGATATGCTGACAATCTGCCCAGGTTATAGCCAATGAAAGCATATTCAGCTACTCAACGTCTTCAGCCATCGGCCTAATAGCACATCGGCAACTGCATAGGCATTTTCACATTTATTCTCGATATTATCCTTGATTTGCCTCACCTGCTGGACGCAAAGATTGGGTGTTTCGATGTCACTGGCAAAACGAACCAACAATTCGTCAATAATTTCCGGAGTCATTTCTAAATGAAATTGCAGGGCCAGGTGCCTGCCATGAATGAAACCCTGGCAGCTTGTACAATCACTGCTTGCAATGGATATGGCCCTTGGCGGTGGAGAAAACTCGTGCGCATGCCAGTGAAAGGCCAGAAATTCAGAATCCATATCCTCGAGCCAAGGATGCTGGAACGGCTGCGGCAGCATTTTAATGCTATGCCAACCCACTTCAAGTTCTTCAGCCTCCCAAACCGAGCCACCAAAAGCCTTGCTTAATAATTGTGCACCCAGGCAAATCCCTAACATGGGCAGGTCAGAAGCATGGGCTCTATTTATAAGTGCTATTTCTTCTGCCATCCATGCTTCCGGTGTATTCACGTTACCCGGCCCCCCCATGAAAATAAACCCTGCCCAGTCATCCAGTTGGCTCGGAACCTGGTGTTGTTCTGCCAGACAATAGATTTGGTAGGGATAACCATAGCGATCGAGAAGTTCGCCAATATAACCGGGGGGATCACAAGTCGTGTGACTGAATACCAGGACAGGTTTCATCTGCTTCATGTGTTTTAAAAACGTCCGGGTTTATACACCAAATATTTGCTGAATGTCATCTTTTAAAGTCATAATCATTATCAATGGACAGCTCAATAACGATACCTTACTGGTTGTTTTTTCTATTGATTGTGTTTGCACTGATTATGGTGCTCGACAGAATCCTTTTGCCCGGTATGCGCTGGTATCTTAAACGCAGGGTTAACCGGGTCATCGAAGAAGTGAATACGCGTCTTGATATAGAAATCAGGCCGTTTCAACTGACCCGTAAACAAGCTTTAATTGATCAGCTTATATTCGATGACAAGGTGGTCGAAGCAATCAAAGAATATGCTCAACAAAACAACATGCCCAAGGAAGTGGCCCAGTCGAAAGCGATTCGTTATGCCGAAGAGATCGCGCCGAGTTTTAATGCCTATCTCTATTTTCGGCTGGGTTACTGGATTGCAAAAAAAGTGGGGCGCCTACTTTATCGTGTCAGAGTTGGTTTTTATGATGACAATCAACTTAAAAGCATTCCCGATCGATCCAGCGTGGTATTTGTAATGAACCACCGTAGTAATATGGATTATATTCTTGTCTCATTTCTGGTTGCTGAAAAAACAGCATTATCTTATGCCGTCGGTGAATGGGCACGCATTTGGCCTCTTCAAACATTAATTAAATCCATGGGCGCTTTTTTTGTCAGACGCAATTCGCGTAATACCCTGTATCGCCGGGTTTTAGAACGTTATGTCAACCTCTCTACACGGGCTGGTGTTTGCCAGGCTGTTTTTCTTGAAGGTGGTTTAACTCGGGATGGAAAAATTAGGGCTCCACGATTGGGTTTCATGGATTATATGTTGAGGGATTATCATGCAGACATTGACCGGGATATCGTATTTGTTCCTGTCGGTATTAATTACGACCGTGTTATCGAAGATAAAAGCCTGGTCCGTAATCTCGATCCCAATGCCTCAAAACGCAGTACCTGGTTTGTGATTCAGACAACACTTCGGTTTTTCTTCAAAACGTTGTTGATGAATCGCAAGACACGTTGGCGGCGTTTTGGATATGCCAGCGTTAATTTTGGTAATCCAATATCTGCCAAAGCCTATTGTGAAAACAGGCAGATCGATTTTAGTGAACTAGCACAAGAACAGCGCTTTCATCACATTGAAGACCTGGCTAAAACCCTAATGACAGACATTAAACAGGTTATTCCGGTTTTACCGGTAGCGCTAATGTCGGAAGTCATTTTGAATGAAAAGAACCATTGGAAAAGCGAACTGGAACTTAAAACGACAGCCTTGCAACGGATCGATGCTTTAAAAAAGCTCGGCGCACCCATCGATATTTCGCCCGGAGCATTCGAACAGGTTCTAACCGGTGCTCTGGATATGCTGGTTGGGCGTGGATTTGTAGACTTTCACCAGGGATTATATAAATCCCATGCTGAATCGATAGTGATGTTGAAATATTACGCTAATTCCATTCAACACTGGTCTCAAGAACATAACGGTTTCCCAGAATAAAATGGTGGCAAGTAAACACAAACAAGATTGCGTTGTTTTATTACATGGTCTCGCTCGAACTCGTCGTTCCATGCTGGTGATGGAAAAAAAATTACACGCTCAGGGATATCAGGTCATTAATATCAACTATCCTTCTCGTCACATGCCCGTGGATGAGTTAGCGGAGGTTGTCATTGATCAATGCAGGTCCATGGCAAAAACCCTCGGATGTAAGAGGATCAATTTTGTCACTCACTCCATGGGGGGCATTCTGGTCAGGCAATACCATAAACATCACCCTATCGATAATATCCATCGAGTTGTCATGCTGGGACCGCCCAATCAAGGTACTGAAGTTGTGGATCGATTGAGGCATATTCCCATGTTTAACTGGCTGCATGGTCCAGCCGGTTCACAACTGGGCACAGCCCAAGAAGACCCTCCCAAAAAACTAGGGGCAGTTGATTTTGAACTGGGCGTTATTGCAGGAATTCGAAGCATTAATCCCCTGCTCTCAACCCTGTTAACCGGGCAGAATGATGGTAAGGTCAGTGTTGAAAATACCAAAATTGAAGGTATGAATGATTTTATAACCTTACCCAGTACCCATACCTTTATGATGAGGAATTCAAAGGTGATTTACCAGGTCATACATTTTCTGCGGTTTGGTCAGTTTGATCATGTACATGTTTGACTCTGTCAATACACGATCATTAAATGACGAATAAATTAATTCAGCAAAAAAACCTATGCGATATCGTGAGGGAGAAATAGTAGATCCCAACCAACCCTACACTGAGAACACGCTCAAGATCATGGAATTGTCCTATTGGATGTCCATACCCCTGGGTATTATTTTATTATGGTTAGCTATCAAAGGTCGATTGATGTGGCTTAAAGTATGGAGTGTTGGGTTGATCATCTTGGGTTTAGCCATGCTTTCTTATCATTTTTTCTACAACAGTTAATTACCTCTGAGATCCAATGATCACGCTCCTGATATCTTGTTAGAGTGAACCTTTCAAAAGATGCAGTTACTAAGAGATTATTCCTTAGAATTCATAATGACATGAAAAAAACACTGTTCAATTTAACCCTGCTCTTAATGTTGGGTAATTTCTTGATCCCCATGACACAAGCCTCTGAAAAAACCGAGACGGCAATCCTGGCCGGGGGCTGTTTCTGGTGTGTTGAATCCGATTTCGAAAAGCTGGAAGGTGTGATTGATGTCGTCTCAGGTTACACGGGCGGTCAGCAGGAGAATCCGACCTATAAACAGGTATCATCCGGTAAATCCGGACATATTGAAGCCGCATTGATTACTTATGACCCCAGTAAAATATCTTACAAACAGATACTGGATTATTTTTGGCGCCATATAGATCCGACCAATAACCAGGGGCAGTTTTGTGATTTTGGGCCTCAGTATCGTCCTGCCATTTTTTATCTGGATGAAACACAACACCAACAAGCTGAACGATCCACCCAGGAAATCGAGCGCATTAAACCCTTCAGTGATCCTCTGCGCGTGGAACTGATCAAGGCCAGCAAATTTTATCCTGCTGAAGATTACCACCAGGATTACTATAAAAAGAATCCTTATCGTTACAAGTTCTATCGCTATTCCTGTGGAAGAGATGCACGGATCGAAGAGCTCTGGGGCAAGTCATAACCCATCTAACCCAAAATCAAATCGAGGCGCACATGAGCAAGTCAAAAGTATACGAATTCAAAGGCGAAGCAGTGAATGTCACCTGGGACGGTCGATTATGCATTCACATAGCTGAATGTGGCCAGTCAGAAGGCGACTTATTTGTCGGCGGTCGAAATCCCTGGTGCATGCCTGACAAAGCCACTCA
>JASJBW010000123.1 GCA_030066315.1 Gammaproteobacteria bacterium
AGTGGGTGCTGATTATTACGAGCAGGTGAACTATGTCGGTCACCATGATGGCATCAAGCGAGATTTAACTTGTCTGGAAAATTTACGCCTGGTTCAAGCCATGGGAAAACCCTTACCCATCAAGCTCGATGATGCGCTGGAAAAAGTTAACTTATACCGGTTTGGCGAAAATTTTGTGGCTACCCTGTCTGCCGGACAGAAACGACGACTGGCCATGGCAAGATTGGTCGTTACCGAAGCCTTGTTGTGGATTATGGATGAGCCTTTCACTTCACTGGATAAGGCGAGTATGGCTATGTTCCAACAGTTGTTTGAGCAACATCTGGAGCAGGGTGGCATAATCGTCATGACTTCTCATCATGACATTGAAATGCCCAGTTCCGATGTTGTGAGGTTGAATTTAAGCGAATGAAGCGTTTATCACTAAATCAGGCCTTTTGGTATTTATTACGTAGAGACTTACTTCTGGCGTTTCGAAATCGGTCAGAACTGGCCAATCCACTGCTGTTTTTTATCATGGTTATTACTTTGTTTCCATTGGCCGTGGGAGCAGAACCTAACCTGTTAGCCCGAATTGCTCCCGGTATTATCTGGGTTGCGGCGTTACTGGCTTCCATGTTGTCGCTAGACGGCATTTTCCGTTCTGACTTTGAGGATGGAACCTTGGAACAGATGTTATTAAGCGCACATCCTGTACCTGTTCTGGTATTGGCCAAAGTGACTGCCCACTGGCTGGTTACCGGGTTACCCTTACTGATTATATCGCCCCTATTGGCGATGATGTTAGGGCTGGATGAATCGGCCTATGGTATTTTGTTGTTGACCATATTACTGGGTACCCCGGTTCTGAGCCTGATTGGCTCGATTGGGGTAGCGCTTACCATTGGCTTACGTAAAGGTGGTATAATCCTGTCGCTTTTGGTGTTGCCTTTATATGTGCCGGTGCTGATATTTTCCGCCAGTGCAATAGATGTGGCCGCAGTGGGATTATCCGCGACGGCTCAAATTAAAATGCTATTGGCGTTTTTATTTCTGGCCTTGTCTTTATCACCGTGGGCAACGGCCGCGGCTTTAAGAATGAGTATGAGTTAACAGGTTTCTGTATGTTTAAATGGTTCACAAAATGGTTTCATCGTTTGGGTTCTCCACCTCATTTTTATCGGATTGCCGGTTTGTGGTTGCCCTGGCTGAGTGGTTTATTCGGGATTCTGGTCATCGCGGGTCTGTATGGAGGGCTGGTACTGGCGCCACCGGATTATCAGCAGGGTGAAAGTTATCGTATTATCTTTGTGCATGTCCCCGCGGCCTGGATGTCTTTGTTTATCTATATGGTGATGGCCTTCTGTGGCGTTGTTGTTCTGGTGTGGCGCATGAAATTGGCCGAGATTGTCTTGATCAGTGCCGCTCCGGTCGGCGCCAGTTTTACTTTTCTCGCTCTGGTTACCGGTTCTCTGTGGGGTAAACCGATGTGGGGTACCTACTGGGTTTGGGATGCCCGTCTGACTTCTGAATTGATCTTACTGTTTCTATACCTGGGTGTCATAGGATTATACGGTGCTATCGACGATAAGCGCGTGGCTGCACGTGCGGTCGCCACTCTGGCGATTGTGGGTGTCGTTAACATACCCATCATTCATTATTCCGTCGAGTGGTGGAACAGTTTGCACCAGGGGCCTACAGTCACTAAGTTTGACAAGCCATCTATTCACTGGAGCATGTTAATACCTCTATTGCTTATGGCTTTAGCCTTTAAACTTTACTTTATCATATCGCTATTTCAACGGGTGAGAGCAGAGCTGTTACATCGTGAACGAAATAGCCGTTGGGTGGAGGAACTGATACGTTCATGAGTTTGTCTGAATTCTTTAACATGGGCGGTTATGCGGTATTCGTATGGTCATCATACGGACTGACCCTGGTTGTTCTGGTTATTAACTGGTTACTGCCGTATCAGCAGCATAAAAAAACTTTGAGAAAATTAAAACGTCAACTGAGACAGGATAAACAAATCGATGACACCAGCACGTAAAAAAAGACTTTCATTAATTCTCTTAATGATCATCGGCGTGGCCGTTGGTGTGGGTTTTGCCTTGCAGTCACTGAATGAGAACATCATGTTTTTCTTTTCACCGGCGGATATTGAGGCTGGTAAAGCACCACCCAATAAAGATTTTCGTGTGGGTGGTGTAGTGGTGGATGGGAGTGTCAGCCGTCCTGGTGAAGGGCTTACCGTCGAGTTTGATCTGACGGATAATCAATCAGTCGTTAAAGTCAAATATACCGGTATACTGCCTGATCTTTTCAGGGAGGGGCAGGGCATCATTGCGAATGGTCGCCTCAACCGAGAAGGTCATTTCATCGCCCAGGAAGTTCTGGCCAAGCATGATGAGAACTATATGCCACCCGAAGTCATGGAAGCGATGAAGAAATCGGGACAGGCAATGCCATCGATGAAGAAAAACGGTATTTGAGGATTTATTGGTTGACCATGGATTCCGATCACCCTGTCGTCAATGATCGTCTCTTGATCATTCACTTGGGATTCTCTCATCGGTCTCGAATCCACTGAAAATCATATTAAATCCGAAACGAATAATGAGAGGAAGGTTTTGAGATTATGATTCCCGAGATAGGACACTTTGCCTTAATACTGGCGCTTTGTATCGCCATCGTTCAAACCATCTTTCCCATACTGGGTGCACAGTTGGGCTATTCACGCTGGATTTCATTGGCACGGCCGACAGCTTATGTACAGCTGGTATTCGTGGCCGTTTCCTATGCCTGTCTCACGATGGTTTTTTTAAATAATGACTTCTCCGTACTTTATGCTGCCAAGAATTCAAATTCCGAATTACCCCTCTTATATTTGATATCGGGCGTCTGGGGTGCACATGAGGGTTCGTTGTTGCTATGGGCTTTGATTCTGTCTCTGTGGACAGGTGCAGTGGCACTGTTCAGTCGTAGCGTTCCACGGGTAATGATTGCTCGTGTCATTGGTGTTATGGGCTTTGTCAGTGTCGGCTTTCTGCTATTTATACTGATTACCTCGAATCCTTTTGAAAGGTTGCTGCCGGCAGCCGTAGAAGGTCGAGATTTGAATCCCTTGCTGCAGGATCCGGGGCTTGCCATCCACCCTCCTATGTTGTACCTGGGATATGTCGGTTTCTCCGTCGCATTTGCCTTTGCGATAGCCGCTTTGCTGTCAGGCCAGGTTGATTCTGCCTGGGCTCGCTGGTCGCGTCCTTGGACTAATTTTGCCTGGATGTTTTTAACCCTGGGGATTGCTCTGGGAAGCTGGTGGGCTTACTACGAGTTGGGCTGGGGAGGCTGGTGGTTTTGGGACCCTGTTGAAAATGCATCGTTTATGCCATGGCTGGTAGGCACTGCCTTGATGCATTCCCTGGCAATTACTGAAAAACGAGGCACTTTCAAGGCATGGACGGCTTTGTTAGCGATCTTTGCGTTCTCACTGAGCTTGCTGGGGACCTTCCTGGTACGTTCTGGTGTTTTAACCTCGGTACATGCATTTGCGACTGATCCCGAACGCGGCGTATTTATCTTAATATTTCTGGTCGTGGTTGTAGGCACATCGTTAATCTTATACGCGTGGCGTGCGCCGACATTAAAAAGTGCAGCAGTGACTAATTTGATGTCACGGGATATGGCACTGCTACTCAATAATATATTTTTAACCGTGGCTACAGCTGCAATCCTACTCGGGACCATTTACCCTATTTTTGTAGATGCCATGGGCGGTAAGATCTCGGTGGGCCCACCCTATTTCAACTTTGTTTTCCTGATCCTGACTGCTCCCATCGGTTTCCTGGTTGGGGTCGGTATGATAATTCGATGGAAAAACGATAATTTTGCGCGCCTCTTTTCACTGTTGAAACGCCCATTACTGGTGGCGATAGTGCTGGCCATCGTAATCAGCCTGATGCTCCCTGAGTGGCATTGGGAAGCGCTTGCCGGCCTGATGATGGCCTTGTGGGTAGCCAGTACCGTTGTGTTGGCACTGATGGAACGTTTCAAGGGGCGTTCTATAGGGTCCACGCTCCGTTCTACTCCGCGTGGTTTTTATGGCATGTTGATGGGTCACGTTGGCATTGCTTTTTTTATCGTAGGGGTAACCATGGTTAGTCTTTACGAAGTGGAAAAAGATCTGCGCATGGCTCCCGGGGATTCTTTTGAAATGTCTGGATATACCTTTACCTTTAATGGGGTCAGAATGATGGATATTCAGAATTATACCGCTGCTAGAGGTGATTTTTACGTAACCAATGAAGCGGGATTCAAGGCTGAACTGACACCAGAGAAGCGTATTTACCGGGTACAACAAAGCCCCATGACCGAAGCCGCGATTGATGCTGGATTCACCCGTGATTTGTTTGTGGCCCTTGGGGAAGAGGTCGGTACCGATGGCGCGTGGGCCGTTCGGATCTACTATAAACCTTTCATTCGTTGGATCTGGCTGGGCGCCTTAATCATGGGACTGGGTGGAATACTCGCCGGTACCGATAAACGCTATCGACAGATGGCCAGGCGCGAGATGGAAACGCCAGCCAATACTGTGGGGAGTACAGCCTGATGCGGTTTTTACTGCCCCTTGGAATCTTCGGGATACTGGTCGCCTTATTAGCGATCGGATTGACCATGGATCCTAAGAAAGTGCCTTCCCCTCTTATTGGTAAACCAGCACCCGAATTCACCTTGCCCATGTTGCATAACCAGGCCCGTAAATTTTCACCTGAAGATCTTAGAGGAGAGGTCTGGGTATTGAATGTTTGGGCTTCCTGGTGTGTATCCTGTAGAGCTGAACATAAGGTGATTACCCAGTTAGCCGAGACAGGCTTGGTTAAGATTGTGGGTCTTGATTACAAGGATGACCCCAGTGATGGTCGTCGCTGGCTCGATCAGTTTGGTAATCCTTATTATCTCAGTGCGGTGGATTTGGATGGGCGTGTAGGTATCGACTGGGGGGTCTACGGAGTTCCAGAAACCTTCATCATCGACAAGCAGGGCCAGATTCGGCACAAACATATCGGCCCCGTGGATGAGCAAGCCCTGCAAGAAGAAATTGTGCCTCTAATTAAAACTCTTTTATAAATATTCCCATATGAAATCCCTATACAGTCTGATTTTTTTGTGCTGCACGGTCTTCCCTGTGCAGGCCGCAATTGAAGCTTATCAATTCGAAGATGCTGCCACTGAAGCCAGTTACAAGGAATTGATTAAAGAGTTACGTTGTTTGGTTTGTCAAAACCAGAATTTAGCAGATTCAGACGCTGATCTTGCCAAGGATTTACGCCAGCAAACCTATGAGATGTTGATACAAGGTAAGAGCAGGGAGCAGATCGTTGCCTACATGGTGCAACGTTATGGTGACTTTGTACTTTACCGGCCACCGGTTAAATCCAGTACCCTGATGTTATGGGCAGGCCCGTTTGCGTTGCTGTTACTGGTTTTGGTGATTGTAGTGCTGCGGATTAAAAAAACCCGCAGCATTGATGCGCCTGAAGAGAACAGCTTGAACCAGGCGAAGCAGTTACTGGAAGAGGGGCAGAATAACTCGGAGACAGATAAATGATTTTTGGTGGACTCGTTGTTATTCTGATTCTGTTGGCACTCGCCACTCTGATCATCCCCGTTTTAAAAAAACCACGGGAAGATCATCGAACCAATCGTACACAGCAAAACATTCAAATTGCCAAGGAAAAGAAAAACCTGTTAGAAGAGCAGTTGCAACAACAGCAAATGACCCAGGAAGAATATGATGCTGCCTTGAAAGACCTGGAAAATTCCTTGGCTATCGATCTCGAACGACAACAGGCACTGGCAGATAACCGGGAATCGGGTACCTGGGTTGTCTGGTTGTTTGCTCTTTTTGTGCCCGTACTCAGCATTTATCTCTATCTGCAATGGGGAGCATACCAGGTGATAGAGAATCCCACACTTGCCCAGGCCAGGACGTCCACAAACCAGGCACAAAATCCCCATCAAAGTGGTGAAACACCCAGTATGGATGAGTTAATTGAGAA
>JASJBW010000016.1 GCA_030066315.1 Gammaproteobacteria bacterium
GCAGTAGCAAGATCGAGGGATGAAGTCGCCTTGAACAATAAACAGGGGACCGCAAACTGGATAGCAAACTTCATGAGCCCATCGATCAAACTATCAGAGAACAGGCCAAATCGAACCAGCATCCAACCTGCACCAATCACGAGGAAAACCGGTGCAATGATATTGATAATGGTGTTGAACATTTATGTGACAGTAATACGGATTAAATTTTAATGATCACAGAGTGTCTATGCTTATATTAAAGAAATTCATTATACCCTGCTTGGACAGGACACCAGCCTGCCGCCAAGCAGGGCCATCATGGACTAAAAAGGTGCAATCCGCTGTTCAAACTGATCATTATGAACTTTTCTTGACAGCAGTCTCTACTGGCCACAACAATAGCAGGTGAATTCTGTCATGGCGGAATGAATATTCTGGTCACCCCTATGTCATCTGTAATAGATATCCTGCTGCCCGTAAGCTTTATGGCGATATTTGGTTTGATACTGGCATTTACTCTCGTGCTGGCCAATCGGCGCCTGGCGATCTTTGAAGACCCCAAAATAGATGAAGTCGAGGAATTGCTTCCACATGCCAACTGCGGAGCCTGTGGAACTGCAGGATGCCGCGCATTTGCTGAGAAACTCGTTAACGGTGAACTTCAACCCAGTGCATGCACTGTCAACAGCCTGGAAATGAACCAACTGATCGCCAATTTTCTAGGCGTTGAATTGGGTAATCAGGAAAAACGGGTGGCCCGCCTGGCCTGCGCAGGGGGTAATCACGTCGCCAGACGTCATGGGGATTATCAAGGCATCAACAGTTGTCGAGCTGCAACACTGGTCAGTGGAGGCGGTAAGGGTTGTACCTGGGGCTGCCTGGGTTATGGCGACTGCGCAGATAGCTGCGATTTTGATGCCATTGTCATGGACGAGCACTTATTACCGCAAGTCACCGAAGATCTTTGCACCGCCTGCGGTGACTGTGTCGAAATCTGTCCAAGAGACCTGTTTTCGATCCATCCGGCGAGTCATCACCTCTGGATAGCCTGCAAAAACTTACAGAAAGGCGAAGCTGCTGAAGAAGAATGCCTGGTGGCCTGTAACGCTTGTGGCCGTTGTGCCATGGATGCCCCCAATAATTTGATCTCAATCAATAACAACCTGGCAGTGATCGACTACAGTAAGAATAAATTCGCTTCCAAGATTGCTATTGAACGCTGTCCGACTGGTGCTATTGTCTGGCTAGAGGAAGGTGTTCACAAAGGACCCAACGCCGTTAAAATAGTCAGAAAATCGGCATTACGGGTGGAATAAACATAACCATGACCATCGACTGTAACCATTCATCCTAGAGATTCTTTAAATGTTTGATAAAAAACAAGATAAATCCTTCAAGTATCCCGGTAAACGCATGGCCATGGATGGAAATACCGCTGTCATCATGTGCGAACGAGAGGCATCGGATGCAGCGGGTGCCTATCCGATTACACCCTCAACACAAATGGGCGAGTACTGGGCCGAAGAAGCCGCGAAGGGTCATATCAATATATCCGGTCGCCCCTTGATTTTTGTCGAACCGGAAGGTGAACATGCTGCCGCCGCAGTGACTGCTGGCATGTCAATGACGGGATTAAGAGCCAGTAATTTTTCATCCGCACAGGGCATTGCCTACATGCATGAGTCTCTTTATGCTGCCGTAGGCAAGCGCCTGCCTTACGTGCTTAATGTAGGATGTCGCGCCATGACCAAATCTTCACTAAACGTGCATTGCGGTCATGATGATTATCATTGTATTGATGATACCGGCTTTTTACAGGTGTTGGCTAAAAATGCGCAGGAAGCAGCCGACTTGAACCTGATAGGTCGTCGTATTGCAGAATTGGCTTTGACACCTGCAGTGGTGGCACAGGATGGATTTTTAACCACTCACTTGATTGAGCCCTTAAACGTTCCAGAGCGCGAGCTGATCCAAGAATATCTTGGGCGTCCAGATGATATCATCGATTGCCCAACGGCCTCACAACGCATGCTATACGGGAACACTCGGAGACGTGTACCTGAACTCTGGGATGTTGATAACCCCCTGCTCTCCGGCCCGGTTGAAAACCAGGATGCCTATATGCAATCGGTGGTAGCACAACGCCCGTATTTCTTTGATCATATCCGCGAATTTACCGATCAGGCCATGGACGAATTCTACCAGCTAACGGGGCGCCGTTACCACCGTGTGGATTCATACCGATTAGATGATGCAGATTATGTCATTCTGGGCCAGGGTAGTATGATCGTTCAAGCAGAGGCTGTTGCTGACTATCTTAGGGAAAAACGGAAATTAAAGATTGGGGTCGTCAACATGACTATGTTTCGACCATTTCCCGGGGAATTGCTGGGTGATCTTCTTAAGGGTAAAAAAGGGGTCGCTGTACTTGAAAGAACAGATCAACCCCTTGCCGAGGACCTGCCTTTGATTCGCGAAGTGCGGACTGCTTTAAACAAATGTCTTGAAAACTCAGCTTTCAGCAATGGTGAGAAAACCTATCCCGATTATGCCAGTTTTAAGCCGACTGAAATGCCTCGTCTGTATTCTGCTTGCTACGGCTTGGGTAGCCGCGATTTACAGCCCGAGGCCTTGGTTGCCGCGATTGAAAACATGCTGCCTGACGGTAAACATAAACCTTTTTATTATTTGTCTGTCGACTTTGTGCATGAAAAAGCATCCACTCCTGCACAACAAATTCATCAGCAAAACTTGCTGGATGGCTACCCGCATATCAAGGAACTGGCACTGCGCGGCAGTGAAAACCCAGATTTGAGACCCGAGGGCTCCACCACGGTCCGAATTCATTCAGTCGGAGGCTGGGGCGCCATAACCACGGGTAAAAATCTCGCCATGACCCTCTTTGATTTGCTGGGTTTCGATATTAAAGCAAATCCAAAGTATGGTTCTGAAAAAAAGGGGCAGCCTACCACCTATTACCTGTCTGCTGCTCCTGAACCGATTCGTCTGAATTGCGAGTATCATTATGTTGATGTGGTGATGTCTCCCGACCCCAATGTCTTTAGCCATTCCAATCCACTGTATGGATTGAACCCGGGAGGCGCATTTATTATTCAGAGTGAAATCCAAGATGCTGAACAGGTTTGGCAGTCTTTTCCAGTCACTGCCAAACAATTCATTATCGATAACGACATCCATGTTTTTTACGTCGATGGTTTCAAGATCGCCCGGGAAGAAGCCACGAATCCAGAACTGCAATTCCGAATGCAGGGTAATGCCTTCCAAGGTGCCTTTTTTGCCGCATCGCCCCTCATGCAACGCGCCGGTTTCAACGAGGAAAGCCTGTTTGCAGCCATAGATAAACAATTACGGCACAAGTTCGGCGCCAAGGGTGAACGGATTGTGCAAGACAATTTGCGTGTTGTGCGTCGTGGTTATGATGAAATCCATGAGATCACCAGTAAAACTCTGGGCAATAAACCTCAAGCACCCGAGATCAAAGCTGTCGATTTACCTGTGATGCTGCAACAGCTACCCGAAGCTGATGGAGTCATTGCTGACGTACATCGTTTCTGGGAACAAACTGGGAGTTTTTATAACTCGGGACAAGGTGAAGAAAACCTGGCCGATCCATACCTGGCTCTGAGTGTCATGCCGGCTTCTTCAGGTGTCTTCCGTGACATGACCAAGATTCGTTTTGATTACCCGCAGTATATTGCACAGAACTGCACGGGCTGTGGTAATTGTTTTTCGGTTTGTCCTGACAGTGCCATTCCAGGTTTAGTCAATGACCTCAGTGATGTATTCAACAGCGCGATTACCAGTATCGAAAAAAATGGCCAGCCGACCCAGTATCTACGACGCGTGTTACGCGATGTTGAAAAAGACGTACGTCAACTGATTGATCAGGTGGGTGAATCAGCCCAGGTTAATAAATTGATCGATAAAGCTGTGTTAACAGCCCTGGCCCAATCTGAACTGGAAGGCACGGATAAAGAACAGTTGGAGCAAGAAATGGGGTGGTTCATGCAAACGATTGGTGACTTTAGTTTCGCGATCACCAAACCCTATTACTTGACCCGGGAAAAGAAAAACACGGGTTCAGGTGGACTATTTTCGGTAACCATCAATCCATTTACCTGTAAAGGCTGCATGGAGTGCGTTGATGTTTGCGATGATGATGCGCTCGTGGCGACGCCTCAAACTCCCGAAGCCATCGAAAAATTACAACAGGACTGGCAATTCTGGTTGGAACTCCCCACGACTCGCCCCGAATATATTCGGGTCAGTAACCTGGAAGAAAAGATAGGAGCCCTGGAAACCCTGCTCCTGGACAAGCATAACTTTGATGCCATGTCTTGTGGCGATGGCTCCTGTGTAGGTTGTGGCGAAAAGTCAGTCATCCGGCTGTTTACCAGTACAGTGACCGCGTTGATGCAACCCCGAGTCAAGTCTCATCTTGACAAAATTAATCAACTCATCGAAAAACTCGATACACACATTCATCTAAAATTGGCAGAATCTATCCAGCTCGATGATGCCGCTGCCATAAATACCATCGTACAGCAGCATCAAAATGATGATCTTAACCTGTCAGAATTATCATCATCATTGAATGGAAGCGCGGGCCAGCAGCCAATTGATACCGAGTGGCTTCAACGCACAACACAGCTACTTAAAAAACTGAAACACCTAAAATGGCAATATGAAGAAGGGCAGACGCGGCGGGGTCGTGCTGCCATGGGCATCATTAATGCTACCGGGTGTTCATCTGTGTGGGGCTCTACCTTCCCCTATAATCCTTACCCCTTTCCCTGGACTAACCATTTATTTCAAGACTCACCATCGATCGCACTGGGCGCATTCCAGGGCCACATGGCCAAGATGGCAGAAGGTTTCAAGGCTATTCGCATGGCAGAACTGGAGTTGAACGGTGGCTACAACCCCTCGACCGATGCAGAGTTTTTCTCTTACTTTGACTGGACAAAATTCTCGGATGAGGAATGGCATCTATGTCCTCCCGTCGTCGCTATCGGCGGTGATGGCGCCATGTACGACATCGGTTTCCAAAATCTTTCGCGCGCTCTGATCTCGAATATGCCCGTTAAGATCATGGTGTTGGATACCCAGGTGTATTCTAACACCGGGGGGCAGGCCTGTACGTCTGGTTTCACCGGACAAGTATCCGACATGGCGGGATTTGGCAAGGCCTGGAAAGGTAAACCCGAAATACGCAAAGAGATCGCACTGGTGGGCATGGCACACCGTAATGCCTATGTCATGCAAGGCTCCATCGCCAACATGACACACTTACTGGAAGGCTTTATTGATGGTTTAAATAGCCGAAGGCCCGCTCTGTTTAACTGTTATGCCGCTTGCCAACCTGAGCATGGCATTGCCGATGATGCCAGCATGGCACAGAACAAACTTGCCGTGGAATCACGGGCTTACCCCCTGTTTCATTTTGATCCGGATGCCGGCATCACTTTTGCCGAATGCTGCTCACTTGAGGGCAACCCGGCTATTGAAGAAGACTGGCCCACCTATCCTTTACATTACGTGGATGAAGCCGGTCTTGAACAGAGCATGGAGCTACCCATGACCTTTGCTGATTTTGCCGTTACCGAAGGTCGCTTTCGTAAACACTTTAAGCAAGCGCCTCGAGGTAGCTGGAATGAGAATATGATTCCACTGCATGAATTTATTGATATGCCTGTCGATGATCGCGAGGGTTGTTATCCCTATATCTGGGGTATCGATTCGAAAAACCAGCTCAATCGTGTCATGGTTTCAGAGACTCTGGTGCGTACTACCGAGGATCGCCGCGATTTCTGGCGTCAATTAAAGGCCCTGGTACCTATCGATTCAGTCGTTGACATGGAACAGATCAAACAAGAAGTACGAAGCGAAGTGGCCCAACAAATGACGTCCAATCTACTTGGCATGATCCTAAATCAGGAAAACACCAGTGCCATCGCTATCCCCAGTGCAGCGCCAACCGCAGAACTTTCAACTCCCGAAACATCCCCTCAACAGGCCACGGGGAATTTTGAACCTGTATGGATCGATACCCCTGAATGTGACGGTTGCGAAGAATGTGTCAAGATCAATTCCAGAATCTTTAAATTCAATGACCAAAAGCAGGCCGAAGTGATTAATCCAACAGGGGGTCCCTTCAAGGACATCGTACGCGCAGCAGAAAAATGTACCGTCAGTTGCATTCATCCCGGCACACCCTACGACCCCAATGAAAAAGATCTGGAAAAATGGGTCAAACGTGCCGAGTCCTTTCAATAAGCGGCGAACAGGAACTGATGAAATTAAGCGCTTTATTTTCGGGTAACACTTTTCAGCACGGCGTTCATCCGCATGACTATAAGGGGCTGACCCGGCATCTACCCATTCGTCGCTTGCCTTTCGCACCTGAATTGATTCTGCCTTTATCACAACACGCTGGAAAGGCATCGACACCACTGGTCAAACCCGGCGAAGAAGTGGTACGCGGTCAGCCCATTGCTGTGGCCGATGGCTTTGTTTCGGTACCCCTTCATGCACCCGCAACCGGTCGGGTTCGCAGCCTGCAACTCATGCCAAGTGCGCGAGGGCCCAAAACCATGAGCCTTATTCTGCAGGTCTATCAAGGTTCATCCCAAAAAGAGCTTTACGATCACCCTCATGACCTGCGGCAGCTGTCTGCCGATGAAATTATCCAGGCGGTACAGGAAGCCGGCATGGTGGGTTTGGGGGGCGCAGCCTTTCCCACCCACGTCAAGATGAAACCGCCCGCGGAACAACCCGTGGATACCATCATCGCGAACGGTTGCGAATGCGAACCCTACCTGACCTGTGATCACCGCCTGATGCTGGAACAACCTGACAACCTGATCCAGGGTTTACACCTCATGCAACGTGCTCTGGGTGTTGAACGCGCTATTATCGGAATTGAAGATAATAAGTTGGATGCGGCGCAGCTATTGCAGGATTACGTGAGTAATGATCCCACGATTGCAGTCAAGGTGGTCAAAACCAAGTACCCCCAAGGGGCCGAAAAAATGCTGATCAAATCTGTTCTCAATCGCGAGGTACCGCCGGGTAGTTTACCTTCGGCCGTAGGCGTCAGTGTTTTTAATGTTGGTACATTGACCCAGATTGGTGAATTATTGCCGCATGGACGCGGCGTCATCGAGCGCGTGGTCACGGTGAGCGGTGATGGCGTGCAACATCCAGGCAATTACCTGGTGCCTGTCGGCACCCCGGTAGAATTTCTGCTGAAACAGGCCGGCGTTGTCGATGCGGCCCATGAAGTCATTCTGGGTGGACCCATGATGGGTATGTCCATTGCAGCCCTCGATGTGCCGGTTACCAAGGCCATGTCTGGGATGGTCGTGCTAAAAAAACCAGAACCTGATACTGAACGAGGCAAAGAACAACCCTGTATACGATGTGGTTATTGTGTCGAAGCCTGTCCGATGCAGCTGAATCCGTCGATGCTGGGTATGTTAGCAACCAGTGCTGACTACACTGGCATGCAGGAAAATTATCATTTAAATGACTGCTTTGAATGCGGCAGCTGCAGTTATGTATGCCCTTCCAATATTCCATTGGTTCAATATTTTCGTATCGCCAAGTCCATCAACAGGGATCGGCAGGAAACAGCCCAGAAATGACTGTAAAACCAATTGAAGGGATGGTGATAGAGGCAGGATGCCGTAATGCCTGATTTGAAAATAACCACCGACCTGCGCACTTCACCACATCTTAAACAGGTCGTGACAGTGCCACAAATCATGCGCAACGTCGTCTATGCACTGTTACCCGTCTGTGCCTACTCGGTATTTGCTTTCGGCCTCAGTGTTTTGTTATTGCTGATAACAACTACCCTGACCTGCATCCTTACGGAATGGCTCTATTGTCGCCTTGCTGATAAACCCAGTAGCCTGGATGACTGGAGCATTGTTATCACCGGTTTATTGTTGGCACTGACCTTACCGCCAGGATTTCCTCTGTGGATGGCTGCTGTGGCGGCGTTTGTGGCCGTCGGTCTGGGTAAAGCCCTCTTTGGAGGCCTGGGATATAATGTGATGAATCCAGCATTAGTAGGTCGTGCATTTGTTCAGGCAGCTTTTCCTGTTGCTATCACAACTTGGACACCTCCGTTTTTACCAGGCCGATTCCAAGAGCTCATCCCCACGACTTTAACCCAGCCCTTTATGATACCCCCCGATATCAATGGCTGGATTGAACAACAAAGAGTCGATGCATTCAGCGGGGCCACCCCTCTGGCCCTGCAAAAATTCGAGCAGATCATTACGCCACTGCCCGATTTAGTACTGGGTAGTATTGCCGGTTCGGCCGGGGAAACGTCAGCCCTCATCATTATCCTGGGAGGTCTTTATTTAGCTGCGCGCAAAATGCTCGATTGGCGCATCCCGGTTGCGGTCATGGCAGGCGCGATCATCATCGCCTTACCGCTCTGGCTGGTGGATGCAGCCCGATATCCGGATCCTTTATTTGTATTGTTTTCGGGAGGGCTGATGTTGGGGGCAGTGTTTATGGCGAGTGATATGGTCGCTTCTCCCGTAACGCCCTGGGGAGTCTGGATCTATGGCCTCTTTATTGGCATGTTAACCGTAGTGATTCGCTTATTCGGTGGCCTCACGGAAGGCGTGATGTATGCCATTCTTCTCGGTAACGCCATCTCACCCTTGATTTCAAACATGACTCAGCCGCGCATATTTGGTTCACGAGATTCATGATGAATACCACCAGTGCCAATAACCCGCCTCTTCCCCCAACGCCGGCTTTCAACATGCTGCGCACTCTCGGCTTGGTGGCCACCCTTTCGGGTTTGCTGGTTGTACTGTCTTACCAAGTGACTCTGCCCATGATAGAACGCAATAAACAGCAGGCTATAGAAAAAGCCCTTTATAAAGTGGTTCCGGGAGCCGTTCAGCGCAAGGATTTTGTCGCTATCGAAGAGCGGATTGAATTACTGGACACTCAGCCCGAAGGTACCCTGCTATATGCAGGTTATGATCAAACGGGTCAGCTCAAAGGTATTGCGCTGGAAACGGCCGCGGCGGGTTACCAGGATGTCATACGCCTACTGTATGGCTATGACCCTTACTGCCAATGTATCCGTGGCATACAGGTTTTAAAAATGGCTGAAACGCCCGGCATCGGCGATAAAATCATCAAGGACGCCCGGTTTCAACAAAACTTCGAGGCACTTGAAGCGCGCATGCATCCTTCCGGTAAGGGCCTTCAACAGGCCATCGTCCCCGTGAAGCAAGGTAATAAAACGGAAGCTTGGCAAATTGATGCGATCTCCGGCGCCACAATTTCTTCCAATGCCGTGGCCCGGATGCTTAATGAAACCAGTCAGCACATGGTGCCCATCATCATGAAAAACCTGCCCATCATGGAGCAGTTCTAACATGGCCAGTTTACCCAACCAACAGGAAACTATCACTCTGGATACCTTCCTGCGGGGCTTGTGGCAGGAAAACCCGGTATTTGTAATGTTATTGGGTATGTGTCCGGTACTGGCCGTCACCAATTCAGCGATCAATGCTCTGGCTATGGGTCTGGCCAGCACCTTTGTGCTGGTAGCATCCAACAGCCTGGTTTCATTAATGCGGCACTTTATCCCCAAGCAGGTACGCATTGCGACCTATATCATCATCATTGCAACCTTTGTCACTATGGTGGACTACGCAATACAGGCTATCAGCCTGGAACTTTACAATGCGTTGGGGGCATTTATCCAACTTATCGTGGTCAATTGCATGATACTGGGCAGAGCAGAGGCCTATGCCTCCAAGCAACGACTGGGAGCGACTATCATCAATGGTCTTGGCATTGGTGCCGGATTTACCTTTGCCCTCTTATGCCTGGGCATCGTACGTGAAATCCTCGGTGCCGGTTCTTTGTTTGGATTTGATCTATTTGGCGATCAGTTTCAACCCTGGGTTGTCATGATTCTACCCCCGGGTGGATTCTTCGTACTCGGTGCCTGGTTGTTATTATTCAATTGGTTACGAACACGCCGTGAAGCAAAGCTACTGGAAACGGAGGGCGCGCCTCATGATGGCTGATTCTGTCACCTTTATTTTCTTGAATGCTGCCATCGTGAATAATTTCGTCCTGGCCATGTTTCTTGGTATCTGCCCTTTCCTGGGGGTATCAGCCAAGCGAGATACCGCTTTAAGTATGGGACTGGCGGTCATATTCGTGATGCTGGTCAGCTCGATTTGTGCCTATGGGATCAATTGGATTTTAAAATATTTACACATCGAATATTTACGCTTGATCTGTTACATAGCCGTCATTGCATCTGCTGTACAACTGGTAGAAATGACGATGAAAAAATTCAGCCCAACATTATTTCGTGCACTTGGTATATTCCTGCCACTAATCACCACCAACTGTGCCATCCTGGGTGTTGCACTATTCCAGACCTCGCGCGAATATAATTTCGTGCAAAGCCTCGCTTTTAGCCTGGGTGCAGGCGTTGGCTTTACTATCGCGTTATTATTAATGGCAGGCTTGCGTCAACAACTTGAACTCGCCAAAGTACCGAATGTTAGCCAAGGTGCCGCACTAACCTTAATGCTGGCAGGACTGTTATCATTAACTTTTATGGGATTTGCCGGACTTGGAGCTCAGCATGGTTGATTTTATCATCGCGATATTGGCAATTTTAATGCTGCTAAGTGGCTGGATAGTGGTTCAGCACCTGGCCAATGTATACGCTTCTAAACATCCTGAATTAGGGCCCGCCCGTCAAGAAGGCGGAGGTTGCGGTAAGAGTTGCCTGTGTTCAGGTAATCAATGTAAAAATAAGACAGTAAAAAACCAGGAGGAGTTATCTCATGACTTACCTCAGTGATTTTGATACATCACAAACTATTCAAGCAGAGGTTACGCTGAATAACCGTATCACTCCGGATTTTGTGGCCGAGGTTCGCAGTATCTGGTTGCGGGTCAATCATCCCGAGTTCAGTTACCGCGAAGGCCAACATGTCGGGGTGATCGTCCCTGGACCTCATGCGTTTGGACATGATAAACATTTCCGGCTTTACACGATCGCGAACAGTCCCATACGCGGAGATGACAATACCGTAGACATAGAACTTTGTGTGCGGCGCTGTTTTTATATTGATGAATTCAGTGGTGAGGAAGAACCAGGTATTGCTTCCAATTACCTGTGTGACCTGAAAGTGGGAGATCACATCACCCTGAGTGGACCCTATGGTGAAGCCTTTACACTGCCACAGGACCCTGAAATGAATCTATTAATGATCGGTAGCGGTACCGGTATTGCCCCATTTCGTGCATTTATCCAGCACATCTATGAGCAGCATAGCGCTTGGAAAGGTAAACTCATGCTGTTTTATGGCGCTCGCAGCGGCACCGAAACGCTCTATCGTAATGAACTCAACAACGATCTGGATAAATATTATGACCAGAAGACTTTCCAGGCTTTTGAGGGTTTGAGTGAACGTCCCTGGATGGACAAAGAAGATGATGGTCTAAGTGATGTCCTCAAAAATAATGCCGATGAAATTTGTGAAATGTTACAGGATACCAAGACTCACCTGTACATCGCGGGCCTTGAAAAAACCAAACATAATTTTGAACAAGCCATGCAGGAAGCCGCGGGGTCAAGTGCACGCTGGAGATGGATGAAAGAAGAGCTTAAGGAAAAAGGGCGCTGGTCAGAATTGCTTTACGGTTAAATAACCTGCTTTCATTATCCCTGAATTGGATTTCATATATAAGCTTTTCCTTATAATTAATATTGTTGCCTTGCGCTAAACCTATGCCAGACTCACGCGTTTTTTAATGTCTGCAGGTTTCTTAATGCCTACTCAACACTATCCTCAAAAGATTCAACGATTAAAGGCCCAGCTGCAAAACCATCGCGTTTTCAGTCTGCTGCAAACCCCGCAAGATCTGGCCCTATTCATGTCATGGCATGTGTTTGCTGTTTGGGATTTCATGTCTTTAGTTAAAAAGCTGCAACACCGGCTCTCGTCGATGAACAGCCCTTGGTTACCACCGCTTAATCCGCTGGCTTGTCGTCTGATCAACGATATTGTATTGAGTGAAGAAAGCGATGAATTACCTGACGGTAGTTACCTGAGTCATTTTGAAATGTACCTGCGAGCGATGCAAGAAATCGGCGCAGATACGACCCGGATCAATACTTTTATTGAGCACTTGTCCGTCACGGGTGATATCGACCAGGCTTTTGATGCAGCCAGGGTCAGCGCAGGCATCAGGCGCTTTGTTAACCATACCTTAATTGAAGTAAACCAAGATAATCTGAATCGGATTATGGGAAATTTCTTTTATGGTCGTGAAGATGTGATTCCGCTGATGTTTCAAAGCCTGCTTGAAAAATGGCAACTGGATGCGACCCAGGCTCCAATGTTCGTGTATTACCTGAAGCGTCATATTGATCTGGATAGTGATAGTCATGGGCCCGCTGCATTAAAAATTATCGCTGAAATAACGCGAGGACAGGCGCAAGACCTTGAACAGGTTAATACGGCAGCAGAAAGCGCAATGCTGGAACGGCTGCATTTTTGGGATGCTCTTGCGCATGAAATTGAATACCGGGCTAACCAGGAGCTGTCCAGGGCCAGTTAGCAAACACTCTGATCGAGTTTATCCCAGCCTCGGTTTCGTACTGATTAACTCATTTAAAAACGCTGATATGCTGACTCAAGTCCTCAGACATGGTTTGTAATTGCTGGGCAGCCTGCAGGTTTTTATCCACCCTAGCGACAGCGCCTTGACTGAGATTGGAAATAGAATGGATATTATCGGAAATCGAATCTGAGACTGCGGCCTGCTCTTCAGCTGCCGTGGCAATCTGAATATTCATATTATTGATTTTGGACACCGCCTTGACAATGCTCTGTAGTACCGCTCCTGCCTCGCTGATTTCCTCAGAAGTACTCATGGTTTTTTCTTGACCCGAATTGATACTGTCTACGGCTTTGTGGGTCACAGATTGTAACGATTCAATGATTTCCTGAATTTCACTGGTTGATTCCTGGGTACGCTGAGCCAAGGTTCTGACTTCATCCGCGACTACTGCGAATCCCCGGCCCTGTTCACCAGCCCTTGCAGCTTCAATAGCTGCATTCAGGGCCAACAGGTTGGTTTGCTCTGAAATACCTCTAATAACATCAACCACCGAACCGATGTTTTCCACATTCTCTTCTAATTTAGTCATGGCATCTGAAGCAGTATTCATACTATCCAGTAAGGTTTGGCTCTTTTCTACTACGTTATTAACCAGCTTTGCCCCCTTTACAGCCTCTTCATCCGCATCGTTGGCAGATGTAGCCGCTTGCTGACTGTTCTCAGCGACCGCATGTATGGTTTTGGACATCTCTGACATTGCCGTCACGGCCTGTTCAATCTGATCATGCTGTGTTGAAATATTATCGCTGGTATCCTGACTATTGGCATTTAAATCCAGTGAGGTCTGCGCCAGGTTATTAGAGGTTGAGTTCAGTCCCTTAATAATCTGTTCAAACTTTGCAATCATGTTATTGAAAGCGGCTGCAACATGATTATCATCCTCTGCCTTCAAACGAATCGAAAGATTGTGTTCACGATGAACCTCTGTAACTGCAGCAATCAATTGCAAACCGGTCACCTCTTCTTTACGCATCATGATGCTGTAATAAATTAAGATGGCTGATTCAAAAACCACGAATGCGGCATGTAAAAATGCAATTCCCCAACTACAGTCATAATTGAAGACCATTACGGGCATGCCACTGAGATGCATTTCGTTTAATTGGAACGCGGTGAATAATAAATGATGGACCGCAATAGCACCTGCAGCAGCCACTATGGTCATCCAGTCACGATAGATCAATAACAGGGCCAGGGCACCAAAAATATGAAAATGCATTTCTATGCGGCCCAGTTGACTCTGGATCATAATCGCTGACAGTGTCATCAAAATCACGCCCGAGAGAATTCCGAATAGACGTGTTCCTCGCAATAAAAAATAAGCTGTGGTGGCGGCAACACCAACCAACAGGGAAGCTGTAATCGCAAAACCCTGGGTATCATACTCCCAGGGAATCACAAACATGGTCACTGGAAGGTGTGCCAGAATAATCATATAAATAATTTTGTCGTGCTTCAGTAGCGATATCTTTTTCTTTTCTGCAATCACATTCGTAAAGTTCATGATTTTTCTCAATTATTCAAGGTAGGTATTACGTTCTTTGAGTTCCAATAAATCACCCAAAATTAGAGGGATACTGTTTTGTTTAGCGCCATAGAGAAATTCAAGATGACCATCTGGACCTATTAAATAAAACAATCCGTTATGACTGATCTCGTAATCTCCCGCGTTATTTTTATTTTGTACTGAAAAAAAAGCCTTGTAATCGCTCGCCAGTGATTGCAACGCTCTCTGAGAGTGACTTCTCAAGCTGGTAAAGTTCGATGCCCGGCCATCAAAATACGCCGCTAAACGGCTAGCACTGTCACGTTCTGGATCCATAGCGATATATACAAAATGTAAATCGTTAGGGTTATCGGCATGATGATTGATTTCTTGAAAGGTTAATGCCTGGTCATGACAGATATCGTCACAATTAAGGTAACCAAACATCAAAAAAAGGTATTTTCCCTGGAAATCTGATAGCGAAACCGTCTTTCCTTTCACATTGGTCAGCTTAAAATCAGGTGCCAGTCGATCTGTTTTGAGACCATAACTGTTACTGTAGCCGGCATCCAATGGGATAAATGCAATAGATAGAAACACGGCAAGCACGGTGCCGATGGCAATGCCTTTAACGGGTAAGGCAGCAGGTTTGTTGATTTTTGCTATCAATTTTTTTAGATCTTTTACAACTGGGCTGTAAAAGCAATGATAGTCAAGAGATTGAACTTTGCTGAGAATCTGATGACTTTGAAACTTATCGCCTCTCTGGGCTCGGTTTCAATGAGTGAATATGACTTATAAGAATTCAGCTATTGTGGGGGGCCACGCAACTTGTCCAGTTCACGCTGGTATTGATCATAACTGATAGCACGCGCTTCTTCGAGACACTCCATTTGTTGCGCCATGGGACGTTGGTAACAGTTGAGTTCATTACTTTTCTGGATACCTTCATACCAGCCCCGCTGACTACAGCCTCCCATCAGCACAGCGATTAAAATCAACAGGGATATCCCCGGGTGTTTCATGACTTTTTACCTATCAATTCAATTTGATAACCATCCGGGTCCTCTACAAATGCAATGATCGTTGTACCGGCATTCATCGGACCCGCTTCACGTATGATCTTACCTCCACGTGATTTGATGGCTTCTGTCGCCGCATAGACATTATCGACTTCGAGTGCAATATGACCATAACCCGTGCCCAGATCATAACTATCTGTACCCCAGTTATAGGTTAACTCGATGGCGGTATTTTCTGCCTCAGGACCGTAACCCAGAAATGCCAGGGTGAATTCACCGTCCGGATAATCTTTTTGGCGCAACAATTCCATACCGAGCACCTCGGTATAAAACTGGATAGAATGCTGCAAATCACCCACTCTTAACATGGTGTGTAAAATACGCATTAACTTTCTCCTTCAGCAGTTGGTGTCTCTTGTGACCTTAACCAGGCCGCTTTCGCGGGTTGATTATCTGGATAAAAAGCCAGCCAGAGCATATTATTAAAGCGGTTATTCGGGTCCGTCCAGCGTTTTAAATCAAAGAATTGATCGGCTTTCGGATAGGCCTGGTAGAACTGGTCAGGGGCATCCTGAATCTGGAAGGGCATGTAGTAACTACCCCCGGAATCAATAGCGGCCTGATTAAGCTCATTGGACCAGCGATCCACCTCTTTGATGGACGCGTCATCCCTGCCCTGTTGATAACTCACCACAAAAGAGAACACATCATCTTTAGCCCAGGCAAGCATACTGTTTTCATCCTTGGGAGTATATCGAATAGAAATATTCAACACGTTAACATCATAGCGTATGTAAACATCGCGTAATTTGAGCACAAATACTTCGAAATTACGGACCGGTACGAAATACTCACGCAGGGCCATCGTGGTGTTAGCAGCCGAGGAAAAACCAAATTCATGCAGGTCATAACTGCTTTCCCAGTTACGCATAACGACGGCAGGCTGTTGGTGTATCAGAGGGTCAATCAGGTTTTGCCGGATTCTTTTCAACAGATCAAAGCGTGCAATCAAGTCAATCATCGCGGGCTTCCACCAATGAGCACGATCATAATGGCGCAAGCGTTGGTTATGGGTTAATGACTTGTCCGTCGTGCGCCAACTGTTAACTCTCAGTACTTCGTAGTTAGGCGGATATAAAAAAGCATTGTGCAACACAACGGATTCATCATCTAATACCTGGTCATAAAAATGCTGTAGGTAGGTATTAAAGCCCATCACTTCAGATTCACGTTCGATGGGCACATTATCAGTTAACTCCAAAGTAACTTCAGAAATTACTCCCAGACCACCATAGCCCCCGATGGCACCATTAAACAGGGCATAGTGATGCGTCGGTGATGCTTCATAAGCATTTCCATCACTGAGTATCATGCGGATGGACGTGACGGTATTAATGATGGGTCCCGTTCCCATGAAGCGTCCATGGGCATTTACACTCAATGAACCACCTACACTAAAATTATTAAAATCCTGCATGACCTTGATGGATAGATCATGCGGATCAATAACCTGTTGTACCTCTTTCCAGGTGATGCCGGCTTGCACGGTAATCAGCTTGTTTTCTGTATCCAGATTAATGACTTCATCGTAATCACGCAGATCAAGATGCAGGCTATCCGGGTAGGCAATTTGACCGCCCATACTATAACGCTCACCGCCAATAGAAACGGGGCCGGTGGTGGATAAAACAGCATCCACAATCTCTTGCTCTGTCGTAGGGCGGACATTCTGGGTGACATTCACGGGGTTTAAGCCCGTAATATCATTGACTACCAGTGGGGGCGTTTGGGCTTGCTCAACGGGTTGATAGTAATCATAAAAAAACCAGCCCAGTACCGCCAAAATAATGGTCAGGGTCAGAAATACCTTGATGATTAACTTTAAGAATCTCATCTACATGCGTTGGGCGCAAAAAGGACGCTATGAATCACCTCACGTCTTCTTGCTTTATGTTTTATTATTTGTCTTCGACCTATCAATCTAAAAGCGTCGTACTGAAGTTTATAGCACGATTTTTACTTTGATGTCTGAACTGAGATTTACAGGCCTTAAAATGTAAGACTTTTATTAACCTCCGTTTATTCCATATTGAAAGGATTTAAAGATTGATCGCCTGGACCAGGTCAGCTGAATCGTTGCGGGCCGAACTGACCTTTTTACTGACCGGATAGATTGAAAAATCCACTGTTGCATCTTGAATGCATTCAAGCGCCCCTTCAATACGATCATTTTCATGCCGCATCCATACATCATGATCCTCTCTTGGGATGATCACCGGCATTCGGTCATGAATGGTACGCATTGCCCCCTGGGCGTCCATGGTCAGAATCGCACAAGTGAAAAATTCGTTTCCCATGGCATCCTGCCAATGCTCCCAAATACCCGCAAAACTGAATAGTTGATGGTCAAGGTGGCAAAAGTATGGCTGTTTGCCGCCGGCTTCTGCCTTCCATTCATAAAAACCTGTTGCGGGTACCAGGCAGCGTCTGCGTTTAAATGCATTGCGGAATGAAGGTTTTTCTGCGACAGTTTCAGCTCTTGCATTGAACATCTTGTAACCGATCTTGACATCCTTGGCCCAGGAGGGCACCAGGCCCCAGCTAAAATAAGTCAGCTCTTTTTCCGTTCTTGCCAGTACCGGTGTCGTAGGCGCTATATTGTATCGACTGATATACACTTCCGGTGTTTGCATACCAAAATAGTCTGCCAACTGGCGGGCAGACGACTCAAGGGCAAAACGACCACACATGTCATAGAAACCTATAATCTGTCAGATTCAAGACTATTGTATGCTGCTTTTAGATCGAACATAACCCGACTCAATGAATTCAAGCACTATCAGATTCCTCACTTATCTTTTTATTGTTTTACATCAAACCATGATTTGTGGAATGACTACCTTCCTAATCAGCTGATTTAACGCTGTGTTAGCCTATAATACGGCGTTTTTTATGGATCCACGTTTCGATGCCTATCATCACGGTTAAAGACCTTCAATTGAGTTTCGGTGATTTTCCGGTACTCGATCATGTCAACCTGTCCATTGATAAGGGAGAGCGCATCTGCCTGGTTGGGCGCAATGGTGAAGGCAAATCCACCTTACTCAAAACCCTGGCCAGACAATTAACCCCTGATGATGGAGAAGTCATTTATGCTCAAGGTGTGCAAGTAGCCGAGTTGCGTCAGGAGGTTCCAGCAACGCTGGAGGGAAGTGTCTATGATGTCGTGGCTGCAGGCGTTGGCGACCTGGGCAATGTGATCAAGCAATGGCATCATGCGGCACTGGCTGTGGCCGATGATCCTGCCGAACTAAACAAGCTTGAAACCCTGCAACAGCAAATTGAATCGCGTCAGGGTTGGACTCTCGAACAGCGCATCAGCTCTACCATTTCATTGTTAAAGTTACCGGCTGATGAGCATTTTGATGCTTTGTCAGGCGGTTTGAAACGGCAGGTTCTTCTTGCCCAGGCACTGGTTGCCGAACCTGATCTGTTGTTACTGGATGAGCCCACCAATCACCTCGATATCGACGCAATTGTATGGCTAGAAGCGTTCTTAAAATCTTTCTCTGGCGCTATTCTGTTTATCACCCACGATCGTTCATTCCTCCAAAACCTGGCCACACGGATACTTGATCTGGATCGGGGAAAATTAACCAACTGGCCCGGCAGTTACGATAAATACCTGCACGCCAAGCAACAGCAACTGGATGCCGAAGAAACTGAGAATGCCTTGTTTGACAAGAAGCTCGCCCAAGAAGAAGCCTGGATTCGACAGGGCATCAAGGCACGGCGAACCCGTAACGAGGGCCGGGTAAGGGCATTACAGAAGATGCGCCTAGAACGTCAGCAAAGACGTGAACAAGTCAAAAGTGCCAAACTGAGTACTCAGCAGGTAGAGCAGTCAGGAAAAATTGTGATTGAAGCCGAACATCTGTGTTTTGACTGGGAACAGCAAGCGGTGATCAGAGATTTTTCCTGCAAAATA
>JASJBW010000007.1 GCA_030066315.1 Gammaproteobacteria bacterium
GGATACGCGGCCAGTACCTGGCCCGGGGTTAACAGGCCGGCTGAGGCCGCCACGCCAACGGCACTCACCGCCAGGGTTCTTTTTAATAATGTTCTACGATTCATGTTCACCTCTCTAAGTTAGTGTTATCACAGTATAAAAATGACAACTGAATGCCAAATGAATAAGGACTTGTGTAAGCAGGACGCGGCTCACATAATATTCATTTCATTTTTTTTCGGATATCATGGGCTAAATCTATGCGTTTTCTCTTACCCCGCTCGGCATTGGCAATATTACTCATCGGCAGTGTTTTTGTAATCAGTGCTTGTGGTAATAAGGGCCCATTAAGCCTACCCTCGCCAGAAACTTCGCAACAACAGAGTTAAATTACATTGGATCATTTCAATTACCTGGACGGAGCGCTGTTTTGCGAACAGGTCCCACTGAGAACCATAGCCGAGACCTATGGTACTCCCGTATACGTCTATTCGCGTGCAACTCTCGAACGGCATTGGCATGCTTTTGATCAGGCGCTGTCTGATCGGCCTCATCTCGTTTGTTACGCGGTGAAAGCCAATTCGAATCTGGCGTTATTAAATATTTTGGCACGCCTCGGCAGCGGTTTCGATATCGTTTCTGGGGGAGAACTACAGCGGGTAGTCCGCGCAGGCGGAGATCCTGCCAAGGTTGTTTTTTCCGGTGTAGGCAAACAACCTGACGAAATACAAATGGCTTTGCAACAGGGCATTCGCTGTTTCAATGTCGAATCTGAACAGGAATTACATACGATCAATGAAATTGCGGGGCAAATGCAAAAAAAAGCCCCGATTTCATTTCGAGTGAATCCTGACGTTGATGCTAAAACTCATCCCTATATCTCCACTGGTCTGAAGGAAAACAAGTTTGGTATCGCCTTTGAACAGGCTGAACAAGTTTACCTGCAGGCCAGCGCCCTGAAGTATATTGATATCATGGGCATTGACTGCCATATCGGCTCTCAATTGACTGAGCTTTCACCCTTTGTGGATGCGCTTGCACGGTTGCTTGGGTTGATCGATCGCCTGGCCTCTAAGGGCATCGATATCCATCATCTGGATCTTGGCGGTGGATTGGGAGTTCGTTATCAGGAAGAAAATCCACCCTTACCCGCGGAATGGGCCAGTGCACTCAATGATAAGCTGAGTAGTTTCCAGGGTGAGGTTGTTATCGAACCCGGCCGTGCCATTGCGGCCAACGCCGGCATTCTGCTCACCCGAATTAATGTCATTAAAAAGAACGAACACAAGAATTTTGCCATCATCGATGCCGCCATGAATGACTTGATGCGCCCAGCCCTGTACAAGGCCTGGCAGGATATTATACCAGTGCATACAGATGCGAACGCAGAAGCAGCTGTCTACGATGTGGTGGGACCCATTTGTGAAACCGGTGATTTTCTTGGCAAGGATCGTGAACTACGGGTTCAACCTGGCGATCTCCTGGCCATACGATCATCCGGCGCCTATGGTTTTACCATGAGCTCCAATTATAATTCACGCCCGCGCGCTGCTGAAGTCATAGTGGATGGCGATCACCATCACTTGGTCCGTGAACGTGAATCCTTTGCTGATCTGATTCGTGGAGAATCCCTGCTACCAGCAGGTTAAAGTGATGAAAATACTTTTTACCAAGATGCATGGACTGGGTAATGATTTCATGGTGATCGATGGTATTCATCAATCGATCACGCCTGATCCAAAACTGATAGCCGCCTGGGCTGATCGTCATTTTGGTATTGGTTTTGACCAGTTGTTGCTGGTCGAGCCACCCAGCAATGCAGAAGCCCTGTTTAAATACCGAATTTTTAATGCTGATGGTGGTGAAGTGGATCAATGCGGCAACGGAGCGCGTTGCTTTGCGCGTTTTGTACGTGAAAAAGGTCTTACTGATGCCAAGGTGATTCCAGTGGAGACCAATACCGGTAGACTCGAACTCAAAATGATTGATGATGAACACGTCACGGTCAATATGGGGATTCCTGAGTTTGAGCCTCATAAAATACCGCTTAACACTCCCCAACGTCAGCACACTTACGAGCTTTCGCTGGGAGATCGTAAATTGACCTTCAGCGCCTTATCGATGGGTAATCCTCATGCCGTATTTCAAGTAAAAAAATTAGATGATATGACAGTCCAACAATTGGGACCCCTGCTAGAATCACACCCGTTTTTTCCTCAACGCGTCAATGCGGGTTTTATGCAGGTGACTGGTCGAGATGCCTTTAATTTAAGGGTATATGAGCGCGGTGTGGGTGAAACCCTGGCTTGTGGTAGTGGCGCCTGCGCCGCCATGGTGGCAGGTGTACAACTGGGATTACTGGATCACCAGGCTACTGCCCGTGTTCAGGGTGGTCATCTCCAACTCGACTGGCCAGGAGAAGGTAAGCCCGTTATGATGACGGGTAGCACCGCCGTGGTGTATGAAGGGGAAATCAACGTATGACCAATATAACCAACGCCGAGCCGGTACCAGACCTTAATCTGGACGAAACATCGGTTATTGACTATCTAAAAAACAATCCAGAAACCCTGGAAAGACATCCAGAGGTGCTTACCATGCTGACATTTCCCCATGAAAGTGGTGCAGCTGTGTCTCTGGTTGAGCGCCAGTTAAAACTATTGCGTGAGGAAAACAAAGAACTCAAAGATAAACTCAGTGGACTGGTCAAGATTGCGCGCGAGAATGAAGAACTTGGACAACGCTTTCATCGCCTGTCCCTGGAATTAATGGCCACTCAGCAGTTGCATGATATCGTGGCATTAACACAGGACCAGGTACAAACTTTTTTTTACACGGATTACGTCAGTTTCTGTTTTCACGATGAACTGGCTGAAAAGCTAGATGGTCTAGAAAAAAATACCCTGGATGCCCAGAGTCCTTTAGCGCCCAAGGTTCGCAGCTGGATGCACTCCCGTAAACCTGTTTTTGGCCCGTTGGAAGATGACATGCTGCGCCTGTTATTCGGTGATAATCAACAGATCGCTTCCAGTGTATTGATCCCAATTTATCATACCCGTGACATAGGATTACTGATGTTGGGGAGTAAAAGCCAAGATCGATTTCGTGCGGATATGGGCACTGTCTTTCTGAAACAACTGGGAGAATTGATCAGCCATAAATTGAAGTATTTTCTGTCCTGATCATCATGTCTCTCAACCAGCATTTGTCCTCTTTTATTCAAATGCTTACCAACGAAAAATTTTACTCTCCACACACCTGCAAGAATTATCAAAAAGACCTGCAGCTGTTTGCAGATTACTTGCAATCTCTGCATATCACGGATTGGCAGCAAGTGGATTACCGAACGGTTTCTGCATTTGCTGCGCAGCGTTTTCGTCAAGGTAAAAAAGGCAATACGATCCAGCGGGAACTCTCCTCTATACGAAGTTTTTACCGATACCTGTTGCGACAACAAGTGGTTTCACATAATCCCGCCATCGATGTGAAAGCTCCAAAAACTGAAAAAAAACTCCCTAAAACCTGTGATAGTGAACAGATCGAGCAATTGCTGAAATCATCATCTACTGATCATCCACTGCGTATTCGCGATCTGGCCATTTTTGAATTGATATACTCTTCCGGATTGCGCCTGGCAGAAGTGGTCAGTTTGAACCTCGATGATATCGACCTGCAACAACGTCAGTTAGTAGTGACCGGAAAGGGTAATAAAACTCGATATCTGCCTGTTGGAAAAAAAGCCATTGAAGCCTTACGTCTTTGGCTGAAGGCGCGTCGAGGATTGCTAAAACATCAGGATGAAACAGCCCTTTTTCTCAGTCAGCAAGGGCAACGCCTGTCAGCGCGTTCCATTCAGAAACGGTTGAATAATCTTTCCAAACAGCAATCGCTACCCATACACCTCTCACCCCATATGTTACGGCATTCTTTTGCGACCCATTTACTGGAGTCCAGCTCTGATTTAAGAGCCGTACAGGAATTACTGGGGCATGCTGATATCAGTACTACACAAATTTATACACATCTTGATTTCCAACATCTGGCCCAGGTTTATGACCAGGCTCACCCCAGGGCTAAAAAAAGATCCAATGAATCTTGAAATTGAACCTCACCACCCCAATATCCGGCAATTCGGGTTCATGGGTTGCGTGCTGAAAAAAACGTCTACTCTTCCGGAATCACTTAAATATTTATCGAGGAATCGTCTTGGATCAATTCAGAGGCACCACCATACTTTCAGTTCGCCGGGGTAATTCAGTCGTCATCGGCGGCGATGGTCAAGTCACCATGGGTAACACTGTGATGAAAGGCAATGCTCGTAAAGTGCGGCGTCTTTTGAAAAACCAGGTGATCGCCGGATTTGCCGGTGGTACTGCTGATGCTTTTACCTTGTTTGAATTATTTGAAGGTAAGCTTGAAAAACACAGCGGTCAGCTGGTTCGAGCTGCCGTAGAATTGGCTAAAGACTGGCGACAGGACCGGGTGTTGAGAAAGCTCGAAGCCCTGTTATGCGTTGCAGACAAGGAGGCTTCTTTAATCATCTCCGGCAATGGTGACGTGATCGAACCGGAAGACGATCTGATGGCTATAGGCTCAGGTGGTGCTTTTGCCCAAGCAGCGGCGCGAGCAATGCTGGATACGACCGAAATGAATGCCCTAGACATTGTGGAAAAAGGCTTAAAGATAGCTGGTGACATCTGTATTTATACCAACCAGAACCGCACTATCGAACAACTGGATTACTAAATTTGAACGGTTAAAGCGTGGATACAAAATATATCAATCAATCTCCCATGACACCGCGTGAAATCACGCAGGAACTGGATAAGCATATTATTGGACAGGATGAAGCCAAAAGGGCCGTAGCCATTGCCTTGCGAAATCGCTGGCGCAGATTGCAAGTGGCTGAAGATCTTCGCAACGAAATAACTCCAAAAAACATTTTAATGATCGGTCCCACCGGGGTAGGTAAAACTGAAATCGCGCGACGTCTTGCGCGCCTGGCAAACGCTCCTTTCATTAAAGTTGAAGCCACAAAATTTACGGAAGTTGGTTATGTTGGCCGCGATGTTGAATCGATTGTACGCGATCTTGTCGATGTCTCGGTTAAAATGATGCGCGAAACTGAACTCGAGCGTGTAAAACACCGGGCGGAGGACGCGGCTGAAGAGCGTATCCTTGATGTGTTACTGCCCCGGCCTAATGACTTTCAGCAAGAAGCGGATGACTCAGCCAGTAGTACGCGTCAAAAATTCCGCAAAATGCTGCGCGAGGGCAAACTGGACGAAAAGGAGATCGAAATTGACGTGGTGACGCCATCCGTAGGCGTAGAAATTATGGCGCCTCCCGGAATGGAAGAGATGACCAACCAATTACAAGGCCTTTTCCAGAACATGGGCAGTGGTAAAACCAAGACCCGTAAGATGCCAGTCAAAGATGCCTTAAAACATCTAACTGACGAAGAAGCTTCCAAGCTCATTAATGAAGAAGAGCTCAAAATAGCTGCTTTGGAGAACGCCGAACAAAATGGCATCGTGTTTATCGATGAGATAGACAAGGTGGCCAAGCGACAGGAGACCAGTGGCTCCGATGTCTCCCGTGAAGGGGTACAGCGGGATTTGCTACCTCTGGTAGAAGGCTGCACAGTCTCGACAAAATCCGGCATGATCAAGACAGATCACATCCTTTTCATTGCATCCGGCGCATTTCATTTGTCTAAACCCAGTGACCTTATTCCAGAATTACAGGGCCGTTTACCGATCAGGGTAGAGCTGTCAGCGCTATCGGTGGGTGATTTTGTGCGCATCCTTAGAGAACCGGATGCCGCTCTGACTGAACAATACAGTGCATTGATGGCCACTGAAGAGGTTTCATTGGAATTTACTGATGAAGGTTTGCAACGATTGGCGGAAGTGGCTTATGAGGTTAATGAAAAACAAGAAAATATAGGCGCGCGTCGCCTGTATACGGTGATGGAACGACTTCTGGAATCCGTCAGTTTTGAGGCCTCCGATATGCGCGGAAAAAGTGTGGTGATTGACGCTGACTACGTGGCAGAACACCTCGAAGAATTGGCTAAAGACGAAGACCTTAGCCAATATATCTTGTAATCGAATCAATCCCTCGCAGGCAGATAATATTATGAGCTCACCCAAACCCACAGAAATCAATTTTCACAAAGTGTCGCGCGTTCTTGAACTGGCGTTTAACGATGGCTCCCGTTTCCAATTGCCCGCAGAGTACCTTCGCGTCTACTCCCCCTCTGCTGAAGTGCAAGGTCACGGACCCGGTCAGGAAGTGCTCCAGATTGGCAAAGAAGACGTCAATATCACTCACCTCGAACCCGTAGGCCACTATGCCATTAAGCTGATGTTCGATGACAATCATGACACCGGTCTTTACAGTTGGGATTACTTGTATCAATTGGGGGCCCATTACGATAAAAAATGGCAAACCTATCTTGAACGACTGGAAGCAGCCGGATATACCCGCAAGGAAAATAAGCTGGAAAGCTAGCAGACCTGATAGCTTGACTGGATAAGCCCGAGTCCAGGTTTAAGCACTTTATCATCATACTGACATTCTTCAGCTTGTTCACTTAAGAGCCCTTTGCATGCAGACCCAATCAGCCCATTCTGGTAAGCTGTATGCGGTAAAATACGAGCAAGGTTATGAAAAACGAATCCACGACTCATTTTGGCTTCGAGCAAGTCCCGTCCAGTGAAAAAGCAGGCAAAGTTGCCGGTGTCTTTGATTCTGTAGCCAGTAACTACGACTTAATGAACGATGTCATGTCATTAGGCATACATCGCTTGTGGAAAAAATTCACCATTGAGATGTGTGGTTTACGTGAAGGGCACAAGGTATTGGATCTGGCAGGTGGAACCGGTGACCTTGCCATCAAGCAGGCGCAGAAGGTCGGTGACAGTGGTCACGTGATACTGGCGGATATCAATGCCTCCATGCTTCAGGAAGGACGTGATCGCGTATTGAATAAAGGCCTGGTAAATCGGATATCCACGAGCCAATGTAACGCCGAGATCCTACCTTTTGATGACAATACTTTTGATTGCATCACGATC
This sequence comes from Gammaproteobacteria bacterium, assembly GCA_030066315.1. Lineage (GTDB taxonomy): Bacteria > Pseudomonadota > Gammaproteobacteria > JACNJF01. The sequence goes on from JASJBW010000007.1 coordinate 7,062, forward strand.
GCTTTTGGCTTACGCAATGTTACCGATAAAATTAAAGCATTGCAGTCGATGCGCCGGGTATTGAAAGCCGGAGGACGGCTGTGTGTCCTGGAGTTCTCCAAACCACTACACCCACCCTTACAAAAACTTTACGATTTTTATTCCTTTAATATCTTACCCAGAATGGGTGAATGGATTGCCAAGGACAAGGACAGCTATCAATATCTGGCTGAATCCATACGTATGCATCCGGACCAGGAAACCCTGAAACAAATGATGCTTAACGATGCGGGTTTTGATGAAGTCGAGGTTTTTAATATGACCGGTGGCATTGTTGCCTTGCATCGCGCCTTCAAATATTAAATTTATGGCTTTGAGTCATCATCAGTTTCAAACCGCTGGATTTTGGCGACGTTTACTGGCTTTTCTACTGGATAGCCTGATGATTGGAGTTATCACTACGATGATTACCGTGGGGCTATTTGGTGTGGAGTATATTTCACAACTGCAACATACTGATGCACTCGGACCAAAAGATTGGGTAGTGATCGCTCTGGAACAAGGTGTACCTGCAGTGTGGACCATCGGTTTCTGGATTTTCTGGATGGCAACACCTGGAAAAATGTTGATGGATATCAAAATTGTCGATGCCAAATCCATCGGCAAGGCCCGTAATGGGCAATTGGTGTTACGCTATTTCGGTTATATTTTAAGCGCCATTCCTTTGGGCCTGGGCTTTTTATGGATTTTAATCGATAAAAAGAACCAGGGTTGGCACGATAAATTATCCTCCACGCTGGTGATCATGCAGGATGAATCTTTAAAGCCATTAGAGTTTTACCATGGTTAACACACTGATCAATGATTTACTGAGTATTGCCGAGATAGGCGGGAATCATTTACTGGGGATGGACCCAGCCATCCTGGTTCACTGCGAGGAATTGCAGGGTTCAATTATTGCAATTGAACTCACTGATCTGGAACAAACTATTTATTGCCATCCTGGCTCCTGGGGTATTCGTCTCAGCTTCCAGGCCCCTGCTAAAGATATCGATGCATCCATCAAGGGTAAATTAGTTGGCTTAATCAACTTATCCTTACAGCAGGACAAGGCCAGTACGTCTATTCAAGAGCGCATTGAAATTAGCGGCAATCCCGCCATCGCCCAAAAATTTCAAAAGATCCTGACCGAGCTGGATATTGACTGGGAAGAGCAGTTATCGAAACTGACTGGTGACATCATGGCCTTCAGAATCAACCAGGCACTGCAAAAAACTGGGAAATGGCTTAAGCAGAGCACCGAATCCATTGCTTTTTCTGGACGGGAGTACCTGCAGGAAGAAGCACATCATCTGCCTACCAAGCCCGAATTCATGCAATTTCAACAGTCTGTAACAGAATTGCGCCATGACGTGGATCGTATGGAGGCCCTGCTGAATCACTGGATAGAACAAAAACATAAAACAGAATGATTTCCACTTTTTATCGCCTGATATTCATCAACCTGACACTGGCCCGTTATGGCCTGGATGAAATCATACTGTCCCTCCATCTATTTTCACCGTTACGTTTTTTAGCCTGGTTGAATCCCTTTAACTGGTTTCGTAGTCGCAACCAATCGCGATCGGTTCGAATTCGCTTATGCATTGAAGCCTTGGGTCCGATATTTATAAAATTTGGTCAATTGCTAGCCACCCGACGTGACCTGTTGAATGACGAATTGATCGATGAACTGGAAAAACTACTCGACCAGGTTCCCGCCTTTCCGGCAGAACAAGCACGTTCTATTATCGAGCAGCAACTGTCACTGCCTCTTGAACAGGCATTTCGGTCTTTTGACGAAGAAGTCCTTGCTTCAGCTTCTATAGCCCAGGTTCATAATGCTGAGTTACACGATGGCAGTGAAGTGGTGGTCAAGATCGTGAGACCCAACATTGAAAAGGTGATCCGCAAGGACATTCGTATTCTCAAGATTCTGGCCGGCTTGGCCAACCGTTACTGGAGTGAAGCCAAAAGGATTAAGCCCTTACAAATCGTTACTGAGTTTGAAAAGACCCTGCTGAATGAGCTGGACCTGGTTCGTGAGGCCGCCAATGCCAGTGAATTACGCCGCCATTTCTTAAACTCGTCCGACTTGTATGTCCCACAAGTTTATTGGGATTATTGCAAAACCAATATCCTGGTCATGGAGAGGATTGAAGGGATACCGGTGACTGATGTTGAACAGCTCAATCAGCATCAAATTAATTTGGAAGTTTTAGCGCGAAAAGGGGTCGAGGTATTCTTTACGCAGGTCTATAACCATAATTTCTTCCATGCCGACATGCATCCTGGCAATATTTTTGTTTCCAGAGAGCATCCTGATGACCCTAAATATATCGCGGTTGATTTCGGCATCATGGGTTCATTATCGACATCAGACCAACGCTACCTCGCTGAAAATTTTGTCGCCTTCTTTAATCGTGACTATAAAAGAGTGGCTGAATTACATGTAGATTCCGGATGGGTAGACCCGAATACCCGTATCGACGATTTTGAAAGTGCCATACGCGCGGTGTGTGAACCTTTGTTCCAAAGACCCTTGGCTGAAATTTCTTTCGGACAGCTGTTATTACGCCTGTTCGAAACTGCGCGAGATTTTAATATGGAAATCCAGCCACAGTTGCTTCTACTGCAAAAAACCTTGTTACATATTGAAGGACTGGGGCGTCAGCTTTATCCACAACTGGATCTCTGGGATACGGCTAAACCGTTCCTGGAAAAATGGCTGAGCAACCAGATGGGCACAGGCGCTTTGACACAGGGGCTCAAAGACAACCTGCCCTTCCTCGCCGAGCATCTACCCGACCTGCCGCAACTCGTTTTTAAAACACTGGATAAAGTTGCCAATGACAAGCTGGAAATCGAGTGGAAATCTCGCCAACTGGAAGAAATAAAACAGGAAATTTATAAATCCAACCAAAGAACCATCAGGGCGGTCATTGGCAGTGCTTTGGTGATCAGTGCCGCGATTATTGCGGGTTTGGATGGTATTATGCCAACCATGATTGGCTCGGGCTATCTCTATACCCCTGCCATCAGCATCGTGTTAGGCATTCCTGGTGTATATCTTTTGTTTACTTTATTAAATAATTCCAAGTAAGCTTAGGCCTGTCTTTCTTAACAGAGCCCCCCTGTGCCTTCTGGTTATTCCATATCTCGTCGCCAATTGTTAAAGCAAGGATTACTGCTGGGGAGTATTGCGGCAGTACCCGCGCTGGGCAGTCAAATAAGCAAAAGACCGATCATTACCAAACCCATCCCTACCTCTGGTCAACCTCTACCCATCATTGGCATGGGCACCTGGATCACTTTCAATGTAGGACAGGATATTGAAGCCCGCTTGAAACGGACTCAAGTCTTAAAAACTTTTCTTGAACAAGGCGGCCAACTTGTTGATTCATCTCCGATGTATGGTTCTGCAGAAGAAGTACTGGGATTTTGTCGTCAACAGCTGGGCCAAAGAGCTGACGACTTATTCTCTGCGACAAAGGTTTGGACGTCCAGTACTTCCGAAGGTCGCTCTCAAATCGACAATTCTCATCGTTTATGGGGATTGGATAAATTTAATTTGTTTCAGGTCCATAACCTGGTCAACTGGCGCGATCATCTCGATACATTATTCAATATGAAAGCGGAGGGCCGACTTCAGTATGTGGGTATCACGACGTCTCATGGACGTCGGCATGTCGACCTAGAACAGATCATGAAAACGCAACCGATTGATTTTGTTCAGTTAACTTACCATATTGACAACCGGGCCGTGGAAAAACGACTGTTACCCCTGGCTCAAGATCGGGGAATTGCAATCATTGCCAATCGTCCTTTCAGTGGCGGTGATCTTTTTGATGACTATGAACATCAACCTTTACCTGAGTGGAGCCACGAAATAGACTGCCATAACTGGGCACAATTTTTTCTTAAATTTGTTGTCTCCCATCCAGCCATCACCTGTGCGATTCCTGCAACTTCTCGAGTAGACCATATGCTTGAAAACATGGGCGCCTTAAAGGGTCCTTTACCCGAAGCTGACATGCGCAAAGAAATGCTTAAATATGTATCTCGACTTTAATGGAAGATCTATTCAGCTATCGCCTGACCGATTTTCTAATGTTTTCGGAGCAAACTTATTGGCGTCTTTTTAGCCGATACAACCAATCTATATTTCCACTGCCCTTGCTTTCACTGGCTTTTGGCCTCTACTGTTTATATGCCTTTGTAGCCTTCAAGAAGATAGTGATTAAGCCACTACTCATGCTGATCGCATTGGCATGGTTATGGATCGGTTTTCGTTTTTTTGGGCAATTGTATAGTGAAATTAATGTCTATGCTGGATACCTCGCGGTCCTATTCTGGCTCCAGGGCCTTCTCTTATTATCAAGATCATTTAAAACGGTGACCTATCATGCTTGGTTTCGACACCCTTTCGAGAGGTATATAGGTTGGGTGCTCTGGATAATGGCCCTATTAATGCTTCCGTTATTTGAAATTTTACTGGGCAAATCGATGAATGCGACCTCGAGTTTTGCATTGACGCCCGATAGCATTGCAATCGTATCCATAGCTTTAGTTTTGATTTTAAATATTAAACCTTGGTGGGTACTGGCGGCAGCGCTCTGGTTAATGATAAGTACATTAACTTACTGGGCCATGGGATCTTTATTAAGCCTGCCACCCTTCATCACACTGCTGATTTATGGCTGGGCGCATTGGTTACAAAAGCGCAATAAAACAGGCGATAATCCGAGTATTTAAAACCAGAATATTATTATTCTAAAAAAAAAGAGGTTAAAACACCCTTTTCATTGGCATGATCCAAACTTTACAGGCATTGATCGCGTGTAAAGCCCTTATTAAGTCTCTTGCCATGCTGATAACCTTTCCAATAGGCTTTTTTAGCATCATCCTGATAGTCATCCGGCATTTTATGAATAACCTCGTTGAAATCTCGGGTCACCACTTTGTTATCCCCACAAAATTTCCTGCGGAAGGCGAGTTGGCCACTCAGTTCAGCGATGCGTAAATGTTTCATCTTGGGATCTTCGGAAGGTTCTTCGGCCTTCGGTTGGGTGGTTTGCGCTTCCTCAGGTTGTGTTTTTGGATCTTCTTTTACTTTCGCTTCCACCTCTTTATCGCTACGTGTTCTCGACTGGGTAAGACGTTCACATTCATCTTCAGACAGTAGCGGTGTTTCTGCTTTGCTTTGATCGAAACCCTCTTGAAACGCATCACGCATAGGGTCACGATAATCTACCGGCATTCTTTGTACCCGACGCGTGAATTCAGCCAGCACATCGGCCTGACCACACTGCAAGCGGGAATAACTTAACTTGCCAAGAGTTTTAGATAGATTGACCACCGTAGCCGTAGCCGCTGCGGTGGTCTTGGCCTTTTCTTCTTCTGATAATGGTTCTTCAGAGGGAGGCGCCTGAAATTGCTCAATAGCCCGGTCAATGATGTCCATCACTGAACTCAAGCCCTGGTCACGCAACGCCATCACGGATCCAGGTAAAAAAAATGATAAGCAAATCAACAATATGGAAGCGGTTTTAATCATTGAACAATAACTCTTGGTTTTATCTGGGAATTAAAGCATGTTCCATCCATTTCATCCACCACCGACATCACAAGATGAAGAGATTTATATTTTCAATACAAGGTATTTAAGTATAACTCGCGCTGAAATCCTTAATAAGGTTGCTTTTTACCCCGGCAAAAGAGTATTTTGGGTAAATGCTGCAGCGCAACAATGGACGCTGGCGATATCTTATAATAATTAGGAGAGTGACTGTGAACCGACAAGAACAGATAAAACAACTTGAAAATGACTGGCTTACCAACCCTCGTTGGGCGAATGTAAAACGTGGCTATAGCGCTGAAGATGTGGTGCGACTGAGGGGATCGATTCAGCCTGAATATACCCTCGCCCGTCGCGGTGCCGAAAAACTCTGGGAAAAAATCAATGGCGGAGCCAGAAAAGGCTATGTCAATGCATTTGGTGCGATAACCGCTGGACAAGCCATGCAACAGGCCAAAGCTGGGCTTGAAGCCGTCTATCTCTCGGGTTGGCAGGTTGCTGCAGACGGCAATACCTCCGAAACCATGTATCCCGATCAATCGCTCTATGCTTATGATTCTGTACCCACCATGGTGCGTCGCATCAATAATACTTTTAAACGGGCTGATGAAATTCAGTGGGGTCGAGGCATCGATGAAGGCAGTGAAGAATTTGTGGATTATTTTCTCCCGATTGTAGCCGATGCAGAAGCGGGGTTTGGCGGTGTACTCAACGCCTTTGAATTAATGAAAAACATGATTACCGCCGGTGCTGCAGGGGTTCACTTTGAAGATCAATTGGCCGCTGTTAAAAAGTGCGGGCATATGGGTGGCAAAGTGCTCGTTCCGACGGGTGAAGCCATCCAAAAATTGATCGCGGCTCGTTTTGCTGCAGATGTCATGGGAGTACCGACAATCGTTCTGGCACGAACCGATGCGGAGGCTGCCAACCTGTTGACCTCGGATGTAGACGAGAACGATAAACCTTTTTGCACCGGTGAACGAACTGCGGAAGGTTTCTATCGTGTTAAAAATGGACTGGAACAAGCCATCAGTCGTGGTGTTGCCTATGCTCCTTATGCTGATCTGGTCTGGTGTGAAACCGGCAAACCTGACATTGGTTTTGCGCGCGAATTTGCCCAAGCGGTACTGGCGGCAAACCCGGGGCAACTTTTATCTTATAACTGCTCACCCTCCTTCAACTGGAAAGGTAACTTGTCCGAATCCGAAATTGCCTCTTTCCAGGATGAATTGTCTGCATTGGGTTACAAGTACCAGTTCATTACCCTGGCAGGTATCCACATTAACTGGTACAACACCTTCCAGTTCGCTCATGCCTATGCACGGGGCGAAGGCATGAAACACTATACTGAAATGGTCCAAGAACCTGAATTTGCTGCGCGTGAGCAAGGCTATACGTTCGTGTCTCATCAGCAAGAGGTAGGTGCGGGTTACTTCGACGATGTGACCACCGTCATCCAAGGCGGCTCTTCTTCGGTAACGGCTTTGACCGGGTCTACTGAAGAAGAACAGTTCGGTTAAAAAATCTCTCCTCGTTTCTGGAAACGGTAATCCGCTGACTGGGTTGCCGTTCTCCAGACATTTTTTTCACATCGGTTGAGTATTGATCAATAGCTAAGCGGGCATATAACATGGGTACATGCGCACTGACCAAAAAGCCTACTGCCCCCCTGGTTTCCGGAATCAATATGGAAATTGATGCGCAACTGATTGCCCAGACCATACTCAGGGGTTTTAACAAGCATTATCGAATTTTTCTCGAGATCACGAAGGGGGCCCAACATCGATTTGAACATTGCGAATGGGACGCTGACCGTAAAGCTTCAAAAAAACGTATCACCTTGTATACCAAGCGGGTTTGGGAATCGATCGCGAAATTACGTCAAGATTTCGACCTGAATCAATTTGATGAAGCCCTGTGGAAACAGGTAAAAATTGAATACCTGCAATGCCTGTATGAACATAAACAACCTGAACTCGCTGAAACCTTTTTTAATTCAGTGTTCACCTCTCTGTTTCATCGTCGTTATTACAACAATGACCATATTTTTGTTCGCCCCGGGCTTTCGACAGAGTATCTCGATGATGAACTGACTTACATTGGCTTTTATCCCACTCGGCATGGACTGACTAAAACCGTACGTCAAATCCTGACTTTAAATAACCTTTCCCTACCCTATGAGGATCTAAACCGGGATGTAAGAAGAGTGGTCTCTATCATTAAGAAAAAAATGTTACCGTACCTGGAGTTTCGTCAACATTTTCAATTGCGAATTTTAACCAGCCTGTTTTATCGTAATAAGGCTGGCTACATTATCGGTATGGGCGTGAACGGTGATCAGATCATTCCTTTTGCCATCCCTATTTTGAATAATGAAAAGGGACACTTGTATGTAGATACCCTGATTCACGAACAAAATGATATTGCCAACCTGTTCAGCTTTGCACGCACCTATTTTATGGTGGATACCAATACGCCGTCGGCCATCGTTAATTTTTTATTACGCATGTTACCCACCAAGTCCAAAGCCGACATTTATACGGCCATAGGCCTTCAGAAACAGGGGAAATCTGAGTTTTATCGAGATTTTCTGCATCACTTAAAACATTCTTCCGACCAACTTGAAATTGCTCCAGGTATTAAAGGCATGGTGATGACAGTGTTCAATCTGCCTTCCTATCCTTACGTGTTTAAAGTGATTAATGATCAGTTTGCGCCACCGAAGAAAACCACGCGAAAACTGGTCAAGGAAAAATACCAGATCATCAAGATGCATGACCGGGTAGGCCGTATGGCCGATACCCTGGAATATTCCTATGCCGCGTTTCCGCTATCTCGGATTTCTGATGATCTGTTACACGAGCTCAAGAAAAAAATACCTTCCAGCATTGAATTTGAAAACCAAATGTTGATCATCCGCCACCTGTATATAGAACGACGCCTGGATCCTTTGAATTTATATCTTTCAAACCCTCAAAATGACGGCGAGGCCGTCATACGTGATTATGCTCGTGCGATTAAGGATATGGCTGCCGCCAATATCTTTGCCGGAGACTTATTGCTGAAAAATTTTGGGGTTACTCGACATGGTCGTGTCATTTTTTATGACTATGATGAAATTGAATTCATGACCGACATGAATTTTAGACATATTCCCGAAGCACTGACACCGGAACAGGAAATGGCTTCGGAACCCTGGTATTCAATTGGTGCAAATGATGTCTTTCCCGAAGAATTCATTCATTTCATTACCGGACAACCTGCACTTAAACGTTTAATACGCGAGCAATATCCCGAGCTTTTTGATGCTGATTACTGGAAATCGGTACAGGAAGATATCAGAAATCATCGTTACCGCGATATTTTCCCTTATTCCAATCGAATACGATTTAAACATATCTATGCTGACGATAATCACTGACCCTTGAACGGGAACACCACTACCAGGGGAATTTTATATCTCCTTGATTATTCAGTTTTTATTTTAACGATTAGGAATTATTCAATGCTTTCTGAAAAAGCATTGGTTTTTTAATGGTGACTATTGGGATTCACTGCCTCAAAGTAACTCGAATCACCGTTATCATGATAAACATTGTTAATACGTGCCGATTTCAATGAGTGATCTATGACCTTTAAAACCGCCGACCTTTGTGATGATCATTTTGATCGCGTAAAAGTGATGCAGCCAGGCTTCATGGATTTTGGCGGTCAGATCATGTTTTCCGGTCAGGTTTCAACCATTAAATGTTATGAAGATAATTCTAAAGTCAGGCAACAACTGAGCACAGCCGGAATGGGGCGCGTGCTGGTTGTCGATGCAGGCGGATCAAGACGTTGTGCAATGCTGGGTGACATACTCGCCGGTATGGCTGTCGATAATGGTTGGTCGGGTATAGTGATGTACGGTTTGATTCGTGATAGCTATGAAATCAGTCAGATGCCTCTGGGTGTGAAAGCTTTAGGGACCTATCCGCTGAAAAGTAAAAAACAAGATATCGGTGACATTGATGTTGAGATCTCATTTGGCGGTGTTGACATCCGACCGGGTGATTACCTTTATGCTGACCATGACGGTATTATTATCAGTAAAAACAATCTAATACCCAGTAACACTTAGAACAATAAATTAAAAGATATGAGAGGAGTGCAATATGAGTAGTTACCAACAGATATATCAACAGTCTATAGAGGACCCCGACGGTTTCTGGGCAGCAGCGGCAGATCAACTGCATTGGTATAAAAAATGGGATCGGGTCATAGACATGCAGGCCAAACCCGTTCCACGCTGGTTCGAAGGTGGCGAAATCAACACTTGTTATAACGCGGTGGATCGGCACGTTGAATCCGGCTTGGGTGATCAGACGGCCATTATTTATGACTCACCCATAACCAACCAGCAAACCAAGATCAGTTATGCAGAACTTCTGGATCAAGTTTCCAGATTTGCCGGGGTTCTTCAAAAGCATGGAGCTGGTAAAGGGGATCGAGTCATCATCTATATGCCCATGATACCTGAAGCGGCGATTGCAATGCTGGCTTGTGCCCGAATAGGTGCCATCCACTCTGTTGTTTTTGGTGGTTTTGCCGCCAATGAACTGGCAACCCGTATTGATGATGCAAAACCTGTCATTATCGTATCCGCCAGTTGCGGTATCGAACCGGGTCGTGTGGTCAAATACAAACCCTTGCTGGATGAGGCGATAGATGTCGCAACACATAAGGTCAGTCGTTGCATCCTTAAAGCCCGCCCCCAAGCCGAGGCAGGCCTCATTGACGGTCGAGATTTTGACTGGGATACCGAAATAGACCCTGCTGAACCCGTAGATTGTGTCCCTGTTGCGTCCACAGATCCTCTGTACATTCTGTATACCTCGGGTACTACCGGTCAACCAAAAGGCGTTATTCGCGACAATGGTGGCCATGCCGTGGCCATGCATTGGACCATGAAGAACATTTACAATGTAGACACCGGTGATGTCTATTGGGCCGCTTCTGACGTCGGCTGGGTGGTTGGTCATAGTTATATCGTTTATGCTCCTCTACTCAAAGGCTGCACCACCATCATGTATGAGGGTAAACCGGTGGGAACACCTGACCCAGGTGCATTTTGGCGCGTTATCAATGAACACCAGGTACGCGTTTTATTCACCGCCCCTACTGCCTTTCGTGCCATTAAAAAGGAAGACCCAGAAGGTCACTATCTCAAGAATTATGACCTATCCTGCATGGACGCTTTGTTTCTTGCCGGCGAGCGCTGCGACCCTGATACCTTATTCTGGGCCCGTGATAAATTACAAAAACCGGTTGTTGATCATTGGTGGCAAACTGAAACGGGCTGGGCAATCGCTTCCAATCCACTCGGAATTGAACCCATGGAAATCAAGCCTGGATCGCCTACGGTTTCAATGCCTGGATATGATGTTCAGGTATTGTCGGAAGAAGGGGAGCCAATGCCTGCTGGAGAAATGGGTAACATTGTTATTAAACTGCCTATGCCCCCTTCCTGCTTACCCAGCCTGTGGGGTAATGATCAACGTTTCATCGATTCCTATTTATCCAAATATGAGGGTTATTACCTGACCGGTGATGCGGGCTACAAGGATGAGGATGGCTATCTTTGGATCATGAGTCGCACAGACGACGTCATCAATGTGGCGGGGCACCGCCTTTCTACAGGTGCGATGGAAGAGGTATTGTCAGGACATGAAGATATCGCGGAATGTGCGGTCATTGGCGTCGCCGATGCCTTGAAAGGTCAGATGCCATTGGGCTTATTAGTTCTGAAAGCGGGGATTGATCGACCAGAAGAAGAGATCGTTAAAGAACTGGTGCAGAGGGTTCGTGATCAAATCGGTCCGGTGGCGGCCTTCAAGATGGCTAAAATCGTTAAGCGCTTGCCCAAAACCCGTTCCGGAAAAATTCTTCGTGGCACCATGGTCAGTATTGCTGATGGTAAGGAATGGAAGATGCCGGCAACGATCGATGATCCCGCCATACTCAATGAAATCACCGAAGCCCTGCAGTCGCTCGGCTACGCCAAATAATTAAAGGGTACGCTTATGAGCCAGACTTCACCTGGGAAAATTTTTCGTCAACTGGTTGCCTCAGAAAATCCGTTACAATGCGTTGGGGCAATCAATGCCTATCATGCTCGTCTTGCACAGGCCTCCGGTTTCAAATCACTGTATATCTCCGGAGGTGGAGTCGCTGCGGGTTCTTGTGGTATTCCAGACTTGGGCATCACCACTTTAGAAGATGTACTTACCGATTTACGTCGTATCACTGATGTCACTGATCTACCGGTTTTAGTGGATATTGATGTGGGCTGGGGAGGTGCTTTCAACATTGCCCGGGCCATTCGCTCCATGACCAAGTTTGGAGCAGCCGCTATACATATCGAAGACCAGGTCATGCAGAAACGTTGTGGTCACCGACCTAATAAAGCCATTGTTTCTCAACAGGAAATGGTAGACCGCATCAAAGCGGCCGTCGATGCCAAGATAGATCCTGATTTTGTTATCATGGCCCGAACTGATGCTCTGGCAGTCGAAGGACTTCAATCTGCGATTGATCGCGCCGGTGCCTGTGTAGAAGCGGGTGCAGACATGATATTTCCTGAAGCTATCACCGAACTGGAGATGTACCAGCAATTCATTGATGCCGTAAAGGTGCCGGTGCTGGCCAATATAACCGAGTTTGGCTCTACCCCTTTATTTACTACAGAAGAACTCGCAGGTGCTGGAGTCAGCATTGCACTGTATCCATTATCAGCTTTTCGCGCAGCCAATGCGGCTGCACTGAAGGTTTACCAAACGCTTATCACCGAAGGTAGTCAAAAAAATGTAATCGATACCATGCAGACCCGGGCCGATCTTTATGACTACCTTGATTATCACAGTTACGAACAGAAACTCGATGCTCTGTTTGAGGAGGAGAAAGAATTATGAATGCAACTGCCAATCAGATATTACCTAAAGCTAAAAAATCAGTAGCGCTGTCCGGCACTGCCGCTGGCAATACCGCAATCTGTACGGTAGGCCGAACGGGCAATGATCTGCACTATCGAGGCTACGATATTCTGGATTTTGCAGAAAAAGCGGAATTTGAAGAAATTGCCTATTTATTGATTCATGGGCATTTACCCACCATGGCAGAATTAAATGCCTATAAAACCAAGCTTAAATCATTACGCAGTTTACCTCAGGCTGTAAAAAAAGCACTTGAAGCGATTCCAGCAACAGCCCATCCCATGGATGTCATGCGCACAGCATGTTCCGTGATGGGAACCTGCGTTCCCGAGAAGGATGATCATCCTGCTGCTGAAGCTCGGGATATCATTGATCGCCTGATGGCCAATTTCGGCTCTGCCTTACTCTACTGGTACCACTTTGCTGTGAACGGCAAACGTATCGAGGTGGACACCGATGATGATTCCATTGGGGGTCATTTCCTGCACCTATTGCATGGCGAAAAACCTTCCGATTCCTGGGTAAGAGCCATGCATACCTCATTAATTCTATATGCTGAACATGAGTTCAATGCCTCTACATTTACAGCCCGTGTCATCGCGGGTACTAACTCAGACATGTACTCCGCCATTACCGGTGCCATAGGAGCCTTAAGAGGTCCTAAACATGGAGGGGCCAACGAAGAGGCTTTCCGAATTCAAAGTCGTTACAATTCAGCTGATGAGGCTGAACAGAACATTCGCGAAAGGGTTGCTCGGAAAGAAATTGTCATAGGTTTTGGTCATCCAGTGTATACCGTGGGTGATCCACGTAATGAAGTGATCAAGCGCGTCGCTAAAGAATTATCTGATGAAGCCGGAAATACTAAAATGTTCGATATTGCTGAACGTCTTGAATCCGTAATGTGGGCAATAAAAAAGATGTTCCCTAACCTTGACTGGTTTTCAGCCGTATCCTACAACCAGATGGGAGTCCCCACAGATATGTTTACTCCATTATTCGTGATTGCAAGGGTAACCGGTTGGGGTGCTCACGTTATTGAACAGCGTGAGGATGGCAAGATCATACGTCCTTCAGCCAATTATATTGGTCCCGAGAATCGGGAGTTTATTCCTATTGAAAACCGTTAATCCTGGTTAACTATGACAAGTGATATCAAAGAAGCCATAGCATCCAAAACCATCGATAGAGGATTCTCCTATGAACTCATTTAGTGCCTTTTATGCCACCGAGTCTGAGCAAGGCCCACTTATACAACAAACCACATTAACTCAAGACGATTTAATGCCGGGTAATGTGACCGTCCAAGTGAAATACTCAACCATCAATTATAAAGATGCCCTGGCGCTTACGGGCTCCGCCCCCATTTTAAGAAAACTGCCGATCATACCCGGTATTGATTTTGCCGGTGAGGTGATCGAGTCTTCTGACGAGCGTTTCTCAATCGGTGACGAAGTACTACTCAATGGTTTTGGTGTGGGAGAAACCCACAGTGGTGGTTATGCCCAGATGGCACGGGTTAATGCTGACTGGTTGGTCAGGCTACCTAATAATATCGATTGTCGCCAGGCCATGGCTATCGGTACGGCAGGTTATACCGCCATGCTCTGTATTCTGGCATTGGAAGATCACGGTGTTAACCCTGATGACGGCCCTGTATTGGTAACGGGAGCATCTGGAGGTGTGGGCAGCGTAGCCGTATCGGTCTTGAGTAAATTGGGCTATTCAGTCAGTGCCTCAACCGGAAAACTAACGGAAAGTGATTATCTTAAATCTCTGGGCGCCATTGAAGTGGTTGACAGGAATGACTTTGCACAAAAACCACGTCCCCTTGGAAAAGAACTTTGGGCTGCAGCCGTTGATGTTGCGGGTGGGCAAACCCTCGCCAATGTACTCAGTCAAACTCGTCGTGCAGGGGCCGTTGCTGCTTGTGGTTTGGCGGAATCGATGGATCTTCCCACCTCTGTGGCTCCATTTATACTGCGTGGCATTACCCTCTACGGTATAGATTCCGTGATGTGTCCAATGGAAAGAAGAATACAGGCCTGGAGTCGCCTCAGTCAGGATCTTGATCTTGAAAGACTTGAATCAATGACCTCAGAGATACCTTTTGATGATTTACCGGCAGCCACACAGGATTTATTGGCAGGGAAATTAAAAGGCAGAACTGTCGTTAAACTTCCAGATTAAGTTAATCCCAGTGATCCCGTAAATGAAATCCATGTGAAAGTATGAATAACCATTATCGCAAACCTTTACCCGACACAGCATTGGATTATTACGATGCCCGTTCCGCGGTGGAATCGATCCAGCCCGGTGCCTACGATACATTACCCTACACCTCACGAGTTCTGGCGGAACAATTAGTACGTCGCTGTGAACCTGCAGTATTCACTGAATCATTAAAACAAATCATCGGTCGTAAACGTGACCAGGATTTTCCCTGGTACCCGGCACGAGTCGTATGCCACGACATTCTGGGACAAACGGCTCTGGTCGACCTGGCAGGGTTACGTGATGCCATCGCTGATCAGGGCGGTGATCCATCCAAGGTTAATCCGGTAGTACCCACCCAGTTGATTGTGGATCATTCCCTGTCTGTCGAATGCGGAGGTTTTGATCCGGATGCTTTTGAAAAAAACCGGGCCATCGAAGACCGTCGCAACGAAGACCGTTTCCATTTCATCGAATGGACTAAAACTGCATTCGATAATGTGGATGTGATACCTGCTGGAAACGGTATCATGCACCAGATCAACCTGGAGAAAATGTCTCCGGTCATCCAGTCTCGAGACGGAATTGCCTTCCCTGATACCTGTGTAGGCACGGACAGTCATACGCCCCATATTGACTGTCTGGGCGTCATTGCCATTGGTGTAGGTGGTCTGGAAGCCGAAACGGTCATGCTGGGCCGCCCCACCATGATGCGTTTACCAGAGATAGTCGGTGTAAAATTGACCGGAAAACGCCAACCTGACATCACCGCTACTGATATTGTACTGGCCCTGACCGAGTTCCTGCGTAGCGAAAAAGTGGTTTCCGCCTATCTGGAATTTTTTGGAGAAGGTGCTGCCGATTTAACGATTGGAGACCGGGCCACCATCTCCAATATGACACCTGAGTTTGGTGCTTCGGCGGGTATGTTTTACATTGATCAACAAACCATCGATTACCTGAAGTTGACTGGCCGCGATGCACAGCAAGTGGCACTGGTAGAACACTATGCGAAGACGACCGGCCTGTGGGCTGAACACCTGGAAAATGCTCAATACGAGCGCATGCTGGAGTTTGACCTGTCGGTTGTGGAGCGCAATATGGCGGGCCCCTCTAATCCACACCGTCGCCTACCCACCTCTGCCCTGTCAGAACGTGGTATTGCTACCGACCTTAACCAGGTGTTAGCCGAAGAGGCAGAAGGTAAGATGCCGGATGGCGCTGTAATCATAGCTGCCATTACCAGCTGTACCAATACCAGCAACCCTCGTAACGTGGTCGCTGCTGGCCTGGTTGCCCGTAAAGCAAACGAACTGGGCCTGGTCCGTAAGCCTTGGGTCAAGTCCTCGTTTGCACCGGGTTCCAAAGTCGCCAGGCTCTACCTGGAAGAAGCCGGCCTGTTACCGGAACTTGAAAAATTGGGCTTTGGCATCGTTGCCTATGCCTGTACCACCTGTAACGGTATGAGTGGCGCGCTAGATCCTAAAATTCAGCAAGAAGTTATTGATCGTGACCTTTACGCTACCGCAGTACTCTCTGGCAATCGAAATTTTGACGGTCGTATTCATCCCTATGCCAAACAGGCCTTCCTGGCTTCTCCCCCGCTGGTCGTCGCCTATGCCATTGCCGGAACGATACGTTTCGACATCGAGAAGGATGCCTTGGGTACCGATGCCAATGGTAAACCGATCACGCTGAAGGACATTTGGCCCCACGATGAAGAAATTGATGCCATCGTTAATCAATACGTCAAACCTGAACAGTTTCGTAGAGTATACGATCCTATGTTTGACCTTGGCACCATTGAAAAAGCGGATAGTCCACTCTACGCATGGAGACCCCAAAGTACCTACATTCGACGTCCACCCTATTGGGAAGGTGCGCTGGCTGGAGAACGCAGCATGAAGGGCATGCGTCCCTTGGCAGTGCTCGGCGACAATATTACAACAGACCACTTATCGCCCTCAAACGCGATCCTGGCCAGCAGCGCAGCCGGCGAATATCTGGCCAGTATGGGATTACCCGAGGAAGACTTTAATTCCTACGCAACGCATCGTGGCGATCACTTGACTGCTCAGCGTGCAACTTTTGCCAATCCCAAGCTATTGAATGAAATGTGCAGAAATGGAAACGGTGAAATCAAACAGGGTTCTTTGGCCCGGATCGAGCCGGACGGTAAGCGTACGCGCATGTGGGAAGCTATTGAGACCTATATGCAACGCAAGCAACCACTTTGTATCATTGCGGGCGCGGATTACGGTCAGGGTTCATCCAGAGACTGGGCGGCCAAAGGTGTCCGTCTAGCCGGCGTCGAGGCCATCGTGGCCGAGGGCTTCGAACGTATTCACCGAACCAACCTGGTAGGAATGGGCGTACTGCCCCTGCAATTCAAAAATGGTGAGACACGCAATACCTATCATATTGACGGTACCGAAACTTTCGATGTCATGGGTGAACCGACGCCTCGGGCTGAATTAATCGTCGTCATGCATCGAAGTGATGGCACCATAGTCGAAATTCCGGTGACTTGCCGACTGGATACCGCAGAAGAAGTGTCTGTCTACCAGGCCGGCGGGGTCCTGCAACGATTTGCCCAGGATTTTCTTGAATCATCGGCTGCTGCCTAGGGAGGCTCCGCTTGGCATACGCACCACAAATCAAGATCCCTGCTACCTATATGCGCGGTGGTACTAGCAAAGGCGTTTTCTTTAACCTGGCTGACCTACCCGAGAGTGCACAAGTAGCGGGGGAGACAAGAGACAAACTGCTGCTGCGCGTCATCGGCAGTCCAGATCCTTACGGTAAACAGACCGATGGTATGGGTGGCGCAACCTCAAGCACCAGTAAAACGGTCATTCTTAGCAAGAGTGACCAACCGGATCATGATGTCGATTATTTGTTTGGACAGGTTTCTATCGATAAACCTGTTGTAGATTGGAGTGGGAATTGCGGCAACCTGACTGCAGCCGTGGGTTCCTTTGCTATTGCCAGTGGCTTGGTCAGTGCAGAACGTATCCCCGATAACGGTAAAGCCGTGGTGAGAATTTGGCAAAAAAATATACAAAAAACCATCATCGCCCACGTGCCCATCACCAATGGTGAAGTTCAGGAAACTGGAGAGTTTGAACTGGATGGTGTCACTTTTCCAGCAGCGGAGATACAAATAGATTTTATCAACCCAGTGGACGCTTCAGAAGCCATGTTTCCAACCGGTAACACGGTAGATAACCTGGAAGTACCCGGTATTGGTAACTTTAAGGCGACGATGATCAATGCCGGTATTCCTACCATTTTTCTCAATGCAGAAGAGATTGGTTATCAAGGCAACGAACTTCAGCAGGCGATTAACGAAGATGACGAGGCATTGAGAATGTTTGAAACCATTCGTGCCTATGGCGCATTACAGATGGGCCTGATCGAACAGGTGGAAGAAGCTGCTGCACGTCAACATACACCAAAAGTAGCATTTGTCTCAGAAGCAAAATCTTATCGTGCATCCAGTGGCAAGAACATTAATAGCTCAGACATCGATTTGAATGTTCGCGCACTATCCATGGGTAAATTGCACCATGCCATGATGGGTACAGCTGCCGTCGCCATCGGTACCGCCGCAGCCATACCCGGCACTTTGGTCAATCTGGCTTCCGGTGGCGGTCATCGTGAATCGGTAACCTTCGGCCACCCTTCAGGAACCTTAAAAGTAGGCGCAGAAGCGAGTAACATTGAGGGTAACTGGACGGTCAACAAGGTAGTCATGAGCCGTAGCGCTCGTGTACTCATGGAAGGCTGGGTACGTATACCTCGAGACATCTTCTAAAAACATCCCTGCGCTTTGCCAGGATCCCAGATTACCCACAATCCTGGGGTACTGTACTGCATGACTATATAGAACGGGAAATCGGCGACGTTCGAGATTAATCCCGATGCGCAATCATAGCCGTTTTCCGGGGTCGTGAATTCGTCCCATAACCTACCATGAATAAGGTGCTTTAGAATAGCGCCTCCAGTTCTGACATGGACTGGATAGTATGGGTTGGACGCCCCCCCCAAGGATCCATCTGTTGCTGATCAGTTCGTTTGATCCAAATACTGTTCATGCCATAGGAACTGGCACCAATCACATCAAACGCATTCCCAGAAATGAGCCAGCTGTCGGTGGCACGGGCATTGGTACGGTCTAAAAAATGCTGATAAACCATGGGGTCTGGTTTGTATTTTTGAATTTCATCCACACTGATAATGTCTTTGAAGTACTGATTAATGGCCACATCTTCGAATAATCGTTCTACATCTTCCAGGGGACCATTGGTCAGCGCATAGATCTTGATATCACTACGTTCACTGATTGAGCTCAGACAAGGCATAACATCTTTATAAGCAGGCAGTGTCTGATAACGCTTGATCAAGCTGAAATGTTGATCACGAGTGATGTTTACACCGAATGCCTCGATGCAATAGTCCAGAGCGTTGGATGTACAGGTATAGAAAGGTTCATACTGATTCATCATGCTGCGACGAAACGAATATTCGAGTTGTTTATCCCGCCACAGGGTGGCAAAAGGCATCGCTTTATCTTCACCGATATATCGCTGCAATAAATCGACCATGCCATAGGTATTGATCAGAGTGCCATAAACATCAAAAGCCAGTGTCGCCATAAATAGGTTCCAGGGTCAAAAAAGCCGACATCCAAAGATGCCGGCCAGTTTAGATTCAATCTTATCTAACGGTTTTCGCGATTCTCAATCAAGTTATCAACCACGGAAGGATCTGCCAATGTAGAAGTATCACCCAGACCATCAATCTCATTAGCGGCAATCTTACGCAGAATTCGGCGCATGATCTTGCCTGAACGAGTCTTCGGCAAGCCGGGAGCCCACTGAATAATATTAACCTTGGCTATAGGGCCAATTTCGCTGCGCACCAGTTTTACCAACTCGGTTTTAAGCTCATCAGTGCCCTCAACACCCGCCATTGGGGTAACATAGGCATAAATGCCTTGACCGGTTAGGTCATGTGGATAGCCGACGACTGCAGCCTCGGCGATACTGTCATGCAGTACTAGCGCGGATTCTATTTCAGCAGTGCCTAGACGATGTCCTGAGACGTTGAGTACATCATCAACCCGCCCGGTAATCCAGTAATGACCCTCTTTATCACGACGAGCACCGTCACCGGTGAAGTAATAACCCTTGAACATTGCAAAGTAGGTTTCGTAAAAACGCTTGTGGTCACCATAAACGGTGCGCATCATTGAAGGCCACGGATGTTTAATGGCAAGGTTACCCTCAGCTGGGTTGCCCTCAATTTCATTACCCTGGTCATCTAGCAATACCGGTTGAACACCAAAGAAAGGTTGCATTGCAGAACCTGGTTTCAGTGGCGTGGCTCCCGGCAGTGGAGTCAGCATATGCGCCCCTGTTTCGGTCTGCCACCAGGTGTCTACTATAGGGCAACGCCCATCTCCAACAACATGGTAATACCATTCCCAGGCTTCCGGGTTGATGGGTTCACCCACGGTGCCCAGTAAGCGTAACGCACTACGCTGCGTCTTTTTAACAGGCTCATCACCTGCTCCCATCAGCGAACGAATAGCTGTCGGGGCGGTGTAAAAAGTAGCAACATTGTGCTTGTCACAGACTTGCCAGAAACGTGAGATATCAGGATAAGTCGGGATACCTTCGAACATTAGGGTGGTAGCACCGTTAGCCAACGGGCCGTAGACGATGTATGAATGACCGGTTACCCAGCCTACATCCGCGGTACACCAGTACACTTCACCATCCTTGTAGTCAAACACCATTTTATGGGTCATAGCAGACTGCAGTAAGTAACCTCCGGTCGTATGCAATACACCCTTGGGTTTCCCGGTGGAACCGGAAGTATACAAAATAAATAGGGGGTCATCGGCATCCATGGCTTCAGGTGGGCAATCTGCGGATGCTTCCGCCATAGCTTCGTGATACCAAACATCGATCTTGTCATTCCATGAAACCGGTTCTCCACCTCGTCGCACTACAACACAAGTATGTACCTGAGGACATGATGCAATGGCCGTATCAGCGTTACCCTTGAGGGGGACTTTTTTGCCACCCCGCATAGACTGGTCAGAAGTGATGACCACCTTACAATCAGAATCATTGATTCGATCTTTTAGCGCATCCGGAGAAAAACCGCCAAAAACTATAGAATGAATGGCGCCGATACGAGTACAGGCAAGCATGGCAACGGCGGCTTCAGGAATCATGGGTAGGTATAACGAAACACGGTCACCCTTGCTCACACCACGCGTTTTCAGCACGTTGGCGAATTTAGAGACTTCTTCATGCAATTCACGATAAGTTATCTTCCGATCTTCATTCGGATCGTCGCCCTCCCAGATGATAGCAACCTGATCTCCACGGGTTTCAAGATGACGATCCAAACAATTGGCGGAAACATTCAATGTTGCGCCCTTGAACCAATTGATGTGTAAGTCATCTTCATCGAATGACCAATCGAGTACCTTGTCCCACTTTTTCATAAAGGTCAGATACTGGTCTGCCTGTTCAGCCCAAAACGTTTCAGGATCGTCCACTGATTGACGATACATTTGTTGATATTGTTCTTGGTTAACGTTGGCCTGCGCAGCAAAGGCTTCAGGCACGGGATATACGTGCTCTTCTGACATGAGGATGTCCTCCAGATAAATTATTTTTACAGTACCCATTCAAACATAGCCGTATAGGTCTGAATGGCACTATTTTATTAAACTATGGTTTCATCTTAACCGAGCTGTATGAGTGCCAACAGCTCGAGATGAGTTTACTACGATTTGTAATATCAATATTAAATATTTAGTTTCTTTTTTTGCCTCAATTGACCCCTGACTGCATGACTCAAAGAGCACGATTGTCTGCGATGAGGATACAGCAGGCTATCTGACTCTTAAAAAGAATAATGTTATGATAACGAATCTGCAGTATGCTGCAATGCAAAATAAAAGCCTGATAAAGGACTGCTTAATTTCCCGAGTTTAGATACGAATGGATGAATTACAGCCATTAATTATCGCGAGTGCTCAACTGATGCTGATCGGTATGGGTACCGTATTTATTATCCTGACCATGTTGATTTTTTTAATCGGCCTGGTGAGTAAATTATTACCCGCCGAGGAGTATCAGCCGGTTACTACCCGCACCCCGGTATCAACAGCTGCCTCCACGACGGCTGCGACTGAACAGGATGCGGAACTGGTTGCGGTCATCAGTGCCGCTATCAAACTTTATAAAAAAAGGCACAAAAGTTTCTGACTTGCATTCTTCCGTCTTTAATTACGAGTAACGTTTATGAGCAAAGCAATAAAAATAACCGACAACGTTTTACGTGATGGCCATCAATCCCTGTTCGCTACGCGCATGCGGATCGACGACATGTTACCCATTGCAGAAAAACTCGATCAAATCGGTTTCTGGTCACTGGAAACCTGGGGCGGTGCCACATTTGATGCGTGCATTCGCTTCCTGGGTGAAGACCCGTGGGAGCGTTTGCGTCAATTGAAAGCGGCGATGCCTAATACACCCCAGCAAATGTTGTTACGCGGTCAGAATGGATTGGGCTATCGTCATTATGCGGATGATGTTATCGAAAAATTCGTAGAACGATGTGCAGCCAACGGCATGGACGTATTCCGTATCTTTGATGCGATGAATGATATGCGCAATTTAGAGACTGCGGTTAAAGCGACCATTGCCAACGAACGGCATGCCCAGGGTACCATCTCCTATACGCTCAGTCCCGTTCATACCCTGGATAAATGGCTGGATATGGCGAAAAAAATTGAGGACATGGGCTGCCATTCCCTCTGTATTAAGGATATGGCCGGATTACTCAAGCCTTATGCGGCCTATGAATTGATCACTGAAATCAAGAAAACCGTCGACCTGCCCATAGCCGTACATTCACATGCAACCACCGGTTTATCTACGGCAACCTTGTTTAAATCCGTTGAAGCGGGTTGTGATGTCATTGACACCTCTATTTCTAGCATGAGTATGACCTACGGCCATTCTCCTACCGAATCACTGGTCGCGATGTTCCAGGATACCGAGTACGACAGTGGCTTGAATATTGAAGATCTCGAGGAAATTGCGGCTTACTTTCGTGAAGTACGAAAGAAATATGCCCAATTTGAAGGGGCATTAAAAGGTATAGATTCTCGTATCCTGGTCGCCCAGGTTCCTGGTGGTATGCTGACTAATTTGGAAGGCCAACTGAAGGAACAAGGTGCCGCGGATCGCCTCGATGAAGTGTTGGAGGAAATTCCTCGCGTTCGTGAAGATCTCGGTTTCATTCCATTGGTCACACCCACCTCTCAGATCGTAGGTACTCAGGCAGTGATTAACGTCCTCTCCGGTGAGCGTTATAAAACCATCACCAAGGAAACCGCGGGGGTCTTAAAAGGTGAATACGGTGCTACTGCAGCTCCAGTTAATGAAGCATTGCAGAAACGCGTATTAGAAGAAGGTGGTGAAGTCATTACCTGTCGACCGGCAGATAAGATTGACGCAGAAATGGATAAACTCACCGAAGAATTTCTGCAGCTTGCGCAGGATGAGCACATCGAAGTAGCCGATCATCAGATTGATGATGTCTTGATTTATGCCCAATTTCCCCAGGTTGGACTTCATTTTCTCAAAAACCGACATAATCCGGATGCATTTGAACCTGAACCCGGGACCGAGGCCGAACCGGTCGCAACTGCTGCAGCGACCACCCCGTCGACGGGCCCGGAACAATTTCAGGTCACTGTCAATGGTAAGCAGTACGATGTTATCGTCTCCGCAGGCGGGGAAATAACACAAATCTCCGAGGGCACTTCCAGCACCCCAGCCCCGGCGGCAGCGGCAACCCATGCTGAACATGAGGTTTATGCACCCATGGCGGGATCCGTTTTAGATATCTTGGTTAATCCGGGTGATGCCGTGGAAGACAATCAATTGGTGATGATTATTGAAGCCATGAAGATGGAAACCGAGATTCGTGCCAACCAGGGGGGTACCGTTAAATCCATACATATTAAGAAGGGTGATGCCATCCAGGTTAATCAACCTCTGATTACGCTGACCTAGGATCAACTCCATGGATAATGGCATTACCCAGCTATGGGAGTCCACCGGACTGTTTAACTTTGAGTTTGGCCAACTGGTTATGATTGCCGTTGGTTGCCTGCTTATATTCCTGGCCATCAAAAAACGTTTTGAACCCCTGCTTTTAATCCCGATTGGTTTTGGCGGGATTCTCGCTAACATCCCAATTGCAGAAATCAGCGGACCCGAAGGCCTACTGGGTATCCTGTATAACATGGGCATCGAAACAGGTATCTTCCCATTACTCATTTTCATGGGTGTGGGCGCCATGACCGATTTTGGACCTCTGTTAGCCCGCCCCAGTTTGATGATACTGGGTGCAGCCGCACAATTTGGTATTTTTGTTACCCTGTTTGGGGCAATCCTGATGAATTTCGTCCCTGGCATCGAGTTCAGTCTGGCTGACGCTTCTGCCATAGCCATTATTGGGGGAGCCGATGGTCCCACGGCGATCTTCCTGGCATCTCGCCTGGCGCCCGACTTATTGGGAGCCATTGCTGTGTCGGCCTACTCCTACATGGCCTTGGTACCATTGATTCAACCACCCATCATGAAGCTGCTGACCAGTGAAAAGGAAAGAACAACCACCATGAAGCAATTGCGTCATGTTTCCAAGGCAGAAAAAATTCTGTTCCCACTGATTCTGTTATTTGTCACTATCCTGTTGCTTCCCGCGGCAACACCCCTGGTGGGTATGTTGTGTTTTGGCAACCTGCTCAAAGAATCCGGTGTCGTGGAACGATTGAGTAACACCGCACAAAATGAATTGATCAACATCGTGACAATTTTCCTGGGCCTTTCGGTTGGTTCAAAATTATCCGCGGATAAATTTCTTACCGGTGAAACCCTCGGCATCCTGACCCTGGGTATCTTCGCCTTCTCTATTGGCACCGCAGCCGGTGTCATCATGGGCAAAATCATGTATCGGGTGACTAAAGGTGAAGTCAATCCTTTAATTGGCGCAGCCGGTGTATCTGCGGTCCCCATGGCAGCACGGGTGGCTAACAAAGTGGGCATGGAAGCCAATCCTCAAAACTTCCTGTTGATGCATGCGATGGGCCCTAATGTGGCAGGCGTTATTGGCTCGGCCGTTGCTGCAGGCGTTCTGCTCGCAATCGTCGGTTCACCCTGATCGTTACTTAAAGTTTAGTTGTCCTTGATGACAACGCAGGCTTAAACCACCCTCGAGGAATTCCAATAGGTGCTGACCCAGCATTTCATAACGCCATCCAGAACATAACTTATTATCTCTTTTGCCCAGGATGAGCTGATCCAACTCCTTCTTGGTTGCAACGGATGCCAATGCGATTTCGTTTTGTTCACTGACGAGGCGACATAATGCCATCAAGCAATCCGCTATCGCCTGTTGCTGATTATTGAGTTGTTTAAAATCAGTCTGTTTGGGATACTGATCCGGCCTCATTTGTGCTGCCTGAGACAGGACTTGAAGAATGGCGTTTCCATTCTTTTTAACATACTCGGCACTCAGATTACCGATCTGGGCTAACTCCTCATGATTACCCGGTTTAAATCGAGCAATATCAACGATATCTTCATCTTTAATAATCCAGCGCCTGGGCCGGTTTTTTTGGATAGCTAATTGTTCTCTCCAACGACACAGCTGATCAGCATTATTCAATGCAGCACCCTTGAGTCGCTGCACACCTTTCAGTCGCTTCCATAAACTGGAAAAATCCACCTGATAGGCATCCGGTTTGGATAGTTTTTCCAGGTCCGCTTGAATCCATTCTAGCCGTCCTTTTTCTTGTAGTTGGGAGTGCAACTGTTGATAAATTTCGATCAGATAACGAACATCATCCATTGCATAATCGAGTTCTCCTTTTGAGAGCGGTCTGCGACTCCAGTTGGCCCGGGTATATTTTTTTTCCAATTGAACAGAACACACCCGCTTGACCAAATCCGCGTAACCAATCTGGTTTGCATAACCGAGTACCGCGGCTGCCAGCTGGGTGTCAAATATCGGCTGGGGTAAGGCATTCAATTGCTGGTAAAACAATTCAAGATCCTGCCCGGGTGAATGCAGTATTTTTACCATCGATGGAACGTTAAAAATCTCAACTAAAGGCGTAAAGTCATCAATTGCCAATGGATCAATACAGGCCTGTCGAGTTTCAGTGGCCAGTTGAATAAGAGACAATACCGGATAATAGGTTTTTTCACGCACAAACTCGGTATCCAGAGCACAAAATCGGCAATCCCTGATCTGTTCACAAAAAATTTTCAGGGATTCATTCGTATCGATATACAAGTAATTCAAATTAATATCTCTAACTCAGTTGCGCCTTACGGCGTATGTCACGTAATGCAATAAATACCCAGGGCCAGATGGCCATTCCGACTAATGGTGCGCCAAAATAGGCCATCACTGGAGGTTCACGCTGCATCATTCCTTCAATCCAGACGACCGTGAGTTGATTTATCAATAACAACAAAAAGACGTACAGTGATTGGTGTACCAACGGCATGACGCGAATGCGTAAGTGAAAATTCAAATTGATAAAAACAATAATCGTCAGCGCCAGGCTATGCTGCCCGAGAAGCGTTCCCAAAGTGACATCTACAAATAAACCGCTGATAAAGGCCACCCATAAACCGACTCGCTGAGGCATGGCCATACTCCAGTAAATCAGTACTAATGCAATCCAGTCAGGACGATAAATCTCTGTCCATTCAGGGAGTGGTATCATCATTAATACCAGGCCAAGCACAAGGCTTAACGGAATAACCAGAAAATTTAATCCTATCATTGCTCAGAAGCGGACTCAGGAGCCTGGGCAGGAGCGGTTTCTTCTTCGGGCTTCGCCTCTAATACAGGCTCGGTATAGGGTTTGATGACCAGAACTTCACGACTACTGTCCAGCCGCGCTTTCGGACGAGCACGTGCAGATATGAAACCATGAGTTTTATCATGAGTAATTTCGGCAATCGCCGCGACGGGATAATCTGCGGGAAAACGACCCCCCAGGCCCGATGTAACCAATTCATCACCGATTTTGATATTGGCCGTGGCAGACAGGAAACGAATCTCTAATTCATCTGTATTGCCGTTACCAAAAGCAACGGTACGTAATCCACTACGAATGAATTGGACGGGTATGGCATGCTCAGGATCTGAAATCAACATCACCGTGGAGGAATTGGGAGTCACATGGATCACCTGACCCATGACACCATAATCATCGATAACGGCCTGACCATCATAGAGACCATCCAGAGAACCTTTATTGAGTTCTATCAGCTGTCGGTAAGGATTCTGGTCCACCGATAACAATTCCGCAACAATAACCTCGTCAGCCACTTTACGCGAGGAACCCAGCAGATTGCGTAACCGGGTATTTTCTGCCAGTAAGACTTCCATTTTCTGTAACCGGGCATTAAGAATTCGTTGATCATTGGTCAACTGGCGATTTTCATCAACCAGGCGATTATGAGTTCGAAACCATTCGGAAATCCAAGTACCTGACTGGGCGGGCAAACTCACCAGATAACGTAACGGTGAAATCAGAACAGAGATACCCGCACGCACACTCTCAAGATGTGAAAAGCGTTGGTCAACGTACATGAGGGATATACTGAATACGATCAAAAACAGGACTGGAATTACATTACCACGCGCCTGCTGGAAAATGTTCTGCATGTATTCGTCCGCTTAACTACCACAAATGAATACAGAGTATAGCGCGCCTGCCACAGGCTGCTTAGGGAGCAGGCCGGCAAAGATCATTCTACGGCTAGGAAATCCGAGCCATGCTCGTCAATCATTTCAAGCACTCGACCACCACCACGGGCCACACAGGTAAGAGGGTCTTCAGCAATAATGACGGGTAACCCGGTTTCTTCCATGATTAGGCGATCCAGATCACGCAATAAGGCGCCGCCGCCAGTCAGGACAATACCACGTTCAGCGATATCTGCACCCAGTTCGGGGGGCGTCTGTTCCAGTGCGTTCTTAACGGCACTGACAATACCGTAGAGTGCATCCTGTAAGGCCTCGAGAATTTCATTACTGTTGAGACTGAAGCTTCTGGGCACCCCTTCTGATAAATTACGGCCTTTAACCTCTAGCTCCAACAGGTCCTCACCTGGATAGGCCGCAGCAATCTCCATCTTGATTTTTTCCGCGGTTGCTTCACCAATCAATATGCCATAGTTGCGTCGAACATAGTTGGTAATCGCTTCATCAAAACGATCTCCACCAATGCGCACCGAAGCTGAGTAAACGATACCGTTTAACGACATAACCGCCACTTCGGAAGTACCACCACCAATATCCAAAACCATCGAACCCTGGGGTTCATCAACAGGCATGCCGGCACCAATGGCCGCCGCCATGGGTTCCTCAATCAAATAAACCTTGCGGGCACCCGCACCCAATGCCGATTCCCGTATGGCCCTTCGTTCCACCTGGGTGGCACCACAAGGAACGCAGATCAATACGCGTGGACTGGGACGAAACAACTGGTTTTCATGCACTTTCCGGATAAAGTGCTGCAACATTTTCTCAGTGTAAGTGAAGTCGGCGATCACTCCATCTTTCATTGGGCGTATAGCCGTGATATTTTCCGGTGTGCGTCCCAGCATTTTCTTTGCATCTGAGCCTACGGCTTCAACGGACTTGGGGCCGCCCGGCCCCCGATCCTGACGGATAGCAACCACGGAAGGCTCGTTTAAAACGATGCCCTGACCGCGTGAATAAATGAGTGTATTGGCTGTACCTAAATCGATGGATAAGTCGTTGGAAAGAAGACCACGTAAAGCTGATAACATTGAATGTGTTTAACCTGTTTTTTATGATTGTGGGCTGTTCGCAAGCCACTTCTGATGTGATGCGCGTACTCTAGCAACGGGCAAGCCTCAGAGCAAGGTAGAAATGCCTTATTTTGCTTATCCCGAGGTGCTTTATATGTTAACTTTGCGAGCTTTTAAAAATTCGGCGGCATTGTAGCGCCAAACCTTGATAAAAGAACCCCTGTTATGACATTAAAAAGAGAAGATGTTAAAAATATCGCACATCTGGCGAGGTTGAATATCGATGAAGGTGCGGTGGATCGTTATGCCGCCGATTTATCCAGAATTCTCGAACTGGTTGATCAAATGAACCAGGTTAATACCGACGATGTGATGCCCATGGCGCACCCCATGGATGCCTCTCAACGACTCCGTGCGGATGAAGTCAGTGAGTCCAATCAACGCGATAAATTCCAGGCTATCGCACCGGATGTTGAAATTGGGCTGTACCGAGTTCCGAAAGTCATCGAATGATCAGGAGGTCGGCATGACTATTAAAACCGTAAAAGACCTACAAATGGGTCTGGCAGAAGGCCAGTTTTCCAGTGTTGAAATCACCCGGGAATATCTGGATAAAATTAAACAGGTTAATCCTCAACTGAATGCCTTTATTCATACGACTGAAGATCAAGCACTGACGCAGGCCGAGGATGCGGACAATCTGATTGCCAAGGGCAAGAGCCAACCCTTGACTGGTATTCCCATGGCACACAAGGATATTTTTTGTACTGACGGGATTGCGACCACCTGCGGATCCC
Organism: Gammaproteobacteria bacterium; assembly: GCA_030066315.1. Taxonomy (GTDB): domain Bacteria; phylum Pseudomonadota; class Gammaproteobacteria; genus JACNJF01. The sequence goes on from JASJBW010000007.1 coordinate 36,538, forward strand.
GCATGTTGCAAAATTTTATCGCACCTTACAACGCCACGGTGATCGAAAAATTCAATGCGCAGCATGCCGTCATGCTCGGTAAAACCAATATGGATGAATTTGCCATGGGTTCTTCCAATGAAAACAGTTATTTTGGTGCCGCTAAAAATCCATGGGACACTGGTTGTGTACCCGGGGGCTCATCCGGCGGCTCAGCCGTTGCCGTAGCGGCCAACCTGACACCTGCAGCCACGGGCACCGATACAGGTGGCTCCATTCGTCAGCCGGCTGCATTTTGTGGCATCACAGGTTTAAAGCCAACCTATGGTCGGGTTTCCCGCTATGGCATGATTGCCTATGCCTCCAGTCTTGACCAGGGTGGCCCCATGGCTCGTACTGCGGAAGACTGTGCCATTCTCCTGGAAGCCATGGCGGGTTTTGATCGTCGTGATTCCACCTCTATGCAACAAGAGGTCCCCAATTACCAGGCGGAACTGAATCATGAGCTGGCTGGATTGAAAATGGGCCTGCCCAAAGAATATTTTGCCGAGGGCCTCAACCCAGAAGTCGCCCGCGGTATTGATGAGGCCATTACCGAATATCAAAAACTGGGGGTTGAGGTTAAAGACATCAGTCTCCCCAACAGCAAGATTGCCATCCCCGCCTATTACGTGGTGGCGATGGCAGAATGCTCCTCCAATCTGTCTCGTTTTGATGGTGTGCGCTTCGGGCATCGGTGTGATAATCCAATCGATCTGGAAGACCTATACAAGCGTTCCCGTGCTGAGGGGTTTGGTGACGAGGTCAAGCGCCGTATTATGATTGGCGCTTACACCCTGTCGGCCGGTTATTACGATGCCTTTTATTTAAAGGCGCAGAAATTACGTCGCCTAATTAGCCAGGATTTCACCCAGGCATTTGATGAAGTGGATTTAATCGCCGGACCGACTACACCTGACGTAGCCTTCAAGATTGGTGATAAAACCGATGATCCCGTGAGCATGTACCTTCAGGATATCTATACCATCTCGGTGAACCTGGCAGGACTACCCGCGATCTCGATACCGGCTGGATTTGTGAATAATAAACCGGTAGGACTACAGTTGATTGGTAATTATTTTTCCGAAAGCCGCCTATTGAATGCTGCGTACCAATTTCAACAACACACTGACTGGCATCAACAATCTGCGGAGGTGCAGGCATGAAGTGGGAAACCGTAATAGGCCTTGAAATACATGCCCAGCTTGCGACCCACAGCAAGATCTTTTCGGGTGCCTCGACTGCCTTTGGTGCTGAACCCAACACTCAAGCCTGTGCCGTTGATCTGGGGCTCCCCGGTGTGCTGCCCGTACTCAATTCTGAGGTAGTTAACATGGCGATCAAGTTTGGGGTTGCCGTGAATGCTCATATTGCGCATGAATCGGTGTTTGCGCGAAAAAATTATTTTTATCCCGATCTGCCCAAGGGCTACCAGATCAGCCAGTATGAGTTACCCATCGTTGGAGAAGGTCAAATTACTATCACTCCAGAAGAGGGCATCAGCAAAGTGATTGGTATCACCCGTGCACATCTCGAAGAAGATGCGGGCAAATCTTTACATGACCAGTTTACCGACCAAACGGGCATAGATCTTAATCGTGCCGGAACCCCTTTACTGGAAATCGTATCGGAACCCGATTTGCGTTCGGCCAAAGAAGCCGTGGCCTACGCCCGTAAGATTCATTCACTCGTGCAGTTTTTGAATATCTGCGACGGTAATATGCAGGAAGGTTCCTTCCGTTGTGATGCCAATGTCTCGGTAAGGCCACAGGGTGAAGAAAAACTGGGAACCCGGGCAGAATTGAAAAATATCAATTCCTTTCGATTTCTGGAGCGTGCAATCAATTTCGAGATAGAACGACAAATTGATTTAATCGAGGATGGTGGCGAAGTGGTTCAGGAAACCCGCCTGTATGACGCTGACAAGAATGAAACACGATCCATGCGCAGCAAGGAAGAAGCGAATGATTACCGTTACTTCCCTGATCCAGACCTGTTGCCAGTGAGAATCAGTGCAGATGATATTCAGCATATCCGCGATACCCTGCCTGAATTACCGGAACAAAAAAGGCAAAGATATGTCGAGGAATTAAACCTGTCTGAATACAATGCTGATTTACTCAGTGGCAGTCGAGATATTGCCGACTATTTTGAAACTGCCTTGGCAGAAGCGCCCGATCTTGCGTCAGTATTGGCCAATTGGATTTTGGGCGACCTTACCGGTGCGCTCAACAAATCTGAGATGGCGTTTACCGAATCACCCGTTTCACCACAACAATTAGCCGGACTGCTTAAACGCATCTCTGATCATACGATTTCAGGAAAAATCGCCAAGGATGTATTCGAGGCTATGTGGAATGGTGAGGGCGATGCTGACGACATCATCGAGCGCAAAGGCCTGAAACAAATTACAGATACCGGCGCCATCGAAAAAATGATTGACGAGGTCATTGCTAATAATCCGGACCAGGTCGAACAATTCCGTGCGGGTAAAGAAAAAGTATTGGGCTTTTTTGTAGGCCAGATTATGAAACAATCGAAGGGTAAAGCGAATCCAGGGCAGGTAAACCAGCTGTTACGAGATAAACTCAAATCCTGATAACTACTCGATTAGTCTATGAAAGATCATGACCAGGTAAGTCGTTTTGTCATCGACAATACCCCTATTCGCGGACAATTAGTCTCACTGGATTCCAGCTGGCAAAAGTGTCTGGAGAACTGCGATGCAGATGAACACGCCCGGAACCTGCTGGGACAAGCGTTAGCAGCCGTGTCCTTACTGGCCAGTACCTTGAAGATTAACGGAGATATCACGCTCCAGATAAGGGGGCAGGGTGCCGTTCATTTACTGGTAGCCCAGGCCAGCAGTCAACGCACTATACGGGGTCTAGTCCGTCAAAACCGGCCCATTGAAAAGCATAGTACCCGGCTTCAGGATATTTTTGATGCGGATAAGATGGTAATCACTATCAACTCCGGCAAGGGTGAGCCTTACCAGGGCATTGTTCCACTGATCGGAAACGATTTACAGGATGCGCTCGAAGCCTATTTTGAGCACTCTGAACAGCTGCCCACGCATATCTGGCTGACCAGCAACCGAACTTCAGCTTCTGGCCTACTATTACAGAGACTACCCGATGATCAGGAATATAGTGACGAAGACAGCTGGAATCGGGTGACTCAGCTGGCCTCGACCATAACACCCCAGGAATTGATCGAGCTTACTAAGAAAGAAATTCTTTTTCGTTTGTTTCATGAAGAATCGGTGCGAATATTTGACATGGAGCCGATTCATTTTGCTTGCAGTTGCTCAAAGTCACGTATCGTTAACATGATACGTTCACTCGGTCAGCAAGAAGCTAATGAAATTCTTCACGAAGAAGGGCTTATTAGTGTCAACTGTGAATTCTGCAATTCACGTCATGACTTTGACCCGATTGATATAGAACAGATTTTTAACCCATCGGCCGAGGCACCCGGTAGCCTTTCTGTTCATTAATTATGCAAATAAGACGCACCACCGCTACAAAAATCATGGGCAAGGCTATCTCGATAAATAACGCTTGCCTATTGGCCATTTTGGACCAGTCTGAAAATTTACAATACGCCGAAAACCCCACTGAATTTAAAGTGCTGGCCCTGTCTAAACCCAATCTAATTTGGATACATAACCAAAATCCTGAAGCCATTGAGACCATGGAAAACATGAGTTATGCAGAAGGCCAGTTGTCTCTGGAGGTTTTCCAGGATACCGAAGGTGTATTTGGCCTCAGAGCCTATAAAATGATTGCTAAAATTCAGACCCCGGAAGTACTCGAACTTAAGGAGTTAACATAATGACTGACTCAACGACATTAGACCATGAAGAAGGACGCGATTTCATTTACACCCCTCACACCGTTCATCAAAACCAGGCCCAACATTTGTGGATGGCTGACTGGAATAGTCACCATCCTACTGAGTTTTTTTGACCATGATATCCATTGATAACAGGTAATTAACAACCCTGTTGATCACTTATAAATCAAGAGTTTTCATATGGTCTGGCAACTGATCCATATCGTCTTCCCGATTTTTGCGATTGTTGCTTTAGGTTTCTTTTATGGTCGACGCCACTCTCCCGATATGGCGGCCGCTAACAAACTGAATATCGATGTTTTTGTACCAGCCCTGATATTTGATGTATTGACCTCCAAGAATTTTGACGTCGCTGCTTATCAATCACTGGCCCTGGCCGGAACCGCTGTTGTTTTAGGATCCGCCCTCATCGCCTGGCCGATTGCACGATTGATGAAGTTTGAAGTTAAAACCTTTGTGCCGCCCATGATGTTTAATAATTCCGGAAACATGGGCCTGCCACTGATGCTGTTTGCCTTTGGAGAACAAGCCTTGCCTGCCGCGATCGTATTATTCATTATTGAGAACACTTTACACTTCAGTGTTGGCATGAAGATGTTGAGCCGCTCGAGTTCTTTATTATCCCTGTTAAAAATTCCCATGTTACTGGCCACTATGGTCGGGCTCGGGTTTTCGATAGGCGATATTCAATTACCCTCAGTATTAAGCACACCGATACATATGCTTGGTCAGATTTCAATTCCGTTGATGTTATTTGCGCTTGGAGTACGTTTGATACATATCAACTGGCGCGACTGGAAAATCGGATCCATAGGTGCTGTCGTTGCGCCTGTCAGCGGGCTGGTAATTGCGGTACCCCTCGGTAGCTGGCTACAATTGCCTGCACAACAATATGCCATGTTAATCGTGTTTAGTGCGTTACCGCCTGCCGTACTTAATTACATGATTGCCGAACGTTATCAACAGCAACCTCACCTGGTGGCGTCTATCGTAATGCTGGGTAACATGGCTGCCATCCTGGTCATACCTACCGTACTCGCTTTTGTATTATGAAACTGATTACTGGCGCTATAAAACATTTTATCCGTGGTTTGTTATGGGTCTCTGTCATTCATTCCGGGATCTTATTTTCGGCCCCGGTAGTAAATCTTAAAACCTCTTATTACGATATCACCGGAACAGATATTGTTGGCATTCATAAAAGCCTTCAACAAAAGGGACCTTTGGGAAAAAATGGTAAGCGTTATCATGCTTCGACCCAATGGAACATAAGTTGGAACTACCGCTGGATCGAATCAAAAAAACAATGCCGGCTCAATAAAACAGAGACGAGCGTTAATGTGGATATGCTGTTACCCAGGTTAAGAAATCGTGATCGCCTCAATGAAAACATGCGCACTACATGGGATCGCTATTTGACGGCACTGACCGCGCATGAAAAACAGCACCAGGCCTTTGGGCTTCAGGCTGCCACAGAGATCGAACAGTTATTACGTAATACGCCTGCCATGGATTGTTTTGCACTGGAAACTCGATTGAACAATCAGGCTGAACAAATTTTAAACAAGTATAAGACCCTGGAAGAGTCTTTTGACCGGGAAACGGAACATGGCGCTAGAGACGGTGTCCTGCTGCAATAGGCTATTTAAGTTTCTTGACAATGAACAGCAGGATCACCGAGCCAAACACTGCCGTCGTTAAAGATCCCAGAAAACTGTTCGAATACAGACCCAGGAAACTAAATGCCCAGCCACCGATGAAGGCCCCAATAATTCCGATGATCATATTCAGAATAATACCTGAGCCTTTGCCTTTCATAATAAGGCCGGCAATCCAACCCGCTATGGCCCCAATCAGCAAAAACATGAATAAAGCGGTAATACTCATTTTTCCTACAAATTACACTTGTTGTCATGGATTATAACGGTGACATGGTGCAAAATGTAAGGCATACCGAATAAAAGAGACCTGCGGAGCCACCCCCGCAGGTCAACTGGATAAACCTATCAGACAACTCGTGTTGACATTATCCGACTGGCTTAAAGGGCCAACTGTCAGTGCCTAATCACCACTGACACGTACAGGATAAAATACACTTAATGAATACTGGCTGAACGGACTATTATGGAATACAAAGACAAGATACCTTTTAAGTCTGAATTTTATCCCCTGTACACAGCTACAGGTTGGAACGAACGACTGCAGTTGAGCCCGGACGAACTGGAAAAAGCGATCCATAACAGTTTTGCCGTCGTCTCCGTGTATGAACAGGGAGAATTAATCGGATTCGGTCGGGTAGTCTCTGATGGCGTGGCTTATGCCACATTGTATGATGTGATGGTTGCACCCTATTGGCAAAATCAGGGCATCGGTAGCCAGATCATTCGCATCCTGGTGAATAAGTGCGAACGTCATGATATCCGTCGCATTCATTTGTTTGCCGCTAAAGACGCGGAAAATTACTTTAAACGCCTGGGTTTTGTCGCCCGGCCTGTCGACTCCCGGGGCATGGTCTACGAAAAGGTGGGATAGGACTTCGCTAGCGATAAAGCTGTCGATAGTAAATCTGCCTGGAATTGCCCCCAAAGATACCGAAGGTAGCCTCAGATATGGGGTCATCATCAAAGCTACCATCTCCATCCCAATCGTATTTAAGCCAGCTTGGCACTGACACCGGATATATCACTGAACCTGTTACACCAGGACCCTCACTGATTGTTACATCATCATGTAAAGAGTAGGTGTTAATACCATTGCTGAGAGTACCACTTCCAGTTAAACCTAGATCGGCTGCCGTCAGTGGCGGTGTAAAATTACCTGTCGAAGCCAGGTCAATATCAGTAGCCGTATTATATGCAGTGGTACTGTCGGCATTATTAAGCGAATAGATATAGGTGCTATCGGGTAACTGGTTATAATACTGGGATTTGATCGTTATCGATTGAGGCAGTAATTCCGACCCGAAACTATTGGTCAAATCAATACGTCCAAATCTTAATGTATTACCGCTAGGCTCAAATAGCTGATTAACATTTGTGGTGACTTCAACCGTGCCCGTGACGTTGTCCGCAATGGATGTCAACGTTAAATCGATATCAGCGGATGATACTTCAACCACTTCACTGTTGGACTCTTTATCACATCCAGGGATCGCTCCATTATCAATTCCATAACAGAACGTATCATTACCAAATCGAACACTAAATTGTCCATTACCCAGATCATCAGTAACCGGATCGAATTCAATGGCTGCCTGGTTATGGAAAATCACCAACCGATTAAGGGCATCACTGCCATTATTGGTGGTATCCGCAGTAACCTGGTTAACACTAAATGAATCTGCCGACAATTTATGCCAGGAGCCGGTGTAATTGGTTGTCGCCGTCGGTGTGGGCAATGCGTTCAAAGCAGTGATCGTAAAAGAGGGATTAATTAAATAACTAAAATCCTGACCGATATATGTGAAAGTACCATTCACGTTTTGAAATGCCCCATCATTAACTGGAGCTTCTACGCGAAAACTGGCGGGAATAAACCGACCCACTAC
>JASJBW010000017.1 GCA_030066315.1 Gammaproteobacteria bacterium
GTGTTCAGTAATTTGATATTCACACCGAGAGCGACAACCATCTCACGGTTGAATGCACCTGCTCGGATCTGCATACCCAGACGGGTGTGTTTGAATAACAAATAAAGTAACAGGGCTACCACAACCCCTACCAGAATGATGGCCAACCGGTAAACCGGATAAGGTGCACCCGGTATAATTTCGACGGTACCCGACAAAAAGGTCGGCACATCCATGAACAAGGGTTGTCGTCCCCAAATCATGCGGGTAATTTCATTGAAAAACAGAATTAAACCAAAGGTAGCCAATACCTGATCAAGATGGCCTCGATCGTATAATCGACGTAATACTATGGCTTCTACTAATATGCCGACCAGGGCTGTCGCAAGTAATGCAACGACAAGTCCCAACATGAAACTGCCTGTTTGGTTGAACACAGTCGCCGCGACATAGGCACCAATCATGTAGAAAGAGCCGTGTGCCAGGTTAATAATCTGCATGATGCCAAAAACCAGGGTCAATCCCGCAGACATCAGGAACAACATGACTCCGAGTTGCAGTCCATTGAACAGTTGTTCAAAAAAAAGCAGCATAAATTCGAATGATTCTGGATAGAAGGGGAACATGAATCGATCCCCTTAAGCTCTTAACTACATTTTGCAATCACTGGCATAAGCATCTGAGTGATTAGCCAACACCTTTTTCAGGGTTTTATTAGTGGTACTGCCATCAGCCATTTTCACGACTTCCCGCACATAGATATCCTGCACCGGATGCTGGTTTTTACCGAATTTAAAGTCACCCCTCACCGACTCAAAATCCGCCTTGCGTAACGCTTCACGAAAAGCGGACATATCATTTAAATCGCCATTCACGGCTCTTAAAGCACTTCCTATCAGGTGCGCCGCATCATAACCCTGGCTCGCATACAGTGTTGGGGTACGACCATAAGTTTTACGGAAATTATCGACAAAATTTCGATTCGCGGTATTGTCCAAATCATGTGTCCATTGAGAACCATTGACAACGCCTACTGCGGCATCGCCAACCGCTTTAAGCAAACGTTCGTCGAAAGAAAATGCTGGCCCAAAAACAGGAATGCTTTGGTTCAAACCGGCCTGTGCATACTGTTTGAGAAAGTTGATACCCATTCCTCCAGGCAGGAAAAAGAAAACCGCATCAGGCTTGGCTGCTCGTAGAGAGGCAATTTCGGCCGCATAGTCAGACTGACCTAATTTGGTATAAACCTCACCGGCAATATTACCCTGATAAAATCGCTTGAACCCTGTGAGAGCATCCTTACCCGCTGGATAATTGGGCGCGAGCAAGTAAACCTTTTTAAAACCTTTATCTTTGACATATTGGCCGGCAGCTTCATGTAAATTATCGTTTTGCCAGGCAACATTAAAATAATTTTCATGACATCCCTTACCCGCCAGTGCTGATGGACCAGCGTTGGGACTCACATAAATGACATCACTTCGTACCACCTTGGGTACAACAGCCATCGCTACATTGGAGAAAACAATACCTGTCATAATCTTGACTTTGTCCCGTTTAATATAGCGATCTGCAATCTGCTTACCTTTACCAGGTTTGCGGCCATCATCATCAACCATAAGCTCAACATCCACACCCCCAAGCTTTCCACCACCCTGCTCTAAAGCCAGCATAAAACCATCACGAATATCTTCACCCAGATAACCAGCCTTGGTTGATAGCGTTGTAACCATACCGATTTTAAGTGGGTCAGCACTGATCCCCATGCTAAATAAAAACAGGCACACAGCGATAAAAGTCTGAGTGAATCGTTTCATAGAATATCCTCTGGATTAGTTATTATCGGGATAGTTTATCAGTAACTGTGCGGCCGCTAAACATTGAACTGCATAGTTACAATGACCTGGCCAAAATTAAAAAAACCTTCAGAGTAACCGCTTGAGAAAATCAATCGCTTTTTGCTCTGACTCTGAATTGAAGAGATAGGTACCGAAATGTCCTTTGTTCTCGGCAAGATGAATTTCATGGGGTACACCTTTTTGCCGGAGTGCTTCAGCCATAAATTCCATCTGCACCGGCTCAACCAACACATCTTCCGAGCCATGATATAGAAAGACCGGGGGCGAATCAGGTTTGACATGGTTGACCGGAGACGCATCCTCCCATCGCTCTGGACTCGCACGGTATGAAGCACCTATGAACTGGGTAATGACCGGAGACTCTGGCCAGTGGCTGAATTTAGCAGGAGTTCCTCCCGATACCAAGGCCTTGAGTCCCACGCCTGGATCCAGCCCTGCTCTCAAGACCAGGTGTCCTCCCGCTGAATAGCCCCAGGCCCCCACTCTTTGCGGATCAATATTAAAATTTTCAGCATTCTTTTGGAGCCATTTTATGGCCTGCCTGACATCCTCGATTGCTGCCGGGTAAGGATGCTTTACTGCTGAACGATAGGTAATGTTGAATGCAGCAATGCCCTGGGCCGCGAGTTTTTTACTGATTGAGCTCATATCACCAGAGCGTCGTACCCAGCCCCCACCATGGACCACAACAACAGCTGCGATGGGTTGCTCAATATTTTGTGGCAGATATAACTGCGCCTCTAACGGTTCTGAATCATCAGTAAAGACGAAGGAATCATACTGATACTGCCAGGGCATGACCGCACACCCCGTTGCAAACAGTGTAATCACCCAGCCTAAAACCGTGCGGAAGTAATTCATTAATCCTGCCTACTCGTGAATTCATTACATTAATGATATAAGAGCCTGGAAATTCGTATAAATTCCTCAGATGTACCTTATGACTACAAAGTAGCACTTGCTTTAGTCATCTATGATCATTTCACAAGTACCACTGAAAAACTGAATGGGTTCCCTATGCATGAATGGATCTACTGTTGAATGAGCTAATAGATTTAAATTGGACAATCGATTAAATCGTCCCGTATCACGATTAATGATCAATACAGTAAGACCATTCATTAATTGAAAAATATAAAAACGATCACTACTGAATGCCAATTGAGGGGGATAGACGATAAAAACATCATCCGTATCTGTAACATGACATCTGATAGGGGCTGAAACATCGGCTTTCGAAAAACCCGGTCCCAATGTGCCCAAAATCAGGACCATTGTTAATATAAAAACCACAGGTGACAATCTTCCATGGTTATTATCCGAGGAATGGCGCACATCTATTTTTTTGAATACCAACAGCATCGGCTCTTTTTACCCTGTGAGTGCCAGGATATTATCCCGTTTAAATGGCATTCATGCACGTTGATATTAACGATAGCTGACAGTGATCATCACCTTCACCGGTATCGGCATCACTTTATACGTTTTATAGAAGAGTCTTCCTGCAAAAAAGGTAATGGTCTTTTCAAGCATAGATAATATACAATCGATTTCATAAGGCTTATCAATTTCACCTTAAAAGTTTGTTGCGTATTCTAGTGCTGCGTTTGCAGAGTCCTGCTTGCCTCACGTCCTAACGGAAGGAGTTTATGGAATATTTTGTTGTAATGGTGCCTGCTTTGCCTTTGTTTACGGCCATCATTACCTATCTATTTTCGGCTAGACTGAATCAATACGTGGCCCAGATCAGTGTCGCTTCAATGTTACTCACGTTAGTGGCCGCCACTGCCTTATTGTATTTTGCCCTTTCCGGAACCCCCAGTGCCGATGTCAGCTTTGGCACCAGCTGGGGCATTCTGATTTTTGATCCCTTGAGTTCGCTGATGAGTGTGGTGATCGCAGGCATCAGTCTTATTGTGCATGTTTATTCCATTCGTTACATGGCCGATGAGGAGGGTTACGAACGCTTCTTCGTGTTGCTGGGCCTGATGACGGCATCACTGTTGTTGATGGTTGCGGCGGGCGACCTGTTAACTCTGCTCACTTCCTGGCATTTGATCGGGATCCTGCTGTACCTGTTACTGGTCCAAAATACCGCGGACGCACCGACCCAGCGCTATGCGATGTGGACCATGATTACCTACCGCCTGGGTGATTTACCGCTGGTGCTGGCCGCGGCAGTGTTATTCGATGCTTACGGCACCTGGTCCCTGAGTGAATTATTCGCAGCGATTAAGCAATCACCTGATGTGCAGACTTTTGGAGGTTTTGCGGCGATTGAAGTGGCCGGCATTTTGATTGCTTATTCCGCGTTCGCACGTTCTGCACAATTCCTGCTGCATAATTGGTTGCCCTATACCATGTCGGGTCCAACGCCTGTGTCTGCACTGATGCATGCCGGTATTGTTAACGCGGGAGGTTTCCTGGTTAATCGCTTCGCGCCGTTGTATATGCAAACCCACGACGTGTTGCACTTGTTATTCATTGTCGGCCTGTTCACCGCGATTATTGGCTCGGTGTTGATGCTGTCGCAAAATGACATCAAGAAAGCACTCGGTTATTCAACCATGGGCCAGATGGGCTTCATGATCATGGAGTGTGGTGTCGGTGCCTTTTCACTCGCGGTCTTTCATTTGATTGCACATGGACTGTTCAAGGGAACCATGTTTCTTGGCGCTGGGGGTGTGATTGGTAAGGCACGAGGATCTGATGGTGTGCCCAAGCACGAGTTGTATACCTTCGTGGTCGAGCGCCAGGTGGCGTATCGCCGCCAGCCCTGGTTATTGATGGCCGCGATCACCCTGGCCATACCGTTATTAATCCTTGTCGCTGCGCACTGGTTAGTGGCACAGGATTATTTCCAGAAACAAGGTGCGATCGTCTTACTGTTCTTTGGCTGGGTGACCGGTGCGCAATTAATCTTTGCGTCCTACAAGATGCAAACCACCAATCCGTGGCGCTTATTCACGATGATCATTGCCTCTTTCGCCATCGTGGTTTTGGGTTACGCAATGATCAGCCATGCCTTTGACCTGTTCCTGTACCCTGATCCTGAAGCACGCAACCTTTTATACGAGGCTGCCGGGGTCGACCTGATCTGGTTCGATCTGTTCGTGGTGGTGGTTACCGCGTTTATCGTGCTGGGTTGGTTGATGGTGTATTACGCGGGTAAATCGAGCCTCGGTAGCCAGATCAAAAACCGCATCTGGGTGAGCTTTTATGCGCTCATTTCACGTGAATTCTATGTCATGGAATTCTATTCCTGGGTCGCCCGTAAGTTATTCAAACTGGCGCATAAGATGAATACCATGTTGAGGTGGGTGTAATGAACCAGATGTGGTGGTTTTCGGTGGTTTTCCTGCCGTTATTTCCATTCAGTGCGGTGTTCGTCTTGCTGATTAAAATGTTACCGAATGCCTGGTTGCGCGGTATTGCTTTTCTACTGTGGCCATTAGCAGGCGTCTGGTTGCTGGAGGCCACTCAGGCCAATCTACCCGACTGGGTGCTGTACTGGGCGCTGGGTACTTCGTTACTGTATGCCTTCAGGGCGCTGGTGATACGTGAACTCAATCTTTGGTTGAGTTACATCGCGGTCTCTGCATGGTCGATCTTGTGGGTCGTATTATCGGGTAGTGATTTAACCAACCTGATGTTGTTCGCATTGGGCTTTACCCTGCCGATGGCGTTGATGGCATTGCTGGGGGGAGAGTTAAAGCAACGTTTTACCGCAGCATACGGTGGTCTATATGGTGGTATCGCGCAATCTCATCCGCGGCTTTCCGCGATGCTGGTATTTACCCTGTTGGCAGTGATTGCAACACCCCTGTTTCCGGGTTTTTTTACCATGATGTCTTCGATCATGGCGCAGATGCTGAATTCTCCTGTGATTGCCATCGGCTTATTACTGATTTGGTTGTTGTGGTCCTGGTCAGGTATTTTGTTATTACAGGGGCTGGTGATGGGCCCAGAAGATGCCTTGTCCGGCCTGACAGATGATCTTGCAGTCTGGCGCGTGGGTACCTACGCCCTGTTACTGATTGGTATGGGTATTTTTGGTTTGTCTTTTGCGGTGGTGTTCTAATGGCACTGACTTTAGGCAGAAAACTCGGCATTCGAAGTATGGTTTACGTGGCCGGCAAACCGATACCATTCTTTTGGCCGATGCGCTCTTTTATTCATCACAACCCGCTGCACGGATTAGAAAACCTGCCGTTTGATGAAGCCGTGGTTAAAGCCCATAAGCTGTTTCATGCCAACACTTACCTGCCGCGTACGACCTATCAAAATTATTGGCAGCAAGGCAAGGTGTGCCAGCAAACATTACACGCATCTACGGCTAAGCTGGCACAGGAGTTAAACAATGATCTTGGCGTTGATCTTGAGCAATGGTTTGCCAACCTGATGCTCAATACGGTTGAGCCGGTCACTTCCAACAAGGGGGGGTTTAGTGCTGAAGCCGTATGGCGTGTCCTGCAGGGTGCTGACCATAAGTCAGCTGACGTGGTCCATGAGCTGGATTTACCGGATATACTAAACCGCAAGCTCTCTGCCGACCGACCCTTGTACGAATCCATTGACTTACTGTTTGATACCGGCATTGGCGAAGAGCTCGATGAACTGGTGATCAAGAGTTGCCTGGATTTCTTTGATGAAGGGCAGTCAGTGTGGAAAATGCCGGGACGTCGCAAGGGACTGTTTCAGGCTTGGTACCAGATGGCCAGCCGCAACCGCTGGTTGTCCCGGCGGGCTCGATTCATCCATGCGCTGGTTGATGATGCGGATTCACCGGAAGATGTGATCGATGCAGTGATGAGACGTTTCCAGGTACCGGAAGCGGCCTGGCAAAGTTATTTCACTTACGAGTTATCACGCTTGCACGGTTGGGTGGGCTTTATTCGTTGGCGAGAAAATTCCAAGAATTATTACTGGCGAGTGCGTTATCCGGCTGATCTGGTTGATTACCTGGCGGTGCGTCTGACCCTTTCTGCAGCACTGCTGCAGGAGCGTGCTCGCAAAATTGGATTACTGACGGTGCCGGCGATGCAGGATGCCATTCAGTCCCGAACTATTGAACTGTTCTTGCGCCAGGAACTGTACAGTGGTGAGGTTTTCCCACCGTTGGCGCAACAGGTCGAGTCGAGCATTGCGCTAAACCGTGCGCGATCAATGGAGAAATTCTGTATCGAGTATCTGCGTCGCAAGAGTGTTTACGAGGCGGAACAATGTGCGCGGCGTTTACAGGCCCTGGCAAAACAGTCTGATGATACTGCAGCACTGAAAACGCTCTCGCTTGAACAAGTAACGGACTTGTTGCACGCTCTGCGCAGCTTTGAAAAACGTGAAGGCCAGTTATGGCTGGAAGCGATGGAGCAACAGTCAATGGACAACCTGCTCCAGGATATCTGCGGCGGAGATGATAAGGACCGTGAGAAACGTCCTTTTGCCCAGGCGTTATTTTGCATCGATACACGTTCTGAACGTATCCGTCGACACCTGGAATCAGTGGGTGATTATCAGACTTATGGTATCGCCGGTTTTTTTGGTGTGCCGTTTAGTTTCATGGAACTGGGTAAGGGGAGTGAAACGCACCTGTGTCCGATTCTTCTAACGCCGAAAAACCTGGTGCTGGAAATCTCCCGTGATGAAACGGTCATGGACGAGGCGGCGCTGAGTGCATTGGAGAAAGCCATCCATGAATTAAAGGAGTCGATCTTCTCGCCGTTTGTGACGGTGGAAGCGATTGGCCTGTTGTTCGGTTTTGACATGTTTGGCAAAACACTGGCACCGAGAACCTACCATGGCCTGCGCAAGCATCTACATCAGCACAAACCGATCACCTACCTGTTGCAGGATAAGCTCAGTCGAGAACAGGCTGATTCGGTGGTGCGCGCGGTACAACGGGCCTTGATCGAAAATGCTGTAGAACTTGACCTCGGCATACCTAAGGAGCGTATCACCGATGACATGGTCCGCCAGTTACGCGAATGCGCCTTGGAACACGAATCGGATGCCCCATTGGTGCGTGAAGAACTGCACATGAAATCCGGTGATTTAGAAGAATTTGTCAACCGTCTGCGACAGACCTATCAGATTAATCCGCCATTTGCCCGCTTACAATTGGAGCGTTTGGGTCGAATAGGATTTAGTCTGGATGAACAGGTCAACTTTGTCAGTACTGCGCTACGGTCGATCGGTCTGACCACACAGTTTTCACGTTTCGTGTTGTTGATGGGGCATGGTAGCCGTTCGGAAAATAATCCCTACGAATCTGCACTGGATTGCGGGGCATGTGGTGGTAATCATGGGTTGTTCAATGCCCGGGTCTTAGCTTACATGGCCAATAAACCCCAGGTTCGCGCCAAACTCAAACAGCAAGGTCTGCCGATTGCGGATGATGTCTGGTTCATTCCCGCCATGCACAACACCACGACCGACGAAATGAATCTGTATGACCTTGAGTTATTGCCATCATCACACCTCATTTACCTGGATCGCCTGCGTAACGGCTTGATTGCGGCATCACGTCTATGTGCCAAGGAACGATTGCTGACACTGGATGAACATACCGAGGTTGAAGAACCTGCGGCAGCGTTTATTGAAGTGCAACGTAATGCAATGGATTGGTCCCAGGTACGACCGGAGTGGGGTTTGTCACGCAATGTGTATTTCATTATCGGTCGACGTCGCTTAACACGTAATGCAAATCTCGAGGGGCGCTCATTCCTGCATTCCTATGATTACCGCGAGGATCCTAACTGCCGTTTACTGGCCAACATACTGGGCGGGCCGCTGGTAGTCGGACAATGGATTAATATGGAGCATTATTTTTCCACGGTAGATAATGAGCGTCTGGGTAGTGGCAGCAAGGTTTATCATAATGTCGCCGGGCGTTTCGGTGTGATGACCGGTAACCTGAGTGATTTACGTACAGGCTTACCGGCGCAAACCGTACTGAATCGTGGTACGCCCTATCATGAACCACTGCGTTTGATTACTGTAATCGAGGGCCCTTATGCAACTACCATCAAGGCGATCGAAGAAGTGGCCGCGGTCAGTCGCCTGGTACGCAATCACTGGATCCGACTGATGATTATTGATCCTGAAACAGGTTTGGTGCATAGCTACGAAAAAGGCGAATGGACGCAGCAAGCGTTGGACAAAGACCAAACCGTTAATGCTTCCGTGGAGGAATGTGCTTAATGAAGACTTTTAATTTAAGTCCGCTGAAAAAATTGGAAATCATCCTCGATGGTGAGCACCAGGAGTTTGCGACCGACCTGTTGGATCGGGCGGGTGTCAAGGGTTACACCATCATCAATAATATTTCAGGTAAAGGCAGCCATGGTTTTCATGAAGGCCATTTGATGTTCAATGAAGATGATGTGCTGATCATGATCATTGCGGCAGTACCGGAAAAACTGGTCCAACCGATTTTGGAAGGTTTTGCGCCTTTTTATGACGAGCATTCCGGTGTCGTGTTTATCTCGGATATTCAAGTGACGCGTTCAGTTAAGTTTGGCAGCTGAACATGAGGTGAAGTGCGCTTATGCGTTCTTGATGTTTCCGGTCAGGTCATACTTCTGGCTATCACTAGCGCATCGTAAGTCTATTTTATTAAGATTGATGCTGACCACTATCAGCGTCTGCTTCTACAGTAGCATCAGCATTCTGTTCGCCGCCATATATTGCTTTTTCCAAGGCCACTCTACGATTATCCAGCCAGTTTTTATCGGGAACACACCGTTTAACACCCAGTTTGGTCAACCGATCCAGCGGCTGACCATTGGCACCGACAATGTAAACATTTTTACCCGCCTGCAGCATATCTCTAATAGCCTCCTCAACAGCGAGTGCAGAAGAGACCCCCAGATGTTTAACCTGCGTTAAATCCATGATCAGAGAATCACAACCGTGCAAGCTAGAATTTCTTCGACTGATGGCTCGCGACACCCCAAAGATCATGGTGCCTTTTAAACGCAGCAGAAAAACTTTGTCAGGATCAGATTCCATCAAGTCTTTCTCGTAGGCGGTTAACTCATTATCGACATCATTTGAAGGCGATATCGCTTTGACATCATCCTCCTGAAACTCGGATAGACGCGTGATGGTCATCACATTCGCAATGAATAATCCAAGCCCGACCGCTACGATCAAATCGACAAAAACAGTCAGCAATATTACGCCGTAAGTAATCACTGCCCCTTTGGCAGATAGCCGGTGTGCCCTTTTGAGAAAATTCCAGTCGATGATGTTCACACCAACCTTAAACGCAATGCCCGCGAGCACGGCTAACGGAATAAAAGCCGTCAAGCCCGAAGCCCATAACACGATGACCAGTAAGATACCTGCACGGACCAGTCCTGATAATGCTGATCTTGCCCCGGTTTGGATATTAACGACCGTTCCCATGGTGGCACCAGCACCGGGAAGACCTCCGAAGAAACCTGATGCCATGTTGCCAATTCCCTGACCAATCAATTCCTTATCGGATTTGTGTTGCGTGCGGGTTAAGCTGTCCGCGATGACTGACGTTAACAAGGCATCGATACTGCCCAGCATACCCAGCACGATCGCATCCACCAACATCAACTGCCATTCTGCAATACTAAATACCGGCATCTGAAATGATGGTAATCCGGAGGGGATTTCACCTATTCTGCGGATATCATCGATAGATAAAAACATCACAGATAACAGTGTACCCACCACCAAAGCCATTAATGGCGGAGGTAATACTCTCGCGAGACGGGTCGGGGTCAAGAACAGGATGGCCAAGGTTATTCCACCCAGCATTATTTCTGACAATTTCATGTCGCTGATCAGATTACCCAGGTTTTCCAAAACTGAGAGAACACCGCCGGATGGAGTGGGCTGACCCAGTAAAGGTCCAATTTGCAGGATAATGAGGATAATGCCAATTCCGGACATAAATCCGGAAACGACACTGTAGGGCATCAAGGTAACGTACTTACCCAGCCGTAACAGGCCAAATATAATCTGGAAAATGCCGGCAAGGACAACCACCGTAAATGCCATGGCCATCCCGTTTTCAGGATTGGTGGCAATTAGCTTGGCAATGACGGCAGTGAATACTACGGTCATAGGGCCTGTGGGCTCGGAGATTAAGGTTGGAGAACCACCGAACAGCGCTGCGAAGAGCCCCACCATGATGGCACCATAGAGCCCCACTTCGGCACCAGCACCGGAGGCAACACCAAAAGCCAAAGCCATTGGCAATGCAATGACCGCAGCCGTCATACCTCCCAGGATGTCACCGCGTAAATTGCGCGTATTGATTTCATTGAATATCAACAAAATTGACTCCTTTGACCCTGTTTACGTCAGGATATTGTATTTAAATAGTCGGAATTATCCCGGTTATAGGGCATAAATGCACATTGAAATTAACGATAGGTCGAATAGATTTATATCTATATTTATATAGCTGATGCATAAAGAGATAGATATCAATAGTCAAGCCCGCGTAAGGCATAAGGAACCACTAGGGTATATGATTTGCAACCACCGTCAGCACTCTATCGAGTACAAGGAGCAGCACCAATGAAATACAAACGAGCCTTTTTATTCCTAGGGAGCTTCTCTTTATTTCTTCTGCAGCTATCAGGATGGGCTTTTGCCACTGAGCCACAAGATATTATCGGTAAAGACGCTGAAACACTTCCCCTGTTTGATGCTCATGTGCATTACAAGCGGGCCGCCTGGTCACCCTATCCTCCCAATGTCGTTCTATCCTTAATGGATCAAAACGGTGTCGCCATGGCACTGGTATCTTCATCACCCGACGAGGGCACCATTACGTTGTGGGAATACGCCCCCAAGCGGATCATCCCTGAAATGCGTCCATATAATGACCAGCTGGGCCCTTCTAACTGGATGAAGGGGGCAGGTGTTGGAGATCTGATTGAAAAACGCTTAAGGCAATACCCGCATGAAGGCATTGGTGAGTTTCATTTACATGAGGTGGACCCAAATGATGAGCCCTTAATGAAAAGAATCGTCAAATTGGCTATTGAAAAGCAGGTCCCGTTGCATGTTCATTCTGACCATGAACCCATTGAATACCTGTATAACTTGAATCCTGAGCTTACCATCATCTGGGCCCACGCTGGCATGTCCGAACCTGCCAATGTCGTTGAAGACATGATGTCACGTTACCCAACGCTGTATGCCGATACTTCTTATCGGGAAACGGATATTTTAACCATCTCCGGAGAATTGGATCCTGAATGGAAGCGCGTGTTGGAAAAGTTTGCTGACCGGTTTATGGTGGGATCCGATACGTGGAATAACGACCAGTGGGAGGATTATGATAATTTGATAACACTGAATCGTAAGTGGCTGGCGCATTTAAGCACAGATGCTGCCAAAAAAATTGCTTATCAAAACGCAGCACAATTATTCGATCGAAAAATCGATTCCGCTTTAATCGGTAAGAGATAACAGATAAATAGGCAAGCTGAATCAAAGATACTTGTATTAGCTATTAACCTGAGCACTTTGGATCAACGCACTCATCACCCTCATGTTATCCACAGCATCCACTAGTGGCGTCGGTACCTCGGTATCATTCAACACCGCTTGTGAGAACAAGTCCCCCTGGATGGTATACTGATCACATACATCAAAAACAATCTCCTTAATGTTAACACCACGATGATGCCATATTCTGCATGGCCGATCAGAAGGCGCATTGAAAGGGATTTCAAGCTCAATACGACCTTCCGACCCGAAGATATTGACCCTCTGATAGGGTGTCATCTGCGTTGAACAGGTGAATGTAGCGGTACCTTGCTCAAATTCGAGAATACCGGAGGTTTTACGATCAGTTTTAAACACTGGATCCGTATCCATCACACCTAAAACCCGGTATGGCTCAGAGTCGAATATGAATCGGGAGAGAGAAAGGCAATAACATCCAATGTCCATCAGTGCACCTCCACCCATATCCATCCTGTTGCGGATATTGTCTGGATCGTCGTTGTAATAGGAAAAAAATGAGTGAATATTTTGCAAGGTTCCAATCTTACCCTCGCTAACCAGCTGCTTTGCTTTTTGCCATTGTGGATGAAAGCGATACATGAAAGCTTCCATCACTTTTAACCGGGGCCGCTTGCGTGCTTCAGATAATAACTCCTGAGCTTCTGTAACAGTCAAACCAATGGGCTTTTCACAGAGCACATGCTTTCCTGCCTCCAAGGCCTTGATGGACCAGGGAACGTGGAGATGATTAGGCAGTGGCACATAGACTGCATCGATTTCAGTATCAGCCATCATTTCTGCGTATGAACCATAAACCTTTGCAATTCCCAACCGCCTGGCCACTGCCTCTGCCTTTTCTGGATGCCGCGAAGCAATCGCGGCTATCTCACTGTACTGGCCTCGTTGCATGGCAGGTATGACCTTTTCAACACCTATTTTGGCGGTACTTAAGATACCCCAGCGCACTTTTTGCATTTCGTTGCGTTCTCCCGGTCTGCTGAATTTAAAATTGAAAGGCCTTGATTGCGTATCAACTGAATGACCCGCGATAGGCTCATGCATTCTATCAGGGTGGTAACGCATGGAATTTTTCAATTCAACGACAACCAGCGAAAATTCAAATGGATCAGATTGAATTTTTCAACTTATATGTTTATAACTAAATCGCCATATGCTAATATTCAAGGATTTCACGCTAAGCACTGCGTTGGTCTACGGGATAATCCATGCAAAATCTGCTTTATACATTACTGCCTTTTTTACGCTGGTTTCCGCTGACCCAGGAAAAACTACGCGCTGATTTGATTGCGGGTATTACCGTAGCCCTCATCCTCGTCCCGCAAAGCATGGCCTATGCTCAACTGGCCGGTTTACCGGTGGTTTATGGCCTTTATGCTTCGTTCGTTCCCGTTATCATTGCCTCGTTATGGGGTTCATCGAGTCAGCTGCATACTGGCCCGGTCGCGATGCTGTCCTTGATGTCAGCTGCAGCATTAATTCCTTTCGCAACACCAGGCAGTCCTGGCTTTATTGAGTTATCGATCATGTTGGCTTTGATGGTCGGTATCCTCAGATTGGCCCTGGGTGTTTTTAAACTGGGTGCCATTGTTAATTTACTTTCCAGTCCGGTCATTGTGGGATTTACCAATGCGGCTGCTTTGATCATAGGTCTTTCACAATTGAGTAAGATTATTGGCGTGCCGTTTCCACGTACGGAGTCCTACCTCGCTGATCTATGGCGTGTCATCGAACAGATTCCTCAGACGCATATCGTCACACTTCTGTTCGCCGTAGGTGCATGGATACTCATTACGGTTTTAAAAAGAGTGTCAGGCCGACTGCCTGGGGTGTTAATCGTTGTGGTTCTGACAACCATAATCAGTGCTCTGGTGGGTTTTGAACACAAGATGTCGGTCAATGTGTCACAGATTTATGAATCTGAAACAGCCGATATGCTGGATCGTTATAATCAGACTGAACAGCGCATTGGAACCCTCATCACGCAGGTGGCCGACCTGCGCAGACATGCCGAGGAGCTTGAGCAACGTGACCAGGCTTATGATTTTGAAAAAGCCGCCAGTTTACTTGCGGCGGCAGCCATTTCTGAGAATGAGCTACAAACCCTGAAAAAGGAAAATACCCGGCTCCGTATTGAAATACATTCAATCCGTTTCACCTCGGCTATCGATACCAATGGGCAGACCCTCTTGTTTAATGGTGATGGCTTGCCAGATGGCTACCAGAGTGAAGAGAAGACCTGGCGCTTTGCCGGTATCCAGAATGACCAGATCGTAGTATCCGCGGGCGGTAGTGTAGTCGGTACCATTCCACAGGGATTACCCAGCTTACAGGTGCCTACCATTCAATGGGATCTGGTATTAGCCTTATTACCTGCAGCGATGGTCATGGCACTCATCGGTTTCATGGAAGCCACTTCGATTTCCAAGGCAATTGCCAGTAGCACCGGTGAACGCGTCGATACCAGCAAGGAACTGGTGGGACAAGGGCTGGCGAATATTGCAGGCAGTTTCTTTGGTTCATTTACCGTTAGTGGCTCCTTTTCACGCTCGGCCGTGGCCGCCAAAACGGGAGCCCGAACCGGCTTATTCGCTATTATCAGCGCAGCGGCGGTGGTAATGGTATTGCTCTTTTTCACGCCCTATCTATACCATTTGCCTCAAGCCGTACTGGCTGTGATCGTCATGATTGCGGTCTTCGGTTTAATTCGGATCAAACCTTTGGTTCAGGCATGGAAGGTGGATCGTGTGGGCGCCATCATAGGTATCGTCACTTTCTTTGCCACCCTGATCATGGCTCCATCCATTGCCAATGGCATCCTGCTCGGTATTGCATTAACTGTGATTCACTATTTGATCCGCACCATGAAACCCCGGGCAGAGATCGTCAGCTTCAAGCCGGATGGTACCCTGGGCGGCATTCGGGCACACAACCTGTCACCCATCTGCAAAAAATTTGTTCCGGTTCGCTTTGATGGTTCTTTGACCTTTGCTAACGTCGCTTACTTTGAGGATATCATCCTTGAAGCTCAACGAGAGTATCCTGAAGCCAAGGCGATCGTCATGATAGGAAGCGGCATTAATGAAATGGACGCTTCCGGTGAAGAAAAGATTCGTGAGCTCAACCAGCGCCTCAGTGAGCTTGGCGTCACTCTTATGTTCAGTGGATTGAAGTATCAGGTGATGAAACTATTTATCCTTAGCGGACTCGTCGACGAGATCGGCCGGGACCGATTCTTCAGAGATAAACGTACGGCTTTGGATACACTCATCAAACAATTCGATTGCACCTCCCCCTAGAGGAAAACTACTTCAATACTTCCCAGACTTTTTAATTAGATACCTTTGGTCTTCCCAAGTCGATTGTAATTCCCTGGGATAATAATTCCTCGGTACGCTGCTCTGAATAACTTCGGTAATCCTGTTTTTTATAGAACCCCCCAGCCGTGAAACGCATCGATTCTTTGAAATGGTGCGGAAACGTGAGGCTATCATGACGTCTGATTAACTCGCCCTCATTGAATGCCAGCACACCCGGACGGTAAAACATCTGATGTTTTTGAGCCATAGTCCTGGGAGTCGTTGGTTTACCGTCCACTCCGATTAGGGCCTGATCCGAATCAGCATTCAGACGAACAATGGTAAAAGGCGCTATTTCTTTTTGTACTAGGGGATGAGCCAGAATGCCTTCATGAAATTCTTTACAGTCATAACAGCTACCATCTTCCAGTATCACCATCAAAGGACCTTTGACAGAGGACAGATCGGTCAGCTCAGTAAATAATGGGTTTTCCTTAAGTGTATACACATCTCGTTCAAGCTTGGCTTGAAGATAATCAGCAAGCTTAGTGTTTTGATAAGATTGACTGGCCACATACTCAAGCACATGTCGGAAGCGTTCAGGTGCACGGTAACCGTTGACTCTTACCACGGTTTTATTATCTTTATCCAGAAAGACAATCGCCGGAGTTGCACGGACTTTGAGCATTTCTGACAATTCTTTTTCGGTTACCGAGATCTCTTCATTGAAGACAATCTCACGATCGCCTCTCACGTTAATGGCGATGCTATCAAAATGCTCCTGGATAAAACTGGTAAGTGGTTCAGCTTCGAAAGACTCCTCCAACATCCGATCACAGTAGGGACATCCATTGAGCTGGAAAAACAGCAATACATGCTTGCCTTCTTCAGTTGCCTCTTCGACATCATCTGCAATCTCAAGGAAACTTTCCTTGAACCAGGATGGCGCCTCATGAGCAACCCCACCCGTGATGGTCCCCCTTTGAGGTGATTCCGCACTCATTGCCGGACTGCAGAACAATAGCATCGAGGTTATCAGTAAGATTTTATGGATAACGAATTGGGCAGATTTCATGGTTAATCCTCTTTTGATTCTTGACTCAGAGAGTCATTTATCAGGCTTAAATGGAGCTCCGCTTTCGGGCACTCTTGAGTTAATAAAATCAGAATTCTATAGTTTTTACCAAACAATCGCTTTACTTTTTTGAACTTGCCGATGAGTCAATTCTCAATGAACTGAATGTCGATGATCAAGCTTATAGATACCCCAAGGTTAATCATGGCTTTCATAATGACTCAACTGCTCGTGATATCAAAAAAGCAGCAGAACTCGCATGGACCAGAACATTTAACCTTCGATGGATACCTCTGGCAATGGGCATTGAATATACTCTATTGTCTTTACTTTAAGGACATGCCTGCATCATAAGATCGAACGCACTCATCATGCAGTGGACAGATTACTCATGAAAAATGGGTTGCACCCATGGCACGAGAAAACAGTTTCTTATGGGCTTTTGATAGAGCTCCGAATTGGTAGCCGTGTGTGATTAGGTCACACAACACTATTGATATTATGGGTCTAAGTAGTTATTGCTTAGGACGTTATGTTATACAAACGCGCCTAAAAGGTGTCATTATTTCACCTATTTTAGTGGTTTTTTAACCTTATTTTTTTACTGATTTAAAACGGGTAGATTTTTTTAATGCTATGGAATATTTAGTTGCAATAAACATAATTGCTTTAGTCATAATAGTGATTTCTTTATCACGTTTTTTTTATTGCAATCTTTGTATGTGTTGCAAACATCATGACTCGTGATTTTATAGAGTATTACACAGTCTTTGACCCCTTTTAATGATATCACACTGAATAAGCGGTAAAACCATTAGGGATGATCTGACCCGTCTGCGCTCTCTGTATCATCCTCTTCTATCTCCCAACTATATTGCTTGGTTGGTGGCTTAGGATCAAAATGTTTAAGCAGCAAGGCCATGACTATCCCGATGATGGCTCCGCTTAAATGAGACTCGAACGAAACGTTCTCTTCTCCTGGAATAACGCCTGAGATCATACCCCCATAAAGCAGAAAAACGACAAGTGATAGCGCTATAGTACGTTGTTCCCATCGCATCACTCCAATAGTAAAAACAAAAAACAACATACCAAATACTATTCCACTCGCGCCAATGTGATAGGCCTCGCGAGCAAATAACCAAACCGCTAAACCACCGATTAAATACACAATGGGTATTAAAACTACAGCTGATCTCGGAAATCCATAGACCAGTAAAGTGCCGATAATAATGATGGGCGCAGAGTTCGCAAACAGATGAGCAATCGAACCATGGATAAAAGGAGCAAAGAGCACTCCGGATAGACCATCCAGGCGACGCGGATAAATGCCAAACTGAGTTAAATCACTCCCGATAAAATACTCAATCAGTTTTATCAACCATAACAGTAGTACAAATGTAAGCACTACCAGAAAAGCAATCAACAGTCTTCGTGAATCATTGGTTGAATGCGTTGAATCTTTTAAATACAACAGTTTCGACTCCAAGGATCATCAAATCCCACTTATAAAATGCTAATACTCGTGAAAAGTATGTCAAAAAGATAACAATTCAATGGCTGGCTGGATGACTCCATTTTTTAACGTTTGCTGCTGCAAACAAGACGTCAGGAAATGCCAGAGCAATGTGAATGCTAAGTGCCATTAGCAGAAATTATAGTGGCCGGATTTCCGGCAACTATAGCATCTGAAGGTATGTCTTTAGTGACCACGGACCCTGAACCGATGATACATCGATCGCCAATGGTTACCCCAGGCAAGATGATAGCACCTCCACCAAACCAACAATCATCGCCAATACTAACTGGTTTTGCATATTCAAGACCCTCTCGCCTCTTTTGCGCGTCCTTGGGATGCGTGGCAGTATAAATCTGTACACTTGGTCCCAGTAAAACATTAGATCCAATGTGAATAGGCATGACATCCAATAACACACAGTTAAAATTAATAAATACTTCGGTACCCGTATAAATGTTGTAACCATAGTCACAAAAAAAGGGAGGCTCAATTCTGATATCGGTTTCTGCATTGGGAAGGAGCGCGTTTAATAGCTGTCGACAAGCGATATCATTTCCATATTCTGATAAATTGAGTTTTTGAGTCAATTCACGTGCTCTTTTCTGCTCTTGTGCAAGAACTGGATCAGTGGCGTCATAAAATTGCCCCGCCAGCATTTTTTCTTTTTCAGTTTTCATGTGGATAAGGACCCATTCAGTTCGTTTTACAGCTGATCTTGTGGCAGCAGATACCCTTTAATTTGCTGAAAGTCATCATGAGACACCTTTAATTTATTCTATCATGTGTGCATGGACTGAAATCACCT
>JASJBW010000018.1 GCA_030066315.1 Gammaproteobacteria bacterium
AATATAATCACGTTCCGTAGCCCAGTTACGCAAAACAGGATCGACAATTTTCCAGGCATATTCGACTTCATCATAACGCAGGAATAATGAACGATCGCCTTCAATAACATCCAGAATAAGCCCTTCGTACGCATCTGCCTTGGCATGATGTTCACAGCGAAAAGGAGCATCCAAACTGATTTGGCGTGTATTCATTTCCAAGCCGGCTTCTTTTACCGTGATTTCAAGGCGCAGGGATTCCTCAGGTGACATACTCATGATCAACCAGTTGGGAGGCGGCATTTCGATATGCGCACTTCGAAAAAAATGTTTGGGTGGATGTTTGAAACAAATAGACAACATAGTACTGGCTTCAGCCATTCTTTTACCCGTACGCAGGTAAAAAGGCACTCCACCCCAGCGCCAGTTGTCTACATAGAGTTTTAAGGCCGAATAGGTCTCCGTCACACTACCGGGTTCAACATCCGGTTCATCCAGGTAACCCGGTACTCTTTCACCATCAATCATACCCTCCGAATACTGGGCTCTGAATGATTGCGCATTGATCGAATTCGCATGAATCGGTCGTACGGATTTCAATACCTTAACCTTTTCATCACGCAGATCATCTGCATCCATAGAGACCGGCGGCTCCATAGCGACCAGGGACATCAATTGCATCAAGTGACTTTGCAGCATGTCACGCAATGCACCGGTTTTTTCATAAAAGGATGAACGGGTTCCCACCCCCAGTTTTTCTGTTCTGGTGATTTGTACGTGATCGATATAGTTTCTATTCCACAGGGGCTCGAGCATCAGGTTGGCAAAGCGTGAGACCAGAATATTTTGCACCATGGCCTTACCCATGTAATGGTCAATTCGATAGGTCTGGTGCTCCTGCAGGTGTTTGCTTAACATCTTTTGCAGGCTTTTAGCCGTCTCGGTATCGTGCCCGAATGGCTTCTCAATGACTACCCGGCGCCAATGACCATTTTCCTCAAGCATCCCTTGCTTTCCCAGATGCTGAACGGTTTTCACATAGAGAGAAGGTGGTAAAGAAAGGTAAAAAATGTGATTCGGCGGAAACTCGGCCTCCAGAGTTTGCTGCAAACGCTGATAGGTTTCGTCGTCAGCATAATCACCTTCGAAATACGTGATTCGACTTGAAAACTTGTCAAAAATCTCGCTATTCCATTCATCGCGAGAGTATTTTTTAACCGTCTCGGCAACCTCATCGATCCATTGCGCCTGGCTTTTATGTTGCCGGCCGCTACAGATAATTTTTACTTTTTCATCCAGCAACCCTGCCACATCCAGATGAAAAAGCGAGGGTATCAATTTGACGTGTGACAGGTTTCCTGTCGCTCCAAAAATGACCAGGGTCGTGCTATCAGTCATAACTCCTCTCTATTTATTCGTGGTACAGGAAAAATCATCGTTGATAACCCTTTATCCAGAATTACATCATGCGTATTTTATATTTCATTTCCATTATCTGCCCATGCACAACTTATCGTTTCATTATTTGCACGTATATAGTGCATGAAAAATGGCAACTTGTAGCATATTTTTAATGCGCACTTTTTTAGTGCATTGATGATCTGCACCCAGTTTAAATCGTGCGTTACACGCTGGGATCTTTATAATCAGCCGCCTAGTAGAAACAACTGACCCTCAAACAACATGACGCAACTCACTGATTTACCCGCCTGGCAGGCACTCAAGGAACATTATGCTGAAATAAAAAATGAACACATGCGCGACATGTTTGAGCAACAACCGTCTCGGTTCGAACAGTTTTCCCTGAAAATCAATGACATTCTGTTTGATTACTCAAAGAATCGCATCAGCCAACAGACTATGGACCTACTCCTGCAACTTGCTGAACAGGCGGATGTCAGTGGCTGGCGACAAAAAATGTTTGCGGGAGAACCCATTAATCACACTGAAAACCGTGCCGTGCAACACCCGGCTTTACGTTACCTGGGCAATGAACCGCAATATGCCGATGGCGAACGCATTGATGAAGAAATCAAAGAGGAACTCAAACGCGTCAAGGCCCTGGCAGAAAGTATACGAACGCGCAGATGGCGCGGTCATAGCAATCAGCCCATTACTGATGTAGTGAACATCGGTATCGGTGGATCTCATCTTGGCCCCTTAATGGCAACGGAAGCACTTCGACCCTATGCAATACATGACTTACATATTCATTACGTATCGAATATTGATGAAAATCACATCAATAACACCCTGGAATCCCTGAACCCTGATACCACCCTGTTCATCATTTCATCCAAGAGCTTTACCACGCAAGATACGATGGTGAATGCACAAACGGCCAAGACCTGGTTGCTCAATAAAATCCAATCGGAATCACTTTTACCCCAACATTTGGTAGCCGTAACCTCAAATATTCAGGCCGCGACTGAATTTGGCATAGCTGAAGAAAATATTTTCAAAATGTGGGATTGGGTAGGAGGACGCTATTCCATGTGGTCCGCCATTGGTTTATCCATTGTCATTTCTATCGGTTCTGAAAACTTTGATGACCTCCTTCAAGGAGCCTATGAAGTCGATGAACACTTTAAAACGGCTCCTCTGGCAGAAAATATTCCAGTGATCATGGCGCTACTGGGCATCTGGTATAACAATTTTTTTGGCGCTGAATCTATTGCTATCCTTCCCTATGACCAGAACATGCATCGTTTTCCCGCCTACCTGCAACAAGCGGATATGGAGAGTAATGGCAAGGGTTGTGATCGGAGCGGACAAACCGTTGATTACACTACCGGCCCCATTCTTTTTGGAGAAATCGGTATTGCCAGCCAACATGCCTTCTACCAGTTACTGCACCAGGGTACCAAGTTGGTCCCGTCGGATATGCTGGCCCCCATTTCAAATTTTTTATGTATCGCGAAACATCATCGTGCACTGATGTCGAATATATTTGCCCAGGCCGAAGCCCTTATGAAGGGCAAGACCGAAAAAGAAGTCATCTCGGAACTGACTGCCCAGGGTATGAATTCTGAACAAATTGAAATGTTGTTGCCCTACAAGATATTTCCCGGAAACCGCCCAACCAACACTTTTCTGTTTTATACCCTCAATCCAAAAACACTCGGCTCCCTGATTGCATTGTATGAACATAAAATATTTGTCCAGGGTGTCATCTGGAACCTGAATTCATTTGATCAATGGGGTGTGGAACTGGGCAAAGTGCTCGCCACAAACATCTTGGAAGAAATCAACGCAGGCCAGTTGGTTAGCAGTCATGACTGTTCAACCAACGGATTAATCAACTATTACATGGATTTAAAGCCCAAAAATCTAGGATGAAAAACAGAATTGTTGCGCACCATTTTTGCAATTCGATAGCGCCTTATCTGCCAGAGTCAACAAATCTTTAAAGTAACCCGCATCATCCGGGTACACCGCAATCCCAATATTAGCGTTGAGCGTTTGATCCGGTTGCAGTGATTCAATGGGTTTATTAATGGCTGTCAGTATACGATTCGCAATCGTCTCAAGGTCTGATCGTTGCTGCCAATGCGATAAAAGTATGACAAATTCTTCGTCACCAACACGACTGACCGTATCGACTTCGCGAATGACATCAATCAGGCGCAACGACATTTCCACCAGTACACTATCGCTTAAGTGCTGATAGGTATTCTTGGCACTTCCCTCGAAACCATCAAGATCAATGAACATGATCGCGACGTTATGACCATATCGTCGGGCAGAAGCCAAAACCTTGTCACCCTGATGGAACAACAAGGAACGGTTGGGTAAATTGGTCAAACTATCATATTGCGCCATATGATCGAGTTTTTCCTGAATATCCCTTCTGCGCGCCACCTCTGATTGAAGCTGCATGGCTTGTTCCGACAGGGCCTCGATAGCCTGCTCTGCTTCTAGTTTGGCGTCGCGTAATTCCAACTGAGTGAGTTTCTGAGAAGAAATATCAACATGGGTTCCAACCATACGCAGGGGATTACCCTGATTATCCCATTCCACAACCTTGCCTGTATCCAACACCCAGACCCAATGACCTTGCTTATGCCGAACACGACTTTCATGGATGTAGTAATCCGTCTCACCACGCCAATGCGCCTCCATCAAAGCCTTGGATTGTTCAAAATCTTTGGGATGAGCATGTTGCATCCAGGTTTCAATGGTCACTGGTGATATTTCTTCGAGTGAATAACCGATAATATCGGCCCACCGCTCATTAAAAACGGTCTCTCCGGTTGGAATATTCCAGTCCCAAAAGGCGATGGAGGTACTTTCGAGAATGGAAAGTACACGCGCTTCTTCTTGTTTCAATTGCAGGAGTGTACCTTCGATATCTGAAATAATCCGATCAATATCGGGTACTTCAGCCGAAGAAATGGTCTTTAATTCCGAGACCAGGGTGGTGAGGTTTTCAATTTCCGTTTGAAGACCTTGCATCAGGTTCTTCATATTCACTCTTAACTGCCAAAGCAGGGGTAGTTAGAAAACAATGATTCGGTAATTCGAAAAATTTAAGTAATGTAATCAAGTTGTAACAGTTTTATAATAATACTGTTTGGTTGATTTTAAATGATAAGTCCGTCAAATAAAAATATAAATATTTCCATTTTTCTCGCCTGCTTATCCAAGCCGAAATCATTTTCAATCGTAGATTGATAGTCAATCACATCACTGTTGAAACACAGTAAGAGCGTGCCCGGTTCGTTGAATAATCGTTATACCCACATCACTCCAAAACATAGAATAATTGCATCACAATTTCTTGATACACAATCACAATAAGTAAAAGATTTACTTTCTTAAAAAAACCCATAGCATTAGAATATTCTAATATTTATTATCGAAATCATTCCTTATCCATGACATCACGCCTACTTTTTTTGATGTTATTACTCAGTGGCTTATTCAGCCCCCAGGTTCATTCTGCACCGGATGGACGCAAACTTTACAATCAATACTGTTCGGTCTGTCATAACGACCAGGGCATAGGCGGTATCGGCCTACCTTTGAACAGTTCTAAAGTTCAGTATTTCCCACGTGACTATCTCTTCAAAACGATTCGATTAGGGCGCGAAGGGCGCATCATGCCTGCTTTTGAGAAACTCAGTGACGCTCAAATCAATGCCATCGTTGACCACGTGTTAAGTTGGAAAAAGACATCATCCACGGTCACTTTTAACCCGGTATCCGTATCGGGCGATGCTGCTGTGGGTAAAAAACAGTTTATCGAGCATTGTGCAGATTGCCATGGCGAAGACGGAAAAAGTGAGGGTGTTGGCACAGGCGTCTCTATTTCACGCACACGCAAATTTGAAGTGGTGCCGCCAGCCCTCAACAATCCCGGCTTCCTGGCCTCCGCCAGCGATGCATGGATCAAACACACCATTGTTGAAGGACGCCCCGATACCAGTATGCCCTCGCAGCGCGAATTAGAAATAAGTGATGCGCAAGTTAATAATATCGTCAGTTATATTCGGAGCTTTGAAACCGATTACAATCAAAAAGAAGTGGCTGAACTTGAACCCCCCACACTGACTTTTGAATCGCCATATGACTTTGTCACTACGGTTTCGAACCTGAAACAAAGTTTGCAGGGATTAAACTATCGTTATTTTCCCGACCGTTACATGGAAATGGGTTTGATTGATGACAACAGGGTGAACAAGAAACAGTTATCCCTGCGTTTCTGTAACTTTAAACAACTCTACAACATGATTAACACAGAACCGCGACTGGGCGTAGTACTGCCTTGCCGGGTGACTGTTGTGGAACAAGATGATGGACAGGTCATCATCTATGCGATGAACATGAAGATGGTGTCCCGCCTGTTCAATAATGATCAGTTGAGCCATACCGCGGAGGCCATGAATGAAGCACTGATTGAACTCATTGACGAGGCCACTTTATGAATCCCAGGAACTGGTTCGTACTTCTTTTACTGTTCTTTCCGATTTCATCCTGGGCTGAAAACATGATTATGCTGAGGGTCCATCACAGCTTCGATGACACGATGATCATGCTCAAGGACAAACTGGATGAATATGGCTACAAGGTCGCTCACATCCAAAAATGCGATGGCGGCCTCACTGACTCCGGTTATCAAACCGACATGTACAAATCTATTTTCTATGGAAAATTCGAGGAAATGAGGCAGTTGACGAACAGTCACCCGGAAATTATTCCCTATGTGCCCCTGAAAATTGCCGTCATGAAAGAAAAAGATACGGTTGTATTGGTGGCTCTGAATCCAGAAACCCTCTCTGAATTTTTTCCCGATAAAACGCTGGTGACCCAATTTGGTCGGTGGGCCAGTGACATTCGAGCCATCTTTGAGGAAGTGCTTGATTCAAAGCGTTTGTAAGCTTTTACTGAATACCCCCCAAACTTTACTTTAATCGTTTATTCATCAAAACATTCTGGGGGTATCATGAATTGAGTGCCGCACCATCCCAAATAAAATAAGACCATTTTGGTGCCTGTTGAATATAGATTTACAGCATTCATTCGCTCGCCTTAAGATAGGCAACAAAACTCTGTATCATCAATACTATTAGATTTAATACAACAATCAGCGAGGAACATCACCATGAACAATATTCAAACCCTGCTGGGAACTGAAGCCGAAAGTCTGTTGAGCCATAGTTGCCAGGGCATTCCTAAAGAAAATCTGCATTTACCCGGACCTTTTTATATTGATCGTGTGGTTTCTCAAAAAGATGTAAAACCTGGCGTTTTAAGAAATTTAAATGCTATGTACAACCATGGCCGTCTCGCCGGAACAGGTTACCTCTCACTGTTACCCGTAGACCAGGGTGTAGAACATTCCGGCGGTGCTTCATTTGCCCCTAATCCTGCATACTTTGATCCCGCCAAGATTGTGGAACTCGCTATCGAAGGCGGATGTAATGCCGTCGCTTCAACGCTTGGGGTTTTGAGCTCAGTCTCTCGCAGTTATGCCCATAAAATTCCTTTTATCGTGAAGATTAACCATAATGAAATCCTCAGTTATCCGAATTTTTATGATCAAACCTTGTTTGCCAGTGTAGACCAGGCCTTTGATATGGGCGCCGCCGCCGTCGGTGCTACCATTTATTATGGTTCCCACGAATGCCGCCGCCAGATTCAAGAAATCAGCGAAGCTTTTCAACACGCTCATGAGCTCGGGATGGTTACTATTTTATGGGCCTATCTCAGAAATTCTGACTTCAAAAAAGAGGGTACCGATTACCACGTTTCTGCAGACTTAACAGGGCAGGCCAACCATCTTGCCGCTACTATAAACGCTGACATCATTAAGCAGAAACAGGCTGAAAACAATGGTGGTTACACGGCCATTCAATTCGGAAAAACGCACGATAAAGTCTATTCAGAGCTGACCACTGAACACCCGATCGACCTGGTACGTTATCAGGTCGCTAATTGTTACATGGGTCGTGCTGGCCTCATCAATTCTGGCGGTGGGTCGGGTGAAAATGACTTACAGCAGGCGGTACGCACCGCGGTAATCAACAAACGCGCGGGCGGAATGGGCCTGATTTCGGGCCGCAAGGCTTTTCAAAAGCCCATGGAAGATGGTATTGCGTTATTAAATGCGATTCAGGACGTTTACCTGGATAATGACATCACGGTGGCCTAAATCTAATTGCATGAAACTCATTATTGGCAACAAGAACTATTCTTCATGGTCGATGCGTCCATGGTTGTTGTTAAAGCATTTTAATGTCCCATTTGAAGAAGTTCGTATCCCTCTGTTTATCGAGGGTTTTGAGCAGCAACTGGCCGTTTATACCGACGCCAACAAGGTGCCTGTCTTGCATGATGGAGATCTTGAGGTTTGGGATTCACTGGCCATCTGTGAATATATTTCTGAACAGTACCTCGACAATCAAGGTTGGCCCGCCGATTCAGTGGCCAGATCCCTGGCACGCTCAGCCAGTGCGGAGATGCATTCCAGCTTTTTGAATGTTCGTGAACAGATGCCTATGAATTGCCGGAGCCAAAAAAAAATCGATTTTGGCCCGGACGTTCTCGGCGAAATAGAACGTATTGACAGGCTATGGCAATCACTTAAATCCCGCTACCAATCCGATGGTCCCTGGCTACTGGGTACTTTTTCTATCGCAGACTGCATGTATGCACCGATGGCTTCTCGCTTTCACAGTTATCTGCCGACATTATCCGATATCAGTTCAAATTATGTTGCCACCGTACTGAAACATCCTTCTGTACAACAATGGTTTGCTGAAGCGGAGGCCGAAACCGAGGTGATCCAACAATCAGAAGTCGGTACAGCAAGGACATAACAAACCGCAAGTCCGGATCTGACCGATGAATGAAAATAGGGGCATTCTCTTAGGATTGATCGCTGTCTTGATGTTTTCACTGACACTGCCCGTCACGCGATTAATCATCGATGATTTCGATCCCATTTTTATTGGTCTCGGAAGAGCTGTCGTCGCCGCCAGTCTGGCAGGCCTAATGCTATGGCACTTACGGGCGCCCTGGCCCAACCAGCGACAGTTTTTTGATTTATTGATTACTGCATTCGGTGTGGTCATCGGGTTTCCGGTACTTTCAGCCTGGGCCATGCAATCTGTAGATGCTTCCCATGGTGGTATTATGCTGGGTCTACTACCCCTAATGACTGCACTGATCAGTGTGTTTATTGCACATGAACGACCCTCGGCTGGATTTTGGGTAGCGGCCATAGCCGGTAGTGCCCTGGTGGTGATGTTTGCGTTGCTTAAGGGACAAGGTGAATTTCAGCTTGGAGATTTCGCCTTATTTGGCGCCATAGTCAGTGCAGCAGTGGGTTATGCCATGGGGGGCAAACTGGCCCGGGAAATGCCGGGCTGGATGGTCATCTGTTGGGCACTGCTGCTCGCCTCTCCATTTATTGTGATACCGGCTTATTTAACCTTACCCGCTCAGCCCTTATCAATCTCATTACAATCTTGGGCTGGTTTTCTTTATTTGGCCCTGTTCAGTCAACTATTCGGTTTTTTCCTCTGGAATAAAGGCCTGGCGCTTGGCGGGATTGCCCGGGTGAGCCAAACACAACTGTTACAGCCCTTTTTTACCTTGGGATTTTCCAGCCTAATACTCAGTGAAATAATCGATGCTCAGAGTATCTTGTTCGCGATAGTGGTGGTGGTTGTCGTGGCTATCGGAAAACGCATGCCCATCCATCAACGAACATGAACCTATTTTATGATGCCCCTCAGGTTAAATCTTAATCTTCAATAGGCCTATGTGCGGCTATCCATAACTGGATCAGTGCCATTCCCGCAGATGCGGGTCGATCACCAAAACAGATGATACCATCCTGATGGCCAGCCATCATAAGGCAGCGTTGATGGGTAAATGCCCCCGTCCTAAATAACCGCTTAACTTCTGATGCCATTTGAGGAGTGCCATACTCAACCCATGGTTCCGTCTTGGGCCACTGATGATTGAGTCCATAATCCCATAACAACGGATCATGAATATGCAAAACACAATTCAATCCATTGGAGAGTTGATAAATCATGGCATGCGTCAGTGCTTCTGATGAAGGCGGCCATTCACCGCTGGCAACAACATGATTGCGCTCAATATCTACAGCTTCAACCAGTGCGTAATGCTTCTCGCTCAATCGATGTAAATGACCTGTCTGTGACGCTGTTATGAAAAACTGCGCGGATTGTGAAGCACTGCGCACGCTGAGATTTCCATATCCATAACCCTGGTATCTTGCAGGATCCCGCCCTACCAGACCGAGTTCATGCAAAATTGACCGCCATACCTGAATTTCAGCCAAATCATCCAGGGAGGGTACCGCCTGTCGGAAATCCAACTGATATTTTATGACACCTTCTGCCTCGGTCATGACCCTGCACATAAGCCTCGTAGAGGTTTAGTTTAACCTGATTTCTGAATCACATGATACAGATCAGTTGGGTTTAAAGGGGTCAGCACCCTTAATTGAAGCTTACAGATTGTTACGCTACACTAGAGGGCTCAACCATCAAGCAAGGGGAACGTGCGATGCCAAGAAAGCCTAGATTCTATTTACCCAACAATCCGGTACATATTGTTCAGCGCGGCCATAACAAGAACAATGTTTTTTTTGAAAACGAAGACTACAAGGTTTACCTGGAATGGTTACAAGAAGGTTCTGAATGGTACGAAGTTCCCATTCATGCTTATGCGCTACTGCCCAATGAAATCCATATACTGGCTTCCCCTTCTCAGAAAGAAGCAGCCAGCCGCATGATGCAATACCAGGGACGTCGTTATGTCCCTTACGTCAATGCTGCTTACGGAAAAACCGGAACGCTCTGGCAGGGACGTTATAAGGCCAGTTTGATCGACCCTGAGACTTATTTTCTCAATTGCATGTTATACATTGAGAACCTGCCCGTTCGTGATGGCCTGGTTAAATCACCAGGTGCTTATAAATGGTCCAGTTACAAAGCCAATGCGCAAGGTAAAAAGAATGCCCTGATAACACCCCATGAGGTCTACAAGACCATCGCCCGGGGCGATAAGAAACGCCAGGAAAAATATACCGCAATGACTAAAGCTGGCCTGTCCGATGAAGTTAAAACCAACATTCAGGATGCCTGGCAGACTGGCACACCACTGGGTTCAGACAAGTTCAAAAAAATGGTAGAAAAGAAACTTAAAATCAAGGTCGGGCATGCTAAACGCGGACGCCCCCGTAAAAATACTGCCTGAGACTAAGACTCCAGTTTTGAACCTAATCAGGGCTCCTGACTCCAACGGTATAGTTGAAGTCAGGAGCTTTTTTTATGCCTATCTCTTTAAAAAGTTTGGCCCGGATCGTATTGGGTGTTTCGTTAATCACCGTCATATATGTGAGTTTTGCCGCTCCACACAATGGCTTCGATATCAGTGATGCCCTGATAGATAGTGACCAGATTCTCGCCGGTGGTCCTGCAAAAGATGGCATACCCGCTATCGATAATCCTAAGTTTGTGAAAGCGAAAGAGGCTCGACACATGCAACCCCAGGATCGAATTCTGGGTGTCTCGATCAATGGCATTAGTAAGGCCTATCCGATCGGTATTTTAAATTGGCATGAAATTGTTAATGACGACATTCGAGGTCAGCATTTTGCTGTGACCTATTGCCCCCTGTGTGGTACTGGTGTGGTCTTTGATGCAGAATTAAACGATCAAAAATTGGATTTTGGCGTATCCGGTTTGCTTTATAACAGTGACGTTTTGCTCTATGACCGACAAACAGAATCACTTTGGTCACAAATCATGAGTAAGGCTGTGACAGGTGCATATAAAGGCTCTAAACTGAAACGGCTCCCCATCGAACACACTAATTGGGCCGATTGGAAACAACAGCATCCTGATACCCTCGTATTATCTGATGACACCGGCTATTCGAGGGATTATCGACGTAATCCTTACAGTGGGTACGAGGAATCACGTGCTTTGTATTTTCAGGTCAGTAACCAGGCACCGGCTTATTTTCATCCTAAAGAGCGTGTCTTGGGCCTCGAGGTGGGGGATCAATACAAGGCCTATCCGTTTAGCGAAATCGACAAAACGGGGCAATCCATTATCAAAGATACATTTGCCGGAAAACAGGTGGCGTTGCATTGGGATAAAGAGAATCAACAAGCGACACTAAAGGATGCTGCAGGTAATAGAATAGCCGCCATTGAAGGGTTCTGGTTTGCCTGGTTTGCGTTTCATCCCGAAACCGAAGTGTATCGGGCGATTAACTGAGAAACTATCAGTTATTCCCACTCCAATTCGGTATAGACCTTAAGCGCATTTCGTCCGGACAGGGTGTCTGCATTATATAGATAATTGAATTCACTCATATCAACCTGGCTGATTTCACTGGCATCCCCGCCATCATCCATGAAGGCCGCCACTTTTTTACGCAGGGTGACCAGATAGTCATAACTGTCTTTCTGAGCAGTGGTCAGTGATACGGGATGACCGTGTCCTGGAATAATCGTTTTGGGTTTGTAGGCAGCCATTTTATCAAAAACGTCAATCCAGCTTTTACTGTTGGATTGATCTCCTATCCCGAGCATACGTTCCACATAAACGATATCACCACTCAATATGATTTCTCGGTGAGGTAACCAGATAAAGGCATCACCGGGGGTATGTGCCTGCCCGGCATGAATGATTTCAAACTCAATGCCACCCACCACCAGCGTGGTGTTCTCTTCAAATAATACATCAGCGTATTTTTCCTGGGTTCCTGCAAACTGCTCATCACCGATCAGAGCCGTTAAACGTCCAATCTGGTCCACCAGCCTTTTTTCATGATCTTCCCGAGCCGCCTGGCTACTGATGATCTTGGCACCCAAGTTACTAAAATAATGGTTGCCAAACCAACGATGATCCTGCCCTCCGCTATTGATCACGTATTTGATGGGTTGCTGGGTTACCGATTGGATCATTTCGTGTATTTTTTTAGCGCCCCGATAACTACCGCCGGAATCGATCAATACCACACCTGCCGGGGTAACCACAAAACCAAAGGTTGCGTTATTACCTAGATTTTCTGGCGTGCGGTTGGTAAGGGGTCCGACAATTGCCCAGACATCTTCAGCGACCTGGTTCAATTCCAGATCTTGAGCATGAAGCACAGGCTGAGCCAGCCATAACAGGAAAAACACGGGGATAAGAATTTTATTCATTGTTTTATTTGATGACAGGTGGAATAGGAAGATTCTAAAGGCATCTTGAAAAAGTTGCAGTGAAATAATGATCCATGCATAAAAAAACCGGAACGTGTCCGGTTTTCATAATCTGTTTCTCAGGCGATTAACTTACAACGCCTTGATTTGGGCATTCAAGCGGCTTTTGTGACGCGCAGCTTTGTTCTTACTGATCAATCCCTGCTGAGCAGAACGGTCTAAAATCGGCACGGCTGATTGGTAGGCCGCTTCTGCCGAAGACTTATCCTTTTTTTCAATCGCATTAACCACGGCCTTGAGGTAAGTACGCATCATGGAACGGCGGCTTGCGTTATGTTGACGACGGCTTTCGGCCTGACGGGCACGTTTTTTTGCCCCTAATGAATTTGCCAAGAGTTTCTCCTGAGTTCTGCCATGCAAAAATAAGGCGCGCATTATCTTTACTTGGACTGCATCTGTCAACTGTAAAAAGCTGCTCTGACAGCTGATTCGATGCTAAAATGCGCCGTTTTTTTAACCACGAACCACTCAATTTCCGGATTTAACCTTGGGCACGTTAATCAAATCCACTTTCTCGATAAGTTTGATGACCTTGTTATCACGTGTCTTAGGCCTTTTGCGGGACATCGTCATTGCACGCTTTTATTCCGCGGGTGTCGAGGCAGACGCCTTTTTTGTGGCTTTCAAGATCCCTAATTTCATGCGCAGATTGTTCGCTGAAGGAGCTTTTTCCCTGGCATTTGTGCCCGTCCTCACCGAATTCAAGAACAGCCGCAGCATGGATGAAACCCGCCAGCTCATCAACCAGGTAGCGGGTACCCTGGGTTTGATTCTGTTGGTTATCACCATCGTGGGTGTTCTGGCCTCACCGGTACTGGTGAGTATCTTTGCTGCGGGGTTCCTGGATGAGCCCGAAAAATTTAACCTCACGGCGGACATGCTTCGGCTGACCTTTCCCTACATTCTATTAATTTCAATGACAGCCATGGCAGGCGGCATCTTAAACAGCTGGAAACAATTTGCTGCGCCTGCGTTTACTCCGGTCCTGTTAAATCTTAGCCTGATCAGTTGCGCTATCTGGTTGGCTCCGCAGCTGGATGTCCCGGTTTATGCACTGGCATGGGGGGTGTTACTGGCTGGCATCATCCAGTTATTATTCCAGGTTCCTTTTTTATGGCGCCTCGGAATGTTACCCCGGCCGGTTTGGGCCTGGCAGCAGCCCGGGGTGCAAAAGATCATCAAGTTAATGATCCCGGCGCTGTTCGGCTCTTCGGTCGCGCAAATCAACCTGCTGTTTGATACCTTTATTGCCTCCTTCCTCGTGACCGGCTCGGTATCCTGGTTGTATTATTCGGATCGATTGCTCGAGTTTCCGTTGGGCGTTTTCGGTATTGCCCTGGCCACCGTGGTGTTACCCCACCTTTCGGAATCACATTTCAAACAGGGTAAACTGCATTTTAATGCCACCCTAAACTGGGCCGTTCAGCTAGCCTTGATGATTGCCCTGCCTGCGACACTGGGTCTACTCTTACTGGCCCAACCGATTCTGGCTACCCTGTTTCAATATGGCGCCTTTGACGATCATGATACCTTGATGGCCAGCTTAAGTCTGATGGCCTACAGCCTGGGCTTGCCTGCCTTCATATTAATCAAAATCCTGGCCAATGCTTTCTACGCACGCCAGGACAGTAAGACTCCGGTTCGTATCGGTATCATCGCCATGATTGTGAACATGGTTTTGAACGTACTTTTTGTCTTGACCTTGTTGAATTTGACCGAAATACCCGCCCATGTGGGCCTGGCACTGGCGACGACCGGTTCCGCCTATCTGAATGCCATCCTGTTGGCACGGGCACTGCGTCGTGATCAATACCTGAATCTGACAACGGCTTTTAATGTATTGATCTTGAAGATCCTGCTTGCGGTTGCGGGCATGTCATTACTGCTTTGGTGGGTCTCCGGAGATCTTTCAGTCTGGTCACAAGGTTTCTGGCATCAACGCCTGGTTGAACTTCTGAGC
This sequence comes from Gammaproteobacteria bacterium, assembly GCA_030066315.1. Classification (GTDB taxonomy): domain Bacteria; phylum Pseudomonadota; class Gammaproteobacteria; genus JACNJF01. The sequence continues at coordinate 14,697 of JASJBW010000018.1, forward strand.
CTGATTATACCCGCTGTCTTGTGCTATGGAATCTTGCTTTGGATAATGGGCATTCGGCGACAGCATATTTTCCACTAACTCCCCATGAAACTGATTCGCGGCTTACATAATCTGACTCAGCCACTTCCCGGTTGCGTGGCGACCATAGGGAATTTTGATGGTTTGCACCTGGGTCATCAACATGTCATCAATCAACTGAAGGCTGTAGGCGAGATTAAGGACCTGCCGACCGTTGTCATCTTTTTCGAACCACAGCCGGTTGAGTTTTTTGCCCCGGAACAGGCGCCACTCAGGCTTTCCCGTCTCAGGGACAAGATTATCCAGATGGGTGAAATGAAAGTGGATTACCTGCTTTGCCTTGAATTTAATGCCCACTTGGCGGGACTTTCGGCAGAAGAATTTGTCGATAATATCCTGGTGCAAAAATTGAATACCAGGCACCTGGTGATTGGTGATGATTTTCGCTTTGGTAAAAATCGTGGCGGTGATTTTACTTACCTGCGGCAACGTGGCCTCGAGGCCGGATTTGAGGTTGAGAATACCCATACCCTGTTGATTGACAACGAGCGTGTCAGTAGCACCCGAATCCGCCAATGCCTTGCACGCAATGACATGGTGTCAGCCCGGCAGTTACTCGGTCGTCCTTATACGCTCTCCGGTAAAATCGCCCATGGCAAAAAATTAGGCCGAGAGCTGGGTTTTCCGACTATCAATCTTAAAATGGGCAAAAGGCCCATTGCGGTCAATGGAATATTTGCGGTATTGGTCAAAGGATTAGATAATCGCGTCCTGCGGGGCGTCGCCTCAATTGGCACCCGACCCACGGTTAACGGCGTGGGTACCATTCTGGAAGTTTATATCCTGAACTTTACTGAAAAGGTCTATGGCCGCTGTGTGGATATTGAAATTCTGCATAAATTGCGTGACGAAGAGAAATACGATTCATTGGATGCCCTAACCGTTCAGATCAGTCAGGACATCAATGATGCAAAAACCTATTTTGAGCATAACGAGATACTGGAAACAACGTGACTGACTATAAACCGACTCTGAATCTACCCGATACCGGTTTTCCCATGCGCGGGAATCTGGCCAAGAACGAACCCGCCCGTTTGCAGCGCTGGCAGGAAAAAGGCCTGTATCAACGCATCAGGGAGGCGCGCCAGGGTCAGAAGCGTTTCATTCTCCATGATGGCCCCCCCTACGCGAATGGAGATATCCATATTGGACATGCGGTCAACAAAATCCTCAAGGATGTGATCGTCAAGGCCAGAACCCTGAATGGAGAAGATGCTCCCTACGTACCCGGCTGGGATTGTCATGGCTTGCCCATTGAGCATGCCGTCGAAAAAGACATTGGTAAGGCCGGCATTGCCGTTGATGCTGATTCATTTCGCCAGGCCTGTCGAGATTTTGCCAACCAACAGATTGCCAACCAGAAAAAGGATTTTGTTCGCCTGGGGGTGTTGGGCGACTGGGAAAAACCCTACCTGACCATGAACTTTGACACCGAGGCCAATATCGTAAGATCCCTGGGTAAGATCATCAGCAACGGTCATCTTACTAAAGGTGAAAAACCGGTTCACTGGTGCACGGACTGCGGTTCTGCACTGGCTGAAGCCGAGGTTGAATACAAGGACAAAACCTCAATGGCCATTGATGTTAAATTTCCGGTGGTGGATGAAAACGCCTTCTTTGACTGTTTTCATAATGTTCCGGAACACCGGGGAGAAGGTCCACTGTCGGTCGTTATCTGGACGACAACGCCCTGGACCCTGCCGGCCAACCTGGCGGTGGCCTTACATCCGGATTTTGAATATGTCATTGTGGCAGCGGAAACGGGGCAGGGCAAAGAACGCCTGGTATTGGCTGAAGCATTATTAAAGGATGCTATGGCACGTTATGGTATCGACAACTATAACGTCATAGCTTACGGTAACGGTGCCGCACTGAATCGACAGCAGTTACGCCATCCTTTCTATAACCAGGAGTCATTACTGATTATTGGCGATCATGTGACCCTCGAAGCCGGAACCGGTGCGGTGCATACAGCCCCGGGACACGGACAGGAAGACTTTGTTATCGGGCAACAATATGGCCTGGATGTCTATAATCCAGTCGGTGATGATGGTTGTTTCTTACCCGAAACCGAGTTGTTTGCCGGTGAACACGTTTTAAATGCCAATCAACATGTGATCGACGTCTTGAAGCAGCATAATGCCTTGCTGCATGAGGAAAAACTCTTTCATAGCTACCCGCATTGCTGGCGCCATAAAACACCCATTATTTTCCGTGCGACACCGCAATGGTTCATTAGTATGGACAAGCGGGGATTACGCCAGAATGCGCTAAAGGAAATCGAAAATATTCAGTGGATTCCTGACTGGGGTGAGGCCCGGATCAATGGCATGATTGCCAACCGACCGGACTGGTGCATCTCGCGACAGCGCTTCTGGGGGGTACCCATTCCATTGTTTATCCATAAACAAACGCATGAGCTCCATCCAAATACCGAGCAATTGATCGAGCAGGTTGCCGAACGTATGGAAGAAAAAGGTATTGGGGCCTGGTTCGACCTGGATCCTGAAGAACTCCTCGGTGATGAAGCAGAGGCCTATACCAAAACTACCGATACCCTGGATGTATGGTTTGACTCTGGTACCACCCATTACAGTGTTTTAAAACATGATGATCGCTTGGATTTTCCGGCGAACATGTACCTTGAAGGATCGGATCAACATCGTGGCTGGTTCCACAGTTCACTGTTGGCATCTTGCGCCATGTATGGTGAAGCTCCCTACAAGGAAGTCCTCACGCACGGCTTCACCGTGGATGCCAAGGGCATGAAAATGTCAAAGTCCATTGGTAACGTGGTGGCTCCACAAAAAGTCATTAATTCACTGGGCGCCGATATTCTGCGTCTGTGGGTGGCTTCCACCGATTACTCGGGTGAAATGAGTATTTCCGATGAAATTCTTAAACGTACGGCTGATGCCTATCGACGAATCCGCAATACATTGCGGTTTTTATTGGCCAATATGACCGGCTTTGACCCTGATAAAAACATGGTGAATGCCAACGAACTGCTGGCACTTGATCACTGGGTAGTCGCGGAAACACACAAGCTGCAACAGGAACTTCAGCAACTGTATGACAGTTACCAGTTTCATGTGGCCATCCAGAAAGTACATAATTTCTGCTCGGAAACCCTGGGTGGCTTTTACCTGGACATCATCAAGGATCGGCAATACACCACCCAGGAAGATTCTCTGGCGAGACGCTCATGCCAGACCGCAATGTTTCATATTGCCGAGGCCATGACTCGCTGGATTGCCCCTATCCTGAGTTTTACCGCTGACGAGGTTTGGGAATACATGCCCGGTAACCACGAGGAACTGGGCGTATTCACGGCAACCTGGTACGATGGTTTGTTTGATTATCAGGGCGTTGATATTGACGAAGGCTTGTGGTCTACGCTCTTGGCCATTCGTGAACAGGTCTCCGGTATTCTGGAAGGCCTGCGCCAGGATGGAAAAATTGGCTCTGGCCTCGATGCCGACATCACGATCTATTGTGATGATGAACTCTTAAAAGCATTGGAAGTGATTAACGATGAATTACGTTTCGTGATGATCACTTCAGAGGCAGCACTGGCGAAATTGGCGGAAACACCAGGGCATTGTGATATTTGTTCCATTGAGGGTGACCGTTATCAATTTGCCGTGGAAGCGATGACGAGCCCACATGAAAAATGTGTCCGTTGCTGGCACCACCGCGCTGATGTGGGTGAAAATAAACAACACCCAGAGCTTTGTGGCCGCTGTGTTGAGAATGTAGAGGGTGATGGTGAACGACGTCTTTATGCCTAGAAGCTTCAGCACCAGCCATGACCGATTACTGAGTCATGCTTAAATACCTGTGGATCAGTGTCCTGGTTATCATCGCTGACCAGGCCACCAAATGGATTGCCAACACCCAGTTGGAGTATCACCAGGCCGTACCGGTGCTGCCCTATTTCGAATGGTTTCTTTCCTATAATAAAGGGGCCGCATTCAGTTTTCTGGCTAATGCAGGTGGCTGGCAACGCTGGTTTTTTACTATTTTTGCCATCTTGATCAGCATTATTCTGTTTTTCTGGATCAAGAAGCTCGATAAATCGGAAAAACTGACTGCCATCGCTTTATGTCTGATTCTGGGTGGCGCCCTGGGTAATGTGATTGATCGCATTGTTTTGGGTCATGTCATTGACTTCATCCAGGTTTGGCTGGGTACCTACCCATGGCCTGCGTTTAATATC
>JASJBW010000120.1 GCA_030066315.1 Gammaproteobacteria bacterium
TCTTTTTCACTGTAATCACTGCGGGCTGCAACCTCTTTGATGAAAGCCTCTACATCCTCGCGATATCGATAATCGCCGCTGTTAAGTTCAACGGCTTGCACCATTGAAGGTAGCAAAATGGCCAGGGCCACGAGGATTTTTTTCATGATAATTTCCTTAACATAATGTAACTGAGATTATAAGTAACTTGCTTGGTGAATATTAATAATTTGTTTAGAAACAGTTGCCATAAATATCGTCGGTGAATTCCCTAGGCTAAAAACCGTTTTGACGATCGAATAGCCATTATGATGCCAAAGCCGCCCATCAGTGTCACCATTGAAGTACCACCATAACTCACTAACGGCAAGGGTACGCCCACCACAGGTAATAATCCAGTTACCATACCGGTATTGACAAACAGATATACAAAAAAAGTGAGGCTAAGGGCCCCAGCCAACAGGCGGCCAAAATTATCACCGGAACATGCGGAAATATAGAGCCCGCGATAGATAATCAAAAGATATAAAAGTACCAATAAAACAGCGCCAAAAAAACCAAATTCTTCGCCATATACGGAAAAGATAAAATCGGTTGAACGCTCCGGCAAGAAATCCAATTGTGACTGTGTCCCGTTTAACCAGCCTTTACCATAGGTCCCTCCAGAACCTATTGCGATCTTCGACTGAATAATGTGATATCCGGTGCCCAAAGGATCACTTTCCGGATCAAGCAGTGTAAGGATTCGGTTGCGTTGATAATCATGTAATGCAAACTTCCACAACAATGGCGCCATCAAAGAAGCAATTAAACCCAGAACCATAAAAATTTTCCAACGCACCCCGGCCAGGAATAACACAAAAAATCCTGCGCTGCCGACCAGCAGTGCTGTTCCAAGGTCGGGTTGGCGTGCAATCAATAACACCGGCACGATCACCAGGCCGGAAGATATCAATAGATCTTTCCAGCCCACGGGTAAAACCTTCTCGGAAAGATAGGATGCAATCATCATGGGCATCGCCAGTTTCATTAATTCTGAAGGTTGAAAGCGGAGAAAACCGAGATCGAGCCAACGCTGTGCACCCTTGCCCACTTCACCAAATCCAATAACGGCAACGAGGAGCAATACACCCACAAGATAAAATACCAGGGACAGTTTTTTTAATACGCGCAAGGATATATTGGCAACCAGCACCATCAAGCCAACCGCGACACCGAGTCGAGTTAACTGCCGAAACATAAGCTCTGTATTACTACCGCCTGCGCTAAACAGAATTAAAAATCCAATGGCAGATAATAAAAACAACAATAACATGAGTACCGGATCCAACCTGAATGCATCTAAAATCCGCCTCGATATTGATATTTGATCGCTCTCAATCACACGATTCATCAACTGTTGCTCTCTTGTTGGGCGTTATGTCTTAACAGGTAGGCATCCATCATTTTTCTAGCAATGGGGGCGGCGGTACTGCTACCACTTCCCCCGTTTTCGACGATGACTGCAATAGCAATTTTGGGATCTTCAAGCGGAGCAAAACCCATGAACAAGGCATGATCACGTAATTTCTTACTGATCTTATCTTCCTCGTACTCTTCATCCTGTGCGATACCAAAGACCTGGGCAGTGCCGGTTTTACCGGCCATTCTGTAGGTAATGCCTTGCGCTATGCGATGGGCAGTACCGCGCAGTCCATGAACGACATTTTCCATCGCTTTAATCACATGCTCCCAGTTCAAAGCTTTTTTGACATTATAGACACCATTAATTTCAGGGAGTATTTCCAACTCCATATCCTCGGTTGGAAATTCGATGGTCTTTACCAGGTGAGGTTTAAAACGCTGCCCCTCAAGCGCCAGTGCGGCAGTTGCATTAGCCAATTGCAACGGAGTAACCAACATATAGCCCTGACCGATACCAGTGATCAAGGTTTCTCCGGGAAACCATGGCTGCCCACGGGCACCCCTTTTCCACTCCCTCGAAGGCATCAGTCCGGGACGCTCCCCGGTACTGTCTATTCCAGTTTTTTCACCGAATCCAAACTGTTTCATGAACACTGACATTCGGTCGATACCCATACCATAAGACAAATCATAAAAATATACATCACAGGACTGGGCGATCGCATCATTCAAGTTCATCTTGCCATGCCCTTCTTTTTTCCAGTCACGGTATCTGCGTTCTTCATTGGGCAGCAGATAATACCCCCCACAATACACCGTTTGTTTATGACCCATAATGCTGTATTCAAGGCCTGCAAGCCCGAAAAAAGGCTTAGTCGTAGAACCCGGTGGATATTGCCCGGTTAAAGCACGATTAAACAAGGGTCGGCTCGATGAATCCCTTAACTCACTGTATTCTTTGGACTTAATTCCCTTTACAAATAAATTTGGGTCAAAGCTTGGCATACTGACTAAAGCCAGAACCTCACCATTACTGGGGTCAATAGCCACGACTGAACCACGTTCCTCCGCAAATAAATCTTCTGCTAATTGTTGTAATGCTGAATCAATAGTCAGGTACAGATTATTGCCCGGTAAGGGTGGTTGTTCATCTAAAACACGTAGGGTTCGACCGGAAGCGTTGACCTCCACTCGTTGATATCCAACATCACCATGTAGGTCATTTTCATAATATTTTTCCAGCCCAAGCTTACCTATATGGCTGGTACCCGCATAAGAGGCTTCATCCAAAGAATTTAAATCTCGTTCATCGATTCGGGCCACATAGCCCAGCGCATGAACAGCATGTTTTCCTAATGGATAGTTACGCGTCAGGCGTGCATTGATTTCCACGCCCTTAAATCGATGCAAATTCACCGCCAGCAAGGCGACTTCATCATCGGTAAGATTAAACAGCAGTGGAACACTTTCAAAAGGACGTCGACGTTTTGATGCGAGACGAAATTTTTTGACATCTTGTTCTGAAATTTCAACCAGTGAGGATAACTCCTGTAAGACCTGTTCCAAATCATCCATCTGTTCACGTACAATTTCCAGGCGATAGGCCGGTAAATTGTCCGCTAAAACCACACCATTACGATCATAAATTAATCCTCGAGTAGGGGGTAAAGCTTTCAGTCTGACCCGGTTCGAATTTGACAAGGTAGAGAAATGATCATGTTCAACAACCTGCAGAACATACATACGTCCCAGCACAATGGACATCAATACCAATACGATAATCGCTGATACAATCAGACGGCGTTGGATCAAGCGGGTTTCTTGGTAGTTATCTTTTAACTGTTCTCGGTAGGCCATCGGTCGTGATGCCCTTAACTATCTAACATACGGGAAGGAGGTAACGCTTCATTTGATGAATTATTAAACCACTCATCGATATAAATTCAAACCCTCTATATTCGATTTATTATCAATCATCAAAAATTCATCGACAAAAAAAAAGCCTGCACGGAGCAGGCTTTTATAGGCACTTATCTATTTACAACAGCGGAACCATTAACAGTGCCACGATATTGATAATCTTAATTAATGGATTGATTGCGGGGCCAGCAGTGTCCTTGTATGGGTCACCAACGGTATCACCGGTTACCGCAGCCTTGTGGGCATCTGAACCCTTACCACCATGATTACCATCCTCTATATATTTTTTGGCATTATCCCAAGCACCACCACCTGTGGTCATCGAAATCGCTACGAATAAACCCGTCACGATAGTACCGATAAGCATACCGCCCAGGGCCTGTGCGCCTAATGTCAAACCCACTATGATAGGCACCAGAACTGGAAGTAAGGATGGTATGATCATCTCCTTGATGGCAGCTCGGGTCAGCATATCTACCGCCTTGGAATAATCCGGTTTTTCAGTGCGGTCCATGATGCCCGGCATTTCACGAAACTGACGACGCACCTCGTTCACAATACCACCAGCAGCACGGCCTACGGCTTCCATCGCCAATGCTCCAAACAGATAGGGTATCAAACCTCCAATGAATAATCCGATAATGACCATGTGATTGGAGAGCTCAAAGTTAACCGCCTTGCCCGCGCTTGACAGAGAACTCGTGTAATCAGCAAACAGAACCAATGTAGCCAGACCTGCAGAACCAATGGCATAACCCTTGGTTACGGCCTTAGTGGTATTGCCTACCGCATCCAGCGCATCGGTAGTGTTGCGAATATCTTCAGGCAACTCTGCCATTTCGGCTATACCACCCGCATTGTCAGTGATGGGTCCATAAGCATCCAAAGCTACAACGATACCTGTCATGGATAGCATTGCAGTGGCCGCAATGGCGATACCATATAAACCAGCCAGGTTAAATGCTGCCCAGATTGATAAGCATACCGCCAGTACGGGCAACGCAGTCGAGCGCATTGAAACACCGAGGCCAGCTATAACGTTGGTACCATCACCGGTCGTCGAGGCCTCCGCAATATGCCGTACGGGGCTAAATTCTGTAGCGGTATAGTATTCGGTGATCACAATCATGGCCACGGTCAAGACCAGGCCAATCATGGCAGAACCAAACAAGGCATCCGTCGAGTACAGACCGTTATCTGCCATCATGGCATCGGTAATCACATAGAAACCAATGGCCGACAGAACCGCCGAAACCACCGCAGCCTTGTACAAAGCCGTCATAATCTTGCCACCTTCCTTGTATTTCACAAAGAAGGTACCAATAACGGAACTGATGATTGAAATACCCCCCAAAACCAATGGATAAGTCACAGCCAATTCCACTGCCTCGACACCCACACTCGCAAATACCAGTCCGCCCAGTAACATGGTCGCAATAATGGTCACTGCATAGGTTTCAAATAAATCGGCAGCCATACCTGCACAGTCACCGACATTGTCACCAACATTATCTGCAATAACGGCTGGATTCCGTGGATCATCTTCAGGGATACCAGCCTCGACCTTGCCCACGATATCCGCACCCACATCAGCACCCTTGGTAAAAATACCACCGCCTAATCTCGCAAAGATTGAAATCAATGAACCGCCAAACGCCAGTCCGATCATGGCATGCAAAGGATCCTCTGCGCCTAAGGCCAACATCAGGCTGTAGTAACCTGCCACACCCAACAAACCGAGTCCCACCACTAACATGCCGGTAATGGCACCACCTTTAAAGGCAATATCCAGGGCTGGATTAATACCTTGATGAGCCGCTTCGGCTGTTCGTGAATTGGAACGTACGGAAACATGCATGCCAATGTATCCGGCAGCACCCGAAAATACCGCACCCAGTGCAAAACCAACAGCGGTATACCAATCGAGGAAGATACCAATGCCCAGGAATAACACGATACCCACTATAGAGATGGCCGTGTACTGTCGTGTCAGGTAAGCCACGGCGCCTTCCTGAACGGCACCGGCGATACGCACCATATCCTCATTACCTTGAGGTTTAGACATTACGTTAAAAGTACTGATTACCCCGTAGGCAATCCCCACAAAAGCACAGATCAGTGCCATGATTAATGCTGCTGACATCGATGAAGCCCCTATTTGATGTGATTAGATGTAAAAAAAGCCGTGAATATATGAAAGCCTGGCTTTTCCAAGTTATTGACCCAGTTGTTGAAAGATCTGATCACGTATTTCCTCGACCTGACCTATACCGTTAATTTTTATGTATTTGGGTGCCCCTTCAGCCCCGGAGTCAGCCCAGTTTGAATAATACTCAATTAAAGGCTCCGTTTGTTCATGATAGACATCCAGGCGTTTTTTTACGGTTTCTTCCTGGTCATCATCACGCTGGATCAGGTCTTCACCGGTCTCATCATCTTTGCCTTCAACCTGAGGTGGATTAAATACGATATGGTAGGTTCTTCCCGAGGCAACATGCACCCGGCGTCCGCTCATGCGTTTGATAATTTCATTATCATCCACGTCAATTTCTACCACGGCGTCCACGGCCACTTTTAACTTGAGTGCTTCCGCTTGTTCTAAAGTACGCGGAAAGCCATCGAACAGAAAACCATTGGCACAATCGTCTTCCTGAATTCTCTCATCGATTAAACCCAGAATAATATCATCAGAAACCAACCCCCCTGAATCCATGACTTTTTTCGCTTCAATACCTAAAGGAGTGCCGGCTTTCACTGCAGCGCGCAACATATCACCCGTTGAGATCTGGGGGATATTATATTTATCTTTAATGTAGTTGGCCTGTGTGCCCTTCCCTGCTCCTGGACCACCAA
>JASJBW010000121.1 GCA_030066315.1 Gammaproteobacteria bacterium
TTGATTTCTCGTTTTTCTGCATCGATGGTTATTTCATCACCGTTTTTCAATAAACCAATGGGGCCACCCACGGCTGCTTCCGGGGTAACATGACCGACCACGAAGCCATGGGATCCACCTGAGAAACGGCCATCGGTCAGGAAAGCAACATCCTTACCCAAGCCCTTACCCATAATCGCAGAAGTCGGGCTGAGCATTTCGCGCATACCAGGACCACCTTTGGGGCCTTCATAACGCACAACGATAACATCACCTTTTTTCACCGTGCCATCCAGTATTTTTTTCAAGGCTTGCTCTTCAGAAGCATAGACACGTGCCTTGCCGGTAAACTTGAGCCCTTCTTTACCAGAAATTTTGGCAACTGAACCTTCTGGTGCCAGGTTACCCTTGAGCACAACGAGGTGACTATCCTTTTTAATTGGATTATTCAAGGCGTGAACGATGTCCTGGCTTATCGGATAGGGTTTAACCTTAGCCAGGTTTTGTGCCATGGTTTTACCGGTAACGGTCATGCAGTCACCATGCAGCATGCCAGCATCCAGTAGCATTTTCATTAACGGTAGAATACCACCAATTTCGATCAGCTCTGACATCATGGCTTTACCGCTGGGGCGTAAATCAGCCAGCACCGGCACCTTTTTGCCAATACGGGTAAAATCATCCAGTTTGAGGTTTACGCCTATGGAAGAAGCCATCGCTAACAGGTGCAATACCGCGTTAGTTGAGCCACCCAAAGCAATGATCATGGTGATGCCATTTTCAAAAGCTTTTTTGGTCATAATGTCCTTGGGGCGGATATTTTTTTTCAAAAGGTTCATGGCCGCCTTGCCGGCATCCTGACAGTCCTTGGACTTGTCTGCAGAGATGGCTGCTTGTGCGGAGCTGCCGGGTAAACTCATCCCCATCGCTTCAATAGCGGATGCCATGGTGTTGGCGGTATACATGCCTCCACAGGAACCCGGACCAGGAATAGAATTTTTTTCTATTTCAATGAGTTCTTTTTTACTGATCTTGTTTTGCGCATGGGCGCCCACTCCTTCAAAGACGGTAACAATATCTGCAAGTTTGTCGTTATGACAACCCGGCATAATAGTGCCGCCATATACGAAAACTGAGGGACGGTTTAACCGAGCCAGTCCGATCATGCAGCCCGGCATGTTTTTATCACAGCCTCCAATCGCAACCAGCGCATCAAAACCTTCACAGGCTGCTACGGTCTCAATCGAGTCCGCAATCACTTCACGGGAGACCAGCGAATATTTCATGCCTTCCGTGCCCATGGAAATACCATCAGAGATGGTGATGGTGTTAAAAATGACGGCTTTACCCTTGGCCGCATCGGCACCGGCGGCGGCGTCATCAGCCAGTTTATTGATATGCATGTTACAGGGTGTGACCATGCTCCAGGTACTGGCAATACCTATCTGGGGTTTCTTGAAATCAGCATCCTCAAAACCAACCGCGCGCAACATGGCGCGACTGGGAGCCCGTTCTACTCCATCCACAACCTGGGATGAAAATTCCCTGATATTAGGTTTTTGTTGTTTCTTTACAGTAGATTTTTTAGGGGTTGTGGCTTTTTTCTGGGGCATAAGGATTACTGGCTGTTTAAAAAGAAGCGCAAGACTAAGCAAAGCCCTGCAGAGTTGCAAGTTTGATGCTGGTCTCTGGGTTATTAATCGATTCAATCTTTGTGTTTTTTACGCCGACTTCGTCGCGGACGTGGAGGATGATGAGAAATGGAGGGTATGAGTTCCTGGTAAGGGTATGCAAGGATATTCCCGTCAGATTCTTCGACAGCTTTGTCTATTAATTCAGCAATGTCGTCTATCCGGGTATCCGGCAGGTTGGGTAAATCAGGTGCCAGGCCGAGTAACGCTCCTTTTTGTACCTGAACCTCCTTGCTGTGGGGTAACAGATTGCCGACAATCTCGGTCAGGTGTAACGCGAATTGAGCCTGTTTTCGACATGAGTTTAAAAAATGGCTGCAATTTTTATGGGCATCCTCGTCAGTGCAGCGAATGCCCTCGCGCTCAGCGAGGTTGAATTTTTCATGAAATCGACAGCCGCAATTCTGGGTCAGTATGGATTTTTCAAAAACGCACTTCAGGGTGTTGATACCCTGGTAAGCGGAACGGTATTCATTTTCATCCATTGGTGAGTGCTATTCTTGGATTATGAATACGTTTATTTTTCCCATTCCTGGATGATGGGGGCTTCCCTTTTTTCCTGCAATTGCTCCTCGGCGGCAAGTTCTGATTCTGCAAATATAATTCTGTACTGACCCAGGTCTTCACTGGATTGATCATTGCGTAATTGTTTCACGTGTTTTTTTGCTTCTTTGTAAACATCGAAACGGTCGATTTTTTCCAGTTGTTTGAACATGTTGCCGGGCATTTGGGTAATCTTGTAAATAAAGTAGTAAGCCATCTTTTTAAATAACCAAGTAAATTAGTCAGGTATTATAACCAAGGTATTCATTGAATCAAATCCTGTCTTACGTCCATCTTGATAGCAAACGATTCTTAAGATTAGTTTTATCGATAGAACTCGTTTGTATAAAACGCACCTGAAAAATGCCTAGGAATGCCTCTTTATCGGGCAGGTTTATTAAACTCTTGCAATCAGTTACGAGAATGTTACATTTGGACACAGTCAGTAGTTGATAAAAACTATTGGTTATAAACAATTAATAAATATCTGAGGGGATATACATGAACAAAATTACTTCAACGATTGCGTTGACTTCCATACTGGCGTTTTCCGCCAACACGGCGAATGCCGACACCCTGGACTCTATTAAGAGTAAAGGTCACATACAATGTGGTGTAAGTACCGGTCTACCTGGATTTTCTAACGCCGATGCTGCAGGTAACTGGCAGGGTCTTGATGTCGATATGTGCCGTGCGGTAGCAGCAGCGGTTCTGGGTGATGCCAGCAAGGTTAAATATACACCTTTAACGGCTAAGGAACGTTTTACCGCGTTGCAGTCTGGCGAAATCGATATGCTTCCGCGTAATACGACCTGGACCTTGACTCGAGATGCCTCGCTGGGTCTGAACTTTGCTGGTGTCAACTACTACGATGGCCAGGGTTTTATGGTGACCAAGGCTCTCGGTGTGAAGAGTGCCCTGGAATTGGATGGTGCGGCGGTTTGTATCCAGGCCGGTACTACCACCGAGTTGAACCTCGCGGACTACTTTCGCTTGAATGGCATGCAGTATAAATCAGTGACTTATGACACCTCGGATGCCACGGTTAAAGGTTTTGAAGCCGGACGCTGTGACATGCTGACTTCTGACCAGTCACAGCTGTACGCACTGCGGATCAAACTGAAGGATCCGGATTCCGCCATGGTATTACCTGAAGTTATCTCCAAGGAACCGCTGGGACCGGTGGTACGCCAGGGCGATGACAAGTGGTTCAATATCGTCAAGTGGACACTATTCGCCATGGTGAATGCCGAGGAAATGGGCATTACCTCTGCAAATGCAGACAAAATGAAGAGTAGCGACAATCCTTCGGTCGGTCGCTTCATGGGCGGACAGGGCGAAAAGCTGGGTCTGGGTGACGACTGGGCTTACAACATCGTCAAGCAGGTCGGTAACTACGGCGAGTCTTTCGAGCGCAACGTCGGCATGGGCTCACCGCTGAAGATCTCACGGGGGCTCAACGCACTGTGGACCAACGGTGGCCTGCAGTATGCTCCACCGATTCGTTAATTGAATCATCCAAGGGGACATGCGAATGCATGTCCCTTTTGTTTGAACAGGCAACATAACAAAAAAGTCTGCCGTCGCCGCAACTGCGCTGCGACGACTCGATAATTGAAGTTTTCTCGTTAAGCGGAGCGCATCATGTCTGAGCATGAATCGGGGATACAACCGTCTAAACCAGCCGTCTGGAACGATCCAAAGTATCGTGCATTGTTCTTTCAGGTTTTGCTGGTCCTCGGGCTAGGGTATTTTTTCTACACCATTATCGATAATACCCTCTCCAACATGGAAGCCAGGGGGATTTCTACCGGTTTCGCCTTTTTGGGTGAAGCGGCTGGATTCGGTATAGGGATGTCGTTGATTGAATACACCGAAGCCAATACTTATGGTCGCACTTTCTGGGTCGGACTGCTCAATACCTTGCTGGTGTCCTTCCTGGGAATCATCTTTGCGACTGTGCTCGGTTTCATCATGGGGATCGCACGCCTGTCGCACAACTGGTTAATCGCCAAGATTGCCATGTTGTATATTGAAATCTTTCGCAACATCCCCGTGTTGCTGCAAATCTTCTTCTGGTATTTCGCCGTGCTGGCAGCCCTACCGAGTGTGCGTCAAAGCATCGACCTCGGCGCCGGGGTCCAGTTTAATAATCGCGGCTTGTATCTACCCTCACCGGTTCCCGAGGATGGCTTTTCAATTGTGGTATGGCTATTTGTTATTGGTATCGTAGCCAGTTTTTTCCTCGCGCGCTGGGCGCACAAGCGCCAGGATGATACCGGCCAACAATTCCCGATTTTCTGGAGTACGCTTGGCCTGGTTTTTGGATTGCCACTGTTGGTTTTCCTTGCCATGGGGGCTCCCCTGTCCTGGGATGTGCCGGAGTTGAAAGGGTTCAATTTTCGGGGCGGTGTGACCATCATCCCTGAGTTGCTGTCATTGCTGTTGGCATTAACCATTTACACTGGAACCTATATTGCGGAAACCGTGCGCGCCGGCATTAACTCGGTGAGTCATGGTCAAACCGAGGCGTCCCTGGCTTTGGGTATGTCGCGCGGTCAGACCATGCGCTTGATTATCGTGCCGCAAGCCATGCGGGTAATTATTCCACCGCTGACCAGTCAGTACCTCAACCTGGCCAAGAACTCATCCCTGGCGGTAGCCGTTGGTTACCCCGATCTGGTCAATGTTTTCATGGGCACTACGCTGAACCAGACGGGACAGGCGGTGGAAATCGTATTTATGACCATGGCGGTGTACCTCACCATGAGCCTGAGTATTTCAGCGTTCATGAACTGGTATAACAAATTCATGGCGCTGGTTGAGCGTTAGGGGGGTTATTAATATGACAACAGAGACTCAACAATACGCACCCGGCACGCATCCAGATCTGCCGCCACCGGCCAGCACGACGGGTGTCGTGGGCTGGTTGCGCAAGAACCTTTTCGACGGCTATGTGAATTCGGCCGCAACGCTGTTCGCGCTGTATTTGATCTACCTGTACATTCCGCCTGTATTTAACTGGGCATTTGTCGATGCGATCTGGAGCAGTCCGAGCAGCGATGGCTGCCGCGTTGACGGGGCGGGTGCCTGCTGGGCTTATGTTGACAGCCGCTTGTCTCAGTTCATGTATGGCTTTTATCCCAGCGAACTGTACTGGCGACCCAACACGGCTGGACTTTTGCTGATTGCCTTGATGATTCCACTGTTCATCAAGTCGTTTAAATACAAGTGGTACCTCGGTGGGTTTATCCTGTTCGTGTACCCGTTTATCGCCTGGATCCTGATCCTAGGTGGCTGGTTCGGTCTGGAAGTGGTTGAAACCGCCAAGTGGGGCGGCTTGATGCTGACCCTGATTCTGTCCGCGGTCGGTATCGTCGCGGCGCTGCCCATAGGCGTCATCCTGGCGCTTGGCAGACGCTCGGAAATGCCGATTGTCAAATCGGTGTGCGTGGTATTCATCGAGTTCTGGCGCGGTGTGCCCTTGATTACCGTGCTGTTTATGTCGTCCGTCATGCTGCCGCTGTTTTTCCCGGAAGGCACAGACTTTGACAAACTGGCGCGGGCGATGATCGGCATCACCCTGTTCCAGTCAGCCTACATGGCAGAGGTCGTGCGCGGCGGTTTGCAGGCCATTCCCAAAGGACAGTACGAGGCCGCAGCGGCGCTCGGATTGAGTTACTGGAAAAGCATGAGCTTCATCATTCTGCCGCAGGCACTGAAGCTGGTTATCCCCGGAATTGTGAATACCTTCATTTCCCTGTTCAAGGATACCACCCTGGTGCTCATCATTGGCCTGTTCGATCTGCTGGCTATTATCCAACAGGCAGGCTCAGACTCTTCCTGGTTGGGATTTGAAACCGAGGGTTACGTTTTCTGCGCGGCCGTTTTCTGGGTGTTCTGTTTCGGCATGTCCCGCTACAGCATTGCC
>JASJBW010000118.1 GCA_030066315.1 Gammaproteobacteria bacterium
GATTGAAGTTATGTGACAGTTTGATTTCATGCTTGATAATACGGTTCGTATCTTCTGGATGTAAGTCAGGAAACTGTCCAGATGTTGACGAAAAATTATTTTGATACCGCGGCATTTAAACAAACCTTGTTATTCACCTGCCTGTTGATAAGCAGTTTTGCGTCTCTTGCTGCTCAATTGACAGTGAGTCTCGATAACCCACCCAAGTCGGGCATAGTTGAGTTACAAATCTATGATTCCGTCAGCACATTTGTTTCGGAACAAAACCCCCTTAAAGCTGTTCGTTACAATTTGGCTGAACCAGAACCCTATATCATCGATGGTTTACCTTCCGGTGAGTATGCTTTGAGAATTTATCATGATGAAAATAACAATAAACGAGTTGATAAAAATTTTATAGGAATACCAACGGAACTTATAGGATTCTCAAACCGCTACATGCCCAAAGCACCTCCGAGTTTCAGTCGTGCTGCCTTTGTTTTAAGAGAAGGAGAAACTCGTCATTTTGATATTGAACTCTACTTGCCGCTAGGTGAACGAGGCCAGTTGGGCGTTGGCCTGGGATTGATAACACGCACAAGTCCCTACAAAGATTACAAGGGTGGAGTGAGCCAATATATACCCGCGATCACTTATGTGGGTGAGAGACTGCAGGTATTCGGACCGCAATTACAATGGAGCCTTGCAGATACAGATAACCTTCGTCTCGCACTGGTTGGGCAGTACCGAATAGGTGTTTACGAAGAAAAAGACAGCGCTTTTCTGGTGGGGTTGGGTGACCGCGAAAATACTTTCCTCGCGGGATTGGCTCTCAAGGCCCAATTACCCGCTGCTGTGGATCTCGAAATTTCTTATAAGCATGACCTGCTCGATAGAGTGGGTGGGGGCATGGCTAATCTTAACATCAGCAAAGACCTGCAACGCGGGATCTTGCGCATTACGCCACAACTACAATTCAACTATTTAAGCGCGGAATTATCCAACTATGATTTTGGTGTACCCGCTGAAAAAGCCACCATGCTAAGACCTGCCTACAAACTGAGCAGTACCTCCAGTATAGAAGTCGGTATTGGTCTGTTTGCTGAAATAACGCGTGAGTGGTTATTACTGGTTGATTTAAGATACGAAGCGCTCAACGATGATGTGGTCAATAGCCCGTTGGTTGATGAGGGATCAGTCATTAAAGGTTTTGCGGTTATCAATTACGTATTTTAACGACTTCTACCATCTTTCAGAATGTCTTTTTTCCATTTGAAACCAAGCGCAGGGTCATAAAATAAAAAAGGCGCTTGACGGCACTGTTAACGCTTGCGATTCTTTGAACCCATGCATTTGCGGCTATTGACTATTATTGTGTCCGTGATGTTTACGTTCACGGGTGGGGATACGCGCGCCTTCGATGAAGACGCCATCCTGGAACATGCTAATGATCCCTGGACCGGAGATCTTGATGGTATGACCGAGCGCGGTTTCGTGCGCATTCTGACCGTGCACAACCCCCTGTTTTTTAGCTTCGATGGTGCGAGCAAGCGGGGTATGTTCGCCGAACTTGGCAAACTTTTCGAGGATCACCTCGCCGACGAAATTGGCCGCGTCAGATCACCCACCGTGGTCCTGATCCCTGTCCGCCGCGACGAGCTGATACCTGGACTGATCTCTGGCCGTGGTGATATGGTGATGGGCAACCTCACGATAACACCGGAACGACAAAAAAAAGTCGACTTTGGCCCTCCGATTCATAACGATGTCGAAGAACTGATCGTCACCGGGCCTGCCGCACCCGGGGTCGAAACATTCGACGATTTAGTCGAAATTGGCCTTTATGTAAGACGATCGAGCAGTTATTTTGAGCATTTACAGGCGCTGAATGCAAAGCGCCAGTCCGTTGGCAAAGCACCGATACCAATACGCGAGGGGGATGAAAATCTGGAGGACTATGATCTGCTTGATATGGTCAATGCTGGCATACTCGGGGCGATTGTTGTGGATAGTCACAAGGCTAATTTCTGGGAACAGGTATTTGATCGTATCGAGGTTCAACGGGACCTAGCAGTCAACACCGGTAGCCAAATCGCATGGGCTTTGCGTAAAGACAGCCCACAACTGAAGGCATCGATAACTGCTTTCGCTGATAGCGTCAAAAAAGGGAGTTTACTCGGAAATATCATACTCCAACGCTATCTTGGTAACACCGAATGGCTTGATGATGGCCTTTCGGATGAGAACCGCCGTCGTAACGAGGAGATTATCGAAATGATAAAACGCTTCTCAGATCAATATAATTTCGACTGGCTTATGATCACTGCCCTGGCCTACCAGGAGTCACGTTTCGACCAAAATAAGGAAAGTTCAGCCGGAGCGGTCGGGGTCATGCAGTTACTGCCACAAACCGCGGCAGATGATGCTGTTGGCATTCCCGATATTTCCAGTCTAGAAAACAATATTCATGCTGGCATCAAGTATCTGCATTGGCTACGCGAAACTTACTTCTCCGATCCACAAATTTCGGCGCTTGACCAGGTACTGTTCTCGTTAGCTGCATACAACGCTGGCCCCGGTAATATGAATCGAGCGCGCCAACGCGCACGCCGGCTCGGCTACGATCACAACCGCTGGTTCGGCAATGTCGAGATAGGCATGTTCCGCGCGGTCAGTGGGGAACCCGCTTCCTATGTCCGCAACATCTACAAGTATTACGTGACCTACCGAGGTTTTGAGCGAACTCGCCGAGAGCGCGAGACAGCTCTCGAAGCAAAATCCGAGGACGCAAAAGACAGCAGCCTCAATTCAACCCTCTATTTCGTTATGATCGCGGGTTTAGTAGTGAGCCTGTTGGTTATCATGATGATCCGCAAGCAACGCAGCGAGTAGTCCTGTGCTCGCATAATCAAGGCTCAGCGTTCGTCTAGCGCAAAACGCTCTCGTAGAAATTTAGCGATGCCCTCCTCGTCATGATGCCCGATAACCGCAGTTGCTAAAGATTTAATGGTGTCATTAGCATTGGCCGGTGCATAGCATTCATCTGCCGCCTTGAACATACTCAAATCATTATCACTATCACCAAAACAGATGGTGCGTTCGAGGCCAAGGAGTTCCTTCAGCGTGCTTAAAGCACCCCCTTTACTGGCGGCACTGTGGTGTACATCCAACCAATACCAATCAGCACCCTCATGTGCAACCCCAGAATAAGCAACGAGATGCGTTTCGTCCCCGACACTGCTTAAGACCGCTCGAATCGCATTTGGCGACCCTATCGAATTGACATGTGTGACGGCCGCATCTCCAGGCAATGCATCAAGGGGACGCATCCGTATATTACTCTCGATGGCGAGAACTCGAACAAGCTCGAAATCAGCATCCGTTTTTAGGGCTGAGTGGTACACCGTACTGTTGTGGTCTTCATCCAGAGTGAAGATAAAGGGTGTCACATGATGCTGAACACAAGCCCAGACGACATTTTCAAGCTCATAGGGCGTGAGCGTCGTGCTCGTTGAATAGCGCTGCTGTCCGGGATTCCAGATCATGACACCATTCTTGTAGACCTGTGGCAGGTTGAAGCGATGACCTTCCAGAATGGCTTTTGCCCCGTGCAGCATTCTGCCTGTGGCAACAGTATACGCAATATTCCGTTTTGACAGCAGCTTGAGTGTTTCGCTCGTGTATTCCGAGATCATCGAGTTTCGATCGAGCAAGGTTCCATCAAGGTCGAAAACAATCAGCTCCATGAGTCATTAGCAATTTGGGAGAATGAAAACGTTAGTTTCGCTGCTCGGCCCAAGCGATGCAAATCTGATTGATGAAGTTTGACAATGGGATTACAGCCACTTCCACAAGTTGAGTCAATCATGAATGGCTTCAATTAGAAGCCAGAGGCACTTTTTATCGGATCGTTTTAGATCACTCTTCTCAATAAGCAGAAATTTTGCTTATTAAGTTAGGCGCTATTACTGACATCTAGTATGAAAACGATTTTTTCCACAAT
The DNA here is from genome assembly GCA_030066315.1 of Gammaproteobacteria bacterium. GTDB lineage: Bacteria > Pseudomonadota > Gammaproteobacteria > JACNJF01. The sequence goes on from JASJBW010000118.1 coordinate 3,983, forward strand.
TTATAAAAATGTCCCGTTCAATAAAATAGAACATGAATGGTATATTTTACATGCTAGCTGCTATTATCCCTGATAATGATTGCTATTGATGGACCAGTAAAAACGATACCCAATTGAGTTAGGGATATGAAAGTGCTATTGCCTGCTTTGTATGAGTCCAACAGAAAACAGTTCACAACCTTATAAATTACGCTACCTTTCCTTATTCGTAGTTTCGTGCATTTTATTACTCTGGCATCACTTTGGTATGTCTGTCCGACTTGATGTCATACCCTCATTAACATCCACACTCGAACCTAAAATTCATAGTGATCGAATCAATGGCGGCGTCTCAAAAACAGAACTTAATGTGGGCCAAGGGCAAATACACCTGGGATGTGAAATCATTTTATCGGACACCTTCGCTTTTTGCGGGGTAACCCAGCCATTGGTTGAAAAAGGCGCCCCAGGTCTTGATATGAGTATTTATTCAGAGATGCACATTGAGCTGGAATATGAATCTACTCAGAATGATACCTTGTTGGTATACCTCAATAACGAAGAGCAGCAGGATAATTCAGAGATATTGACGAAGGACAATCTTTGGGCGGATACACTTAAACCCGGGATTAATCAATTCACGTTTACACCTAAACGCTTCTTTATCCCATCCTGGTGGATATTCAAAAATAGTCAACACGGAGACATCGATACCGAACCTAACATCTCTAATGTTGTATCGATCAGCTTCACTACCGGCGACAATACCGAGGCCAGAAATGTAAAGATGTCCATTAAATCGGTATTCTTCACGGGTAAATGGATAGAACGAGATACACTCTATCTGGGTTTGATGATCGCTTGGCTTTCATTGATTCTGCTTGATGCCATACTTTACGTTCATGCCCTGAGCTTAAATATCAAGCAAAGCAGCGATCACAATCGTTATCTTCTTAAACTGAATCAATTCCTCAATATTCAGAAAGACCAGTATGAGTCTCTGGCAAAAACCGATAAGCTGACCGGTGCATTGAATCGTACGGGTGCACGTGATGCTATAGAGAAGGCCATGTCCAGTTTTGATCAACACAAAACGCCCCATTCCATGTTGCTTTTGGACATTGATGACTTCAAACCCATCAATGACACCTTTGGCCACGATGTCGGAGATAACGTCCTGGTTAAGCTGGTTAAATTGATTCAGGATCACACCCGGGAAATCGATTCATTGATACGTTGGGGTGGAGAGGAATTCGTGCTTATTTGTCCGAATGTGGATATTGCCGCGGCAAAAACAATCGCAGAATCGCTGCGTTTGAGGATAGCGCAAACGGAGTTTTTACCTGAGCGACAGATTACCTGCAGTTTTGGCATAGCGGATTACCAGGGAGAAGGTATTGAAAAATGGTTCAAGAGAGCCGATGAGGCTTTATACAATGCAAAGCATAACCATAAGAACTGTGTGGTAACCGCTTAGGCTCGAAGTGAAATAGCTTTGCGTTAAGGGTCATTTAGAGCCATGCTTGCGTTGACTCTAAAGCGCATTATTCCTTAAAAAAGTAATACTGTATAACACCGGTTTTTTCGCGTCATAGAAACCGAAAGACTACCGACTGGACTTTTGCATTTCACTGAGGACCCATTTCTTGAAGATCTGCATGCCATCGGTTAAAGCACGATTTTTATTATGGGCCAGATAAAATGCTCTTCTCGTATCAAGTGCACTGTCGAATGGCACTATCAATTGACCACTTTCAATTTCCGGTGCCGAAAGCTCTTTATCTGCCAGTGCGATACCTAGATTTTGTAATGCCGCTGCTGTTGCCAGTTGACTACTGGACAGTTGTAACCCCTTGCTAAACCCGGAATAATCAACATCTTGTTGTTGCAACCATTCCGGCCACTCATAGAGTCTTTTTACCACGTGTATTAAAGGATAGTGCCTAAGGTCTTCTAATCTGTCCAATGGGTGCTCAGCGTGAAGCAAACCATTCGTGCAGACTGGCACCAAATAGACCTTGGAAAGCAATTCGATATCGATGTCGTGCCAATCACCGTGACCAAAAAAGATGGCCATGTCCGTTTTATTCTCATAGAGATCGATAAGCTCATTGGATGCACTGAGTTGTAACTCAATGCCAGGATATAAGGTTTGAAATTGTTTTAATCGAGGAAGCAACCAGCGAATAAGAAAATTTGGGGCCACATTGATACTGACTACACCCATGTTGGGA
>JASJBW010000119.1 GCA_030066315.1 Gammaproteobacteria bacterium
GTTGTGACAATTTCGGGGACCGGGGTTAATATTCCCAATAAAGTACTCAAGAGGTGAATTATGTATTTGCGTTTAATCATCATCATACTGATTGCCGTCCCATCCTGGTACTTTACTGACATGGATAGCCCGTCCCGCTTACTGGCTTATGTCTTACCCATTATCACATTTGGTTGTTTTATTGCTTTTTGCTTATGGGTGATTGGCTTTTTCCAACATATAGGCCAATCCGACATGGATGAACATTCATCATCTTAGTGCCTTAGGATTCAGGATACAGTAGGTATGACTTTTACCCTATCATCCGGATCGTCCTCTCTTAAACTGACCAACTGGGAAGCCTGTTGTAACACCCCATGTTGCAGCAATTCATAGATTTCGGATTCACGCATAGGTTTGGCGTAGTAATGCCCCTGAATCAATTGACAGCCCATGGCCTGTAAACGGTGCAACTGATCTTTTTGTTCGACACCCTCGGCGACCACGGTCATATTGAAGTCTCGAGCCAGGAGTAATATGGTTTTGACTAACTGTAATCCTCTCCCCTGTTCGCCCATGTCCTGCACAAAATCTTTATCGATTTTTAAAATATCAAAGTCAAATTCCTGCAGATAGGTCAATGAACTATAACCCTTACCGAAATCATCAACACTGATCTTAATGTTCTCTGCCTTGAGCTGCTTGATGACGTCAACGGCCCTTTCCTTGTGCTGGATCATCGCAGACTCGGTCACTTCGCAATGCAATAAAGCCGGATCAAACCGGGTAGAAGCGATAATGCTCTGAATCATGGGAACCAGGTCTTGGTGGATCAGTTGCTTGCTGGATATATTTACCGACAACCCTAATGATTGTCCTTGACCAAACTCCAGGTTCCACTCCCTAACCACCTGGCAGGCCCTGAGCATGACCCAGGTGCCAATATCATGGATGAGACTGGTATCCTCAGCCAATGGAATGAAAACCTCGGGAGAAATAAAACCCAGTTTTGAGTGCTGCCATCGTAACAGGGCTTCAAAACCGGCAATTTTGTTTTTTTCCACATCCACTATGGGCTGGTAAAAAATCTCCAGTTCCTTTTTTTCCACTGCGTGACGTAAATCATTTTCCATTTGCATGATTTCAATTGCCTGCTCATGCATCTCCTGGTTGAATACATCAACGCGACCTCTTCCAGCTTCCTTGGCCCGATACATGGCGATATCCGCATCACGCAACATGTCCTCAGCTTGCTGGTAAAGCGGAGCGCTCATACAAAGACCCAGGCTGGCATTAAGATAAAGTTCTCCAACCTCGGTTTGGAAGGGTGCGTTAAGCGACAATAGAATTCTCTCCGCAATCACCAGTGCTTCGTTTAAACCACTGACGTCTTCTAACAGGAAAGTGAATTCATCACCGCCAATTCGCGCCACGGTATCTGCGGGGCGAATAACCCGATTAAATCGTTCTGCTATTTGCCTCAGGATAGCGTCACCAATCAGGTGACCATAACTGTCATTCAAGTTTTTAAATCGATCCATATCCAGAAAACACACGGCAAACTGGTAGTCCGTTTCTCTTTGGGCCCGTGTAATGGCATGATTCAACCGGTCTAGGAATAAAAACCGATTGGGTAGTGTGGTGAGACCATCATGCAGCGCATCATGCTCCAATTGTTGCAACATTTGCTGTCGCTCGACCTGGCGTGCGCTTAATATTCTGTAATAGAACAGAATAGCTATCATCGCTATAAACCAAACCATCACATGCGTGGCCCACATGCTTTGCTTGGTTTCCAGGGCAGCATCATTGTAGCGGTCTAAAGGCACCGACACACTAATACCACCCCGAATATCACCTACCTGGTAGCCCAAAGAACCGTGACATTTGATACAACTTTCTGACATATAAACGGGTTTCATGAAGCGGAGATAAGGTTGACCCTCAATCTGAGTGGTTGCTACGACCTTTTTGGCGCCATTCTCAAACTGCGTTAATGCCGCAAACTCCCAAACGTCCGGTTTATTGGCAGGATTGAGTTGCATCTTTCCGGTGATGCGCCCCTTTACACCATACATTTCTTCAAATTCGCGGGTCAATTGCGACATCATGTAAGCGGGATTCATCAACGTCAGCTCTTTGCCATCGGCCGTCATCAAATCACGATCAGGCACATGAGCGAGGTAGGGATTTTTAGGTGTCCGCTCATCGGGTTTAACATAAACACCTCCATGGCGTGAAGCCCAGCGCCGGAAAGCGGCATCCTTATTCCAATGCGATTCTGCCTCCACCTTGGCCAGGATAATGATTTCCTCCCTGAGACTGGAGATATTCCAATACAGTGAAAATACAACCAATCCGGTGACCAATACAGCGATCAAAATGGTCGTTGAAAACACCGACATTCTCAATGATGTCTGGGTGTTTTTTTCACGTTTATTCAAAGACTTAACAGCTTCTCTATCCACTGACCGGTAAATGCAGACTGACTCCATGAGTTATATAGTCTAAATTGTCTTCAAATATCCAAGAAATCGATGAATCAGCGACCTGTTGCGCATTTTTCAAGATGAAGAAAGAGATTTTCACTGACAACCAGTCTAAATTGCCTGGTAGCTGCTCAAAACTTATTTACCGTACTGGAATGGCTGTTGCATCCTCGGGGAGTTAGGGTGCTCTGATGATTTCACCCTGAGAATCAACCCAGGATTTAAATAAAAAAACCCCGCTATAAGCGGGGCTTGTTAATGGCGGAGAGAGAGGGATTCGAACCCTCGATACGCTTTTAACGTATACTCCCTTAGCAGGGGAGCGCCTTCAGCCACTCGGCCATCTCTCCAAGATCAGAGATTTAACTTTTTTATCCTTGTTACCAACACCCTGCCAGATAGATTAGGATCAATCTATCTGGCACGTGTTAATAGGAATTTTCAACAAGAAGATTTAACGTTGTCCTTAACCTTATGTTAGTTAAATCATATTTTACTTTTATCGAATGGATTATCCAGAAATGTAAACTTTCCTAACAGGAATATTAATTCCCGGGTATACCCAAACTCAAATTCTAAACTAGTAACTGTTTCCCAGGTTTTCTTGACTCTGTTCAGCCTTGATGCGGTCATAAATTTCTTCGCGATGGACTGCCACTTCGCGAGGCGCATTCACACCAATCCTAACCTGATTTCCCTTAACCCCTAAGACAGTGACCGTCACATCATCACCAATCATCAAGGTCTCACCTACTCGCCTTGTTAATATAAGCATAATACTTCTCCAATTAAGTCAATCGTTTTTTAAGCAGGCTTTTAACCTCTACCTGTCTTATTCCATATAGACATGTCCACAGTCTATGTAGTGATTTTAACTGAGATTTTTCGACAGAGCCAGTTGATTATTATCCGCATAACCCTGATTAATAAAGGGTTTTAATCCGGCATTCACTCAGTTTCATACTCGGCCAAATCAAATCCATCATGCAATGCGCGTACCCCGAGTTCCAGGTATTTTTCCTCAACCACGACGGATATTTTAATCTCGGAGGTGGATATCATCAGGATATTAATGCCTTCATTAGCCAGTATTTCAAACATTTTACTGGCAATGCCCGCATGAGAGCGCATGCCTACCCCTACGATAGACAACTTCACGATACGGTTATTACCGGATGCCACTCTCGCTTTTAAATCCTGAGCGACTTTATTCAAAATATTTAATGCCGTATCGTAATCATTACGATGAACCGTAAAGGTAAAATCCGTTGTCCCATCAGCTCCCACATTCTGCAGGATCATGTCTACTTCAATGTTGGCATCAGATATCGGACCCAGAATTTGATGGGCTACACCCGGTGTATCCGCCACCCCATTGATGGTTAACTGGGCTTCATCACGATTAAATGCGATGCCAGAGATTACGGCCTGTTCCACGCTGTCATCCTCGCTACTATCAGATGTTATTAATGTACCTTCACCTTCCTCGAACGAGGATAAAACCCGTAAAGGTACTTCGTACTTACCGGCAAATTCTACCGCTCTAATTTGTAGAACCTTTGAGCCAAGACTGGCCATTTCCAGCATTTCCTCAAAAGTAATCTTTTCCAGCCTCCTGGCTTCAGCGACCACGCGAGGGTCCGTGGTATAAACACCATCAACATCCGTGAATATCTGACACTCATCCGCTTTCAGTGCCGCCGCCAATGCAACACCTGTGGTATCGGAGCCTCCTCGACCGAGGGTCGTGATATTGCCATGTTCATCAACACCCTGGAAACCCGCCACCACGATTATCTGGCCCTGTTTTAGATCCTGTGCCAGATTGGCTGCATCGATGGATACAATTCGAGCCTTGTTATGTGCATTATCAGTCAGTATTTTAACCTGTCCCCCGGTATAGGATTTGGCATCATAACCTCGCTTATGCAGCGCCATCGTTAATAGCGCAATAGTCACTTGCTCACCCGTGGTCAAGAGCACATCGAGTTCACGACCACGCACCGTGGGATCTATCTGTTTAGCTAAATCCGTTAAGCGATTGGTTTCACCACTCATTGCAGAAACCACCACGACCAGGTCATTCCCCTGCTCTTTATAACGGATCACTTTCTCGGCCACCGCTTCTATGCGCTCGATGGATCCTACCGAAGTACCACCATATTTTTGGACCAATAATGCCATTTTAAAGAAGATATGTGCTTGGAAAAAAAGACGCGAGATTATAGGGGATAGAGATGGGTTAAGTCACTAGTGATCCAGGATAAATCAACTCGCCAGTTTGCTTTCAACCCATTGTGGCACAGAATCAAGTGCAGCTGGCAGATTTTCTGGCTGATTCCCGCCAGCCTGGGCCATATCCGGGCGTCCTCCGCCCTTCCCCCCACATTGCTGAGCGACCGCATTGACCAGGTCACCTGCCCGTATCCGCTGACTTTCTGACTTGGTAACACCGGCTATGATGGAAACCTTATTATCCTGAATACTCGCCAACACAATGGCAGCCTGCCCCAGTTTGTTCTTGAGTTGATCCACAGTATCCCGCAGCGTCTTAACATCAGCTCCATCCAGTTTGGCAGCCAATACCTTGATCCCATTGACTTCCACCGCACTGGCGGCGAGATCGCCACCCGCTTGTGACGCAAGTTTGGCCTTTAACTGCTCCAATTCTTTTTCCAGCTGACGCTGGTTTACTTGTAGCTGTTCTACCTTTTGCACAACCTCATCGCGACCACTTTTTACAATCTGGGCGAGTTGATCCAGTTGTTCCTCATCGCGGTAGAACCTTTTCAACGCTTTCTCTCCAGTCACAGCCTCGATTCGGCGCACACCCGCAGCCACTCCGGTTTCCATGGTTATCTTGAATAATCCGATATCGCCAGCACGCTCAACGTGAGTACCACCACAGAGTTCGACCGAATCCGATCCGATACTGAGCACACGAACGGTTTCACCATATTTTTCACCAAATAACATCATGGCTCCCGTTTCCTTGGCCTCATCAATCGACATCAATTCAGCTCGGGTCTCCAGGTTCATGCGAATCTCATCATTCACCAAACCCTCGATCTGACGCACCTCCAATTTGGTCAAGGGTTGGAAATGTGAAAAATCAAACCGTAATTTTTCATCATCCACCAAAGAACCTTTTTGTTGAACATGATCACCCAGAACCGTTCTCAGGGCTTCATGCATGAGATGTGTGGCTGAATGATTCAGCTTAATTGCTTCACGTCTTTGTTCATTGACATGTGCATAGATCTCATCACCTCTTTGCAAATGACCGGATTCCATTTTGCCAACATGCAAGAACACATCATCCTGTTTTTGCGTGTCCTCCACGGTAAACCGGTTATCGCCAAATAATAATTCACCAGTATCGCCGACCTGGCCACCCGACTCACCGTAAAACGGAGTTTGATCCAACACGATGGTCGCCGCATCACCTGCCTCTATTCGATCCACCTCTTGCCCCTGGCGAAGTATCGCCACGACGTGGGTATCAGCAGCTAACAGTTCATAACCCTTAAAATTGGTTTGTCGGATATTCTCCAGGTGCTGGGCATGGTTATCGGCGGCAAATTGACTATGGGCCCGAGCACGATCCTTCTGCGCAGCCATTGCCTGGTCAAAACCTGCCTGATCAATTTCAAGATGATGCTCACGCGCAACATCCGCAGTTAAATCCGCTGGAAAACCATAGGTATCATAGAGCTTGAAAA
>JASJBW010000117.1 GCA_030066315.1 Gammaproteobacteria bacterium
GTAACAAAAAGCCGACCTAAGTGTCGGCTTTTTGTTACTGCGTAATAAGAAATTACTGAGCAGGAGCTGCGGGTGCTTGAGGAGCAGGAGCAGCTTTAGCAGCAGCCATTGAAGCTTCGTACTGCTTTTGAGCTTCTGCACGAGCAGCTTCGAAACGAGCCTTGGCAGCTTGCATAGCTTTTTGCTGCTCTGCCAGAGCCGCAGCACGACGCTCTTCGATTTGCTTCATGTACTCAGCCTGGTTGGGCTGTTGCATCATTTGCGGAGCAAATTGTTGCTGAGGAGCGTAACCGTAACCGTAGTAGTCACCGCTGTTACCATAGTAGTTACCGTAAGTGTTGCCGTAACCGTCGCCGTAAACATTACCATAACCGTTACCGTACCAATCAGTGTTAGCATCCCAATCAGTATCAGCGTCCAGGTTGGCATTACCGCGACCTTTAAAGTTCATTGAAAAATCCATTTCGCCATCGCCAGATCCAGTACCACGACCACGACCACGACCAGCGCCACGAGCACTGCCGTCACCATAACCGTAACTGTTTCCATAGCTGTCCCAACGTCCATCACCGTAACCGTAACCAGTTCCGTCATCAAAAAATTGAGCTTGAGCAGCAGTAGTAGCAACAACTGCGATCGCAGCAACTAAAGTTTTTACTTTCATTTGGATTACTCCTTCGAATGATTAAAATTTATGACCCCAAACCCTCGGCAAGCAATTGATGTTAAGACCGTGGTTATTAAGTCGGTAAAAAATTGACGGGGTAAACTATATTATAAAATTCTAATATAAGTCAAGTTTAATATTCATTTGAGTGGGATGGAAACCATCCCTTTTTGCGGATTATTTGTTGAGATAGCCCTTTAAATACACAATTTATACTGCAAAATCAGTATGTTGTGGCTCCTTCCAGAAGGTAGTGCGCGATTTAGCCGATGGTCGGTTTTTTTTACCCAGTGCCTGACTGGCCGTGCCCACGTAAATAAAACCAATCACTCTTTCGTTGATATCCAGGCCTAGCGCCTCGTAAACGTTCATATCGTAACTGTTGTCACCCGTCAGCCAGATTGATCCAAAACCGAGCTGACGACACGCTAATTGTATATGCTGAGCAGCACATCCCGCGCTTAAAATTTGCTCAATTTCTGGAATCTTGGGATTATCCGTGATGCTGGCAACCACGACGATGATCATGGGTGAGCGTAAAGGTTTATTTTTTTGTTTTTCTACGGTAGCTGGATCCGCATTTGGTAAACGTTGTATGGTAGCTTGTTCAAATACCCGGGATAATTCATAGCGTGCCTCACCTTCGATAACCAGAAAACGATAGGGCGTCAGTTCGCCATGATCCGGCGCACTCATCGCGGCTTGTAAGATTAATTCAAGTTGTTGTGAGGATGGTGCCGGTTCATCCAGATTGTTGGCCGGACACGATGCTTGTTCGGTTATAAAGGATAGATCATTCATTTTTTTGGTCTTACTTGATGGAATTTCGGCATCAATATTGTCGTCGATAATAAAGATAGATTAACCATTCACCGTATCAGGATACAGAGATGTTTGATAGTTTTATACGATTCATTGGCGGTCTGATGATCTTGCATGCTTTAATCCTGATGCAGATAGTGCAGGCTTCGTCACTCAAAGATCATCCCTCACCCTATCTCGGATTGCATGCCAATGATCCCGTAAAATGGCAGTCCTGGAGTCCATCCATACTGCAGCAGGCCCAGGCAGATAATAAATTAATATATCTGTCGATTGGTTATTTCTCCTGTCACTGGTGTCACGTGATGCAAAAGGAGAGTTATCAGGATGAACAGGTCGGCCAATTTTTAAACCAACATTATGTAACGGTTAAGGTTGACCGTGAATTACGTCCTGAACTGGATCGTCGCATGTTACGGTTTGTCGAGGCCGTTCGAGGCCAAGCAGGATGGCCGCTTAATGTTTTTCTGACACCCAGCGGTTATCCCATTACAGGATTTATCTACCTACCCAGGGATAATTTTTATGAAGTCATCAAGCAGCTGGATCAACAGTGGCAATCCAAACATGAGGAAATTAAACAATTAGCCCGTGATTATTTTCTTCAGACTGAATCTAACGAAGCTCGTTCAGAACTCCTCAAATTACCTGACGAGCATTTTGACAAAGTCATACAGGCTTTTGTCAGTCAGGCCATGTTGTTAGCCGATGAGCTACAAGGTGGATTTGGTGAAACCAGCAAGTTTCCTTCCTACCCTCAGTTAAATTCCCTATTGGATATCATTAACACCGAACCAGGCATTGACACAGATGTTATTGATTTTGTGCAATTAACCCTCAAGATCATGTCTGAACGCCACTTGATGGATCATGTCAATGGAGGTTTTTTCCGTTATGTGACGGACCCAGATTGGCAAACCCCCCATTTTGAAAAGATGTTGTATGACAATGCACAGTTGGCCCAATTGTATTTCAAGGCAGCGTCCTTGTGGCCAAAGCAGGGTTATGCCGAAATCGGCAAGCAAACCATTCGATTCATGCTTGATTTCCTGGCGGACGCTACGGGTGGTTTTAATGCGAGTCTATCAGCTGTAGACAAAGACAACGTGGAAGGTGCCGCCTATTATTGGAGCATTGCTGAACTTAAAAAGGCGCTTTCAGAAAAAGAATTTAAACAATTAGCCAAACAATGGGGGTTACCTGAAGACCCCGAACATAGGTTGCTCATTAAACCGCTGGAAAATTTGAGTCATCAAGAAGGCAATGGTGTGTTGTCAACGATCAAACTTAAATTGAGAAATTACCCCAAACCCGAGATGCCAGTTGATCATAAAAAATTGGCAAGTTGGAACGCGCTGGCATTAAAGGCCTTACTCAGTGCGGAATCCTTTGATGAAGACAAAATGCTAAAAACTCAAACCGACCAATTGTATGACTATATGGTTGAGCACTTTATCGGGGCAGGTCAAGTCATTCGCTTCAGTGGTCATGCCAGTTCCGCAGATACGACCCTGATGGATTATGCCCAAATGGCTCATGCCTTCCAGCTTTATGCCCTTGATAGAGCGTATCCAGAGGCGGCCAAATTGGCTCAAGATTTAACCACAAGAGCCCTAGAGTTATATTTACAGGCAGATCGGTGGGTTCAGCAAAACAATAGCCTGATACCAGGAGACCAGGGTGAGTGGGTTATCCAGGATAGTGTGTTAGAGTCCCCGGTATCATTATTATTGGAGACCATTTATCTAATGCCCGATCCTGCACTCAACTTAGTGAATCAGGCCCGTAAGCTCATTACTCGTTTAACACGAGATATGTTGGATGTACCTTACCACTATGGTTCAGCTATTATGATCAGGCAGAAATATCACCAAACTGATCAAGTTAGTCTCAAGAAACCTTTAATCCATTAACTCACTTATGCTGTCGATTGTAAAATCATCCTATGGTCTGATCCTGTTCGCGCTCTTGTTCAGCGGCGTTGAATTGTTTGTCTGGTTTTATCTGGGCGAGGTAGGATTACTGGCCAGTCTTATTGAGCAAGATCAAAGTCGAGTCTCAGCCCTGATCATTGCCATCTATGTCCTTGCGACCCTGCATTTTCTGTTTGCCTGCTATTCCACCAGTCAGCAATTTATTGATATTGGTCTGTCACCCGCACAAGATTCTCGCAGCCAGGTATTAAAACAATTCTTTCAAAGGGTCGACCAGATAGGGAAGGATCAACATAAATTACAGGAACTCATTGAGGTGTTGGATATTCGCCTGCGCAGTACTTATGCTTTTGGATTTATACTGGCGGACCTCATGCTGAAACTGGGTATACTCGGTACGGTTATCGGATTTATCATTATGTTAGGTTCACTGACTGACCTGAATAGTGTTGATATAACGGTTATGCAAAACTTGCTGGCTGAGATGTCAGGGGGGATGAAGGTGGCACTGTTCACTACGCTGACCGGAATACTGGCGGGTATTATCCTTAATGTTAAATACAACCTGGTCGATTGGGCAGTAGACCATCTGCTCAATGAAATTCGGGAATCCCTGGCCTGTCGATGATCAAGCAACGACACTTATCCGATCCGTTTACAGATCTATTGTTTAATACCTTGTTGGGGTTCAGCTTGTTATTTTTTATTTCCATTATCTTCATGAATCCGATCGCCAAGCTGGGTAATGTGAATTTCAAGGCAGAGTATATTATCACGGTTACCTGGCCCGATAATCAGCCGGATGATATTGATATTTGGGTACAGGATCCGAATCAAAACCTATTGTCCTATCGTGACAGTGACGTCGGCTGGTTACATCTGGACCGTGACGACCAGGGTGATTTAAATGACAAAATTATGATTGATGGTGTTGAAACGGTTTATCCGATTAACCAGGAAGTGGTTACGATTCGAGGTATCGTCTCAGGCCAGTACATCGTGAATCTGCAATATTATAAAAGTACAACAGGCAAACCGGTGACAGCTACCGTGAAAATTGAGAAAGTGAACCCGTCTTTAAAAGCTGTGTTTGTGGATAAAGTGACCTTGCTGCGTGAAGATGATGAAGTGACTGTCCTCAGGTTCAATCTGGATGCTCGAGGTGAAGTCAGCGGGATCAGTCACTTGCAGAAAAAATTCACTAATTTTGGTCTGGAGGTATTGTAATGACCTGGGCGATCATTGGTTTGATGGCGGGATTTATTCTGGTGCTGGTGCTGCTCTATATCCTCCTGTTGAAGACAGCCCTGGCACCCGCTTATAAAATACTGGCTCTGGTTGTTTGCACCATTTTTTACTGGATACAATATGCTTCTTTACAACAGTATACTGGTTGGCCGACTACCGATGATTTGCCCGAAGAATTTGTTCTGATCGCTTCAGAAGTGATTGAACCAGATAAAAAAACCGGGGAATCAGGGGTGATGTATTGGTGGATTCGAGAAAGTGGGTCTAGTCAAAAATCACCACGCTTATATGAATTACCCTACCAGGTCGGTTTGCACCAAAAGACCGAGGAAGTCGTGCAGGAGCAGGCCAAAGGGGGTCGATATGTCGGTAAAAAATCCGAAGTTTCAGGCAGTGCTGACGGATTGGGTATCAATTTCGAAAAAGTCCGTAAAGCAAAGCCTGATAAAAAACCAGCCAGCCCCCCCCCAACCAAGCAATAATCTAATTAATGATAGAGGTCATCAAAAACCTGTTGCCGACATAATTCAGCACTGAGGTCCTCGTATAATTCCGTAACTCTATCCAGATCCTGGGGATCCATATCTTTTTTGTGCTGGGCGATAAATTTTTCTGTCATTTCGACGAAATGTCGAATAGCGATCTCATTCATTTCTGTATACTCTCATTTTCAGGTTTGTATTATTCAAATCAATATGACAAATCGATGACAAGCCAGACAATACAGGTTGTAAGCGGGTGACAAACGACATTCATTTAGACAATGTGGATTTAGAACAATTGGTTCTGCAGGAAAATATCGTCAGTGCTGTGGGGTTAGACAGTGCCCAGCTGCAAATTGGTATTAAAGGTGATCCTTCTTTAAGGGAAACGGCTATGGATCGCTGTCGCTACGAAAGTGATATTGACCGCCTGTTTAACCACATTGAACCTGTTTTCGAAGATTTGTTATTGAAGCGTGGCATTTTTCGTCTTTTTATAGGGTTTAATAATAACGAAGTGCGTACCAGTTCCATCTTTGATCCATTACGTGAAGAAATACATGATGCATCGGCTCTGATATCCGACGATTATATAAACCGGCATTTTGCATTGATCCCCTATGAAGAAAAAACCCGGATTATGCGTCAATTATACAAGGCATTGTTAAAATCAGACCTTTATCATTACCTGCCCGAGCATTTGCAGAATATTGCCAAAAAAAGGCATAAAAAATGGCAGCCGATGTCAGAGTCAGAAGTGTGCAAGGTATTAAACAGTCTTAAGTTAATGCGGAATTTACCAGAATACTACTTAAGGAATTTTTCTATTTCTACGGTGCAGTCAGTGGTACGTTTGCAGTTTAACTGCGATGGTACACAGATTATTCATGTCAGCGACTTTGATACCTTTATACAGGAAAACCTGCCCTAATGAATAAAAATGATTGAATATTCTATAAGTAGCGAAAACCCCGCTGGTCATTATTTTGATATCTCAATAGTTATTCCCAATCCAGACCCCACTGGTCAGCTACTGCGCTTGCCAACCTGGATTCCGGGCAGTTATATGATTCGTGATTTCGCCAAAAATATCGTATCGCTTGAGGCAAATAGTGATGGAAAAATTTTACAGATTGAACAGTT
>JASJBW010000019.1 GCA_030066315.1 Gammaproteobacteria bacterium
CGAGATGCTGAGGGATGCCGTGACACTGGTACAGGGCCAAATTGAACTCGAAGCTTCCGGGAATATCACCGAAGCCAACATCCTGGAAGTGGCCAGAACCGGCGTGGATTTCATTTCCATCGGCGCCTTGACCAAACATGTCAGAGCCGTTGATTTTTCTTTACGCTTCCGGGATTAAATCTCTTGTACAACATTACTCGGCGGTGAAATAAAGATCGCCGTAATAGGCTTTGGCACTTAATCCACTGTTATCACTATCGGTCATGATCGCCACGCCATCAATATCCTTGATTTCTTTTCCATGCAGCTGCTTAAAATCTTCGAGGATGTTACGCTTTTCAACATACCAGGTCTTCCCAGCATCCTGAGCATCACGTACGGCCAGCATTTTTGCTTTATCGCCGGCAAAAGGATTATTCCAGACACTGTTTTTGGGTTGTTGCGCACTCCATACATAATTAATGGCCCGGGTATTCCAAAAAAGCAATCCTCCTTTTTTCACCACGTAAACACGGGCCACAAAATCATCTCCCTGTTTTTGCGTCTCATCACCGGGATCGATGGTCAACTGTTTTGCCCAGGACCAGTTCAAGACCGGGGTTTGCGTCAAGTCAACCTCAACCGGAAAATATAAAATGGATGCTGACTGTTCACTTAAAGCTTCAAGGAATTGTTTATCTTTTATTTGCTTGAGTTGATAGGTCGTCTGCCCATCAAAGGATTCCTGCTGCCATTGATCTAACTCGCCACGAGAAAATGACGGTAACTCCACCGGGATACTCGCCACTCCCTGCCCTAGGACCAGGATAAAAATAAAAGACACAATCCAGAATTTAGCCTGTTTCATGGTGGATTTTGGCATCCGTAGAGTCATACATTAAAATTATAAGACGCTGAAACCCGCTATCAGTTTCATCAAGCACCAATAATATGGAATAAATACCGGCTTTACAGACTCTAGACACTTAATAAACGGCAATTAATCACCTTATAATCACCCTATGTTTAAATCCAGGCTGCGAAATCAGAAACTGACCAGGGAACTGTGTGCCCATCGAAACCGCTTCTACAAGCTGGCTTACTCCTGGACAGGCGATGCCATGCTTGCAGACGACCTGGTACAGGACGCCATGCAGAAGGCTTTCGTCTCCTTTTCCAGTCTCAAGGATGATACCAAGTTAAATGCCTGGACTTGCCGGATCATGCTCAATTGCTACCGTGACTGGTTACGTCGGCAAAAGGAAACCCAGGACATCGACGATTATGATTTTGCCGATGAAGCAGATCCGGGGCAGCATCTGTCTGCACAGGATACCAGTCGCATGGTGCGCCAATGCATTGCACGGATGAGTGAAAAACACCGTAATGTCATTACGCTGGTGGACCTCATGGAATTTTCCTACGAAGAAGTCTCCCATGCTTTGGATATTCCTATCGGTACGGTCATGAGTCGACTGTGCCGGGCACGAATTAAGTTGAAGCAACTCGTGGAAAAACAAAATACTGACCTGACGATTCATCCGAGCCGAACTTTACGGAGTGTAAAATAATGGAAAAAAGCTCAGAACATTACATCTCAGACGAATTATTGAATTCCTACATTGACCGACAGATCACGTCGGCGGAACGACAGGAAATCCTCGATCTCATCAAACAGGACAAGCACCTGGCCGGTCGCGTGTGCGCGTTACAAAACCTCAAGGAAATGACCCGCTTAAGTTATGATGATATTCCAGCCTCACGCCTGCCGGAAACAGTCATTGAAAAAAGCCCAGTATTACCGCGCCTGGCCGCGGTTCTTGCCATTTTCAGCCTGGGACTTTTAATGGGGCTGGGCAGCATGCACATCAGTCAGCATAACCACAACGCGTCAAATTTAGTTCAGCAGGACACCCTGACCAAGGTACTGGTTCATCTTACATCGTCAGACACGGATGATGGTTTGAATACTCTCAGTAATCTAGAGCAGATGCTGGAGGCATACGAAAGCAAACAGGAACCCGTTCATATAGAGGTGATCGCCAATGGCAATGGCATCAGATTACTCAGCCCACAGGAATACAGGATTGCCGAACGCATTCATTACTTGACCCAAAAATACGACAACCTGAATTTTGCTGCCTGTAAAAATACTCTGGATCAGCTGCGTATGACCCGCGGAATCGATCTAAAACTGATACCTGAAGTAAAATTGATTGATTCCGGTGTTGTCGAAGTGATCAAACGTCAACGTGAGGGTTGGACTTATATTCGTGGCTAAAACCATTAGCCCCCTATGGTTCGTATGGCTGCTCTGCCCACTGATTGCCCTTGCAGAAACGGGCCATGAAAAAATTGTTTATCATGTGCACGGATCCGACCCGGAAACGCTCTATCGTTCCATTACCAACCTGGAAAACTTGATCGAGGGTATGAGCGACCAACAACTGGACATTCGCTTGTTATTACAGGGAGAAAGTATTCAACTGTTTAATCCTTATATGTATCAACCCGAGGTGCATGCCCGCCTAAGACAATTACAAGGTAAAGGAGTCAAAGTCGAAGTTAAACAAGAAAACTATTTAAAGCAGAGACAATTCTTGCACGACCAATTTGATCCTATCGTAGTCGACAATATTTTCAGTCGCATTATTGATCTACAGCAACAGGGTTATCATTACATCACCCCTTAAAACCCAGATTGTCTGGCACTTAAAACCAGCGATGCTCCCACTGTCGTAACCATTCCGGTATAGACGTAAACCTCACCAACAGGCCAGCCAATACCCCGGCACTATTCGCCAACATATCCATAGCCTCCATCATGCGATATCCGGTCAATCCCTGTAGAAACTCGATGACAACGCCATAGGCCATTAATCCAATCACTGTCCATTTAATTCGATGGAAGTCATCAGCCAGGCTAACAAATCCCATGGACAACAGGAAATAAGTCAAAAAATGCAATAATTTGTCACTGGCACCGACACCCTGGATAGGCATCAAGGATATTAACGCGACCAGGATCAGCATGGCATAAGCCATGCTGTGCCAGATCCTCGAACGTTTGAAGGGTTTTAACGACCGCGCGAAATAACGATGATTCACTCGGTCAGGCAGAATAGACAGACTGAGCAGCAGCCAGTGCGACACCTTTATTGATGGCGGCGCCCATATCTCCTAACACCGCTTCCAAGGCCGATAAACAGAACAGAACATTTTCAGCACGTGAACTGTGACCCATCAGGCCAATACGCCAAACCTGGCCCGCGAGATCACCCAATCCTGCACCAATCTCCAGGTTGTATTCACTGAGTAGCCGATTGCGGACGAGGGCTTCATCAACGCCTTTAGGGATAAAAACGGAATTCAATTGCGGCAACCGGGCTGCTTCCTCTACCAGGAAGTTGATCCCCATGGCCTCCAGCCCTGCTTTAAGTGCATTATGATTATGCTGATGACGATTCCAGGCATTTTCCAGACCTTCTTCCCGTAACATCACCAGGGATTCATGTAAGGCATACAATGCATTGACCGGCGCGGTGTGATGATAAGCACGCTTGGCGCCCTCACCCCAGTAACCCATCACCAGGTTTAAATCCAGAAACCAGCTTTGCACCTTACTTTGACGGTTTTTTATCTTTTCAATCGCACGCTCACTGAAGGTCACCGGTGATAATCCTGGTACACAGGACAGACATTTTTGCGTACCGGAATAGACCGCATCGAGTCCCCATTCATCCACTTTGACGGGTGTACCCGCTAACGAGGTGACACAATCAGCGATCACCAGGCAGTCATGTTTGTGCGCCAGCTCCCAGATCCCATTGGCATCAGATTGGGCACCGGTTGAAGTTTCAGCATGGACAAATGAAACGATCTTGGCATCCGGATGGGCATCCAACGCTTCTTCAAGCTTGGCAAGATCAACCGGTTTACCCCAATCATCCATCACCATGATGGCGTCTCCACCACAGCGTTCAACATTCTCCTTCTGGCGCCCCCCAAACACACCATTTTGACAGACGATCACCTTGTCACCAGGCTCCACCAGGTTAACAAAACAGGTTTCCATGCCCGCAGAACCCGGGGCTGATACCGGAATCGTCAGTTCATTATCCGTTTGGTAGGCATACTGTAAAAGCTTTTTCACCTCATCCATCATACCTACAAATGCGGGGTCCAAATGACCAATGGTAGGGCGCGACAAGGCTTCCAGAATTCGGGGATGTACATCTGATGGACCGGGACCCATCAGGGTACGAACAGGTGGATTAAATGAAGCAGTCATGGCAATGAAATGGTAATTAAAACCGCGCGAGTGTGTCTTATTCCAGGGGAACTGTAAACCCCAAGATAATCAAGGGCTAAAAACACCCATTGTTCAACAGGCAGGAGCAGACCCAGGTTTTAAAAATATCCTGTGAAAAAAACTAAGCTCTCTATACTTGATTGAATTAACACCATAATAAAGATCAGCCAATGCTGGCCACTTAAACTCTCAAAGGAAGCTCGATATTAGCTAAGGGTAACACCCATGACCTCAAGTGAATCCAACAAGCTTCAAATACTGGGCCAAATTGCATTATTTTCAATAGTCTATTTCTTTAGCGGCATGATAGGTCTTGAGATGCAGTCTGCTCAGACTGGCATCACCCCTTTCTGGCCTCCTTCAGGTGTCGCCCTCGCCGCTTTTGTTATTTTTGGTTTCAGACTCTGGCCGGGTGTCTACCTGGGTATGGGAATGATTGCTTACAGTGTCGGTGTACCCTTATGGGTTGCTTTCATCTCCGCCACTGGCAGTATTTTAGAAGTCATCATTCCACTCTTTATCGTGCAAAAGTATGGCTTTAAAAACTCACTCAATTCGCTGCATCACTTGTTATTGTTTTTGATTGTCGCCAGTACCGGCCCAATCATCAGTGCGACCCTTGGCAGCCTCAGTTTTGTTATTTCTGATATGCCATTGAATATTCCTATCATGAACATGTTTTTCACCTGGTGGCTGGGTAACAGTTTTGGCATGCTGTTATTCGGTTCCAGCCTGATACTGCTGCATCAACATTTTTCACAGCAGCGTTTTCAACTCCCCAAGCAATCCATGATGCTGTTAATTACGATCCTGGCATCGGCGATAAGCTTTTTGGCCTTCCAGAATATGACCGGTTTGAATTCCGCCCTGATTCTGAACTTAATGATTCCACTGGTTATTTTATCTTCTTTCGTAGTCGGTTTCGCCGGCACCTTGATCCCTGTCGCCATTACCAGCCTGACCATGGTCACCTTGTACTCGGGTTTTCCTGCAGCGGCCGGCAATCAATACCCACTGGGTATTGTTTTTCTCGATATCATGGTGTTATGGGTGATCACCTTGACCGGTTTGCTGGTGACTGTGGCCTACAAGGAAAGAATTACCAACATACAAAAGGACTGGATGAGCACACATGATGGACTGACGGGATTGAATAATCGTTTTTTTATGGAAAACAAACTCAAGTCAATGTGCTCCGGTTTGCGCCAAAACGATAACGGATTTTGCCTGCTATACCTCGATTTGAACGATTATAAAACCGTGAACGAAAAAGCAGGGCACCAAATCGGTGATGAGGGCCTGGTGCATGTCGCCAAGATTCTGAAAAAATCTATACGCACTTCAGATTTTGTAGCGCGCTGGACAAGTGACAAATTCATCATACTCCTCCCTGATTGTCCGACAGAGACTTCTAAATGGATAGCCAAGACCCTCAATGCACAACTGGCAGAAAACCCTTTCGTCACTAACGCACAAATATTTCATCTGGAATTCAGTATTGGCATCGCCTGCGCCCACGTGCATGACACCCCCGCAGCTATTATTGATCGTGCTGATAAGGCAAGCCACCAGGCCAAACAAGAAAGTAGCAATATTGTTACGGTATAAAGTTCGGTTTAACACCCTGGCTTTTTTATTTTTATTTTCATAACGCTTCCCATACAATCGATGCTTATTCACAGCGTCTGGCACAGGCTATGGCTTTTGATCCTTCAACTGGTCAATTCGAGTTTCAAAACTGGGATCTGGAAAAGGTTTTATCTGATTTAAAAACAGAGTTGCCAGCCGAAGCACTATTGCATAAAACCGCTCAATTAGCGCCGTATGAATGCGATGGCTTGTCCGCTTACCGTAAAATACCCAAAATGGTGGTACTGCCGGAAACACTGGAACAAACACAGTTTATCGTACGCTACTGTCACCATCGCCAGATACCCTTGATAGCCCGTGGTGCAGGTACCGGCCTGTCCGGTGGCGTATTACCCATAGAACAGGCCATCGTACTCAGCCTGGCAAAATTTAATCACATAAAAAAACTTGATCCTCTGCAACGACTGGCCGTGGTTGAACCGGGGGTTCGTAATCTTGCCATTTCTGAGGCTGCCGACCCGTATGGACTCTATTATGCACCTGATCCTTCTTCGCAGATTGCCTGCACCATTGGCGGTAATGTGGCCGAAAACTCGGGCGGCGTGCACTGTCTTAAATATGGTTTAACCGTTAACAACATCCTTGGTCTTAAGATCATCGACAGTGAGGGAGACCTGATCACACTGGGTGGCGGTGAATGCCTGGATAGCCCGGGCTATGACCTGTTGGCCCTGATGAATGGTTCTGAGGGTTTACTCGGAATTATCATGGAGATCACGGTTCGCCTGATCCCCAAGCCGGAATCAGCCCAGGTGATTCTGGCGGCCTTCGATAAAATGTCTGACGCAGGCCGGGCTGTGAAAGAGATCATCAGTTCGGGCATTATTCCAGCGGGTTTGGAAATGATGGATAAGCTCGCGATTCAGGCAGCTGAAGACTTCGTTCACGCCGATTACCCCATTGCCGAGGCCTTGTTGATTTGTGAACTCGATGGCACCCAGGTAGAGATCGATCAGCAGATGTCTCAAATCGAAAGCTTACTGAAAAACTGTAATGCCCATGATCTCCGCTTATCCGAAAATGAAGCTCAAAGAGCGCTTTTCTGGGCAGGCCGCAAGGCTGCTTTCCCGGCAGTAGGCCGGATCTCTCCAGATTACTATTGCATGGATGGCACCATACCTCGTAAAGAATTGCCGGATGTGCTTGATAAGATTGCCGAATTTTCCAGACAATACGGCCTGCGATGTGCCAATGTATTCCATGCGGGTGATGGCAACTTGCATCCATTAATCTTGTACGATGCTAACCAGGAAGGTGAACTCGAAAAAGCCGAGCAATTTGGCGCGGATATTCTGAAGCTTTGCGTCGACAAGGGTGGCACAATAACGGGTGAACATGGAGTGGGCGTGGAAAAAATCGATACCATGTGTCATCAGTTTCATTCACCTGAATTAGTGCAATTTCATACATTAAAGGCCCAGCTGGACACCAACGGTATCCTCAATCCCGGCAAGGCGATACCCAGCCTTCACCGTTGTGCTGAACTGGGCGCCATGCATGTGCACAATGGAGAACTCCCTCATCCCGAGATTCCTCGATTTTAGGCCCTATCAATGTCTACCGATAATCAGATCAATATCGTGGAACAGGTCGAGCAGGCATTGAAGACCCAACAGGCTGTCTCTATCCGCGGATCAGGCAGTCATGACTTCATGCTGGCTGATTATTTAGAGAATGACGTCGTTGACATGACTTCACATCGAGGCATTATTGATTATCAACCCTCGGAACTCACGCTCAAAGCCCGATCAGGTACTACCCTTAAAGAAATTCGAGAAGTTCTGGGCAATGAAGGGCAGCGCCTGCCAACCGATATCCCCCTATACGAAGATCAGGCCACCCTCGGAGGGGCTATTGCGATCGGGCATAGTGGTTCGGGACGCCCTTTTCTCGGCGCAATACGGGATCATATTCTGGGTGTTGGCATGTTGAATGGATTGGGTGAAGTGCTTAACTGTGGCGGCCAGGTTATGAAAAATGTTGCCGGTTATGATATTTCGAGGCTGTTATGTGGTTCCCGCGGCACTCTGGGACCTATTCTAGACATCACCCTCAAGGTCTTGCCGAAACCTGAACATCAGATAACGCTACATTATGAACTTGAAGAAAATACTGCCATTGAAACCATGAACCGCATGGCAGGTATGCCCTTACCTATTACGGCCTGCGTTTTCCTGGACCATCGACTATACGTACGCCTGGAAGGTAATGAACCGGGGCTGCAGCAGGCTGAATACAAGCTGGGCGGTGAACGGCTTGATAATCCTGATCAATTCTGGCAACAGGTTCAGCAACAGCAACATCCTTTCTTTATTGAAAATCAACAACCCTTGTGGCGCACCATTGTACCCACCACGGCACCCAAGCTTGAACTAGAGAATCATCATGAACATATGATCGATTGGTGTGGTGGCTTGCGTTGGATTTATAGCGCAGAGCTCACCCAGAGTGATTTTATTCATATCACCAACGTCGGGGGTTACGTGGAAAGTTTCAGAGGACAAACACCGACCGCACCATCCGCTTTAATGACCCCCTTGCAAAATTCCTTTCACCAAAAAGTGAAAACCGCTTTTGATCCGGATAACCTGTTCAACCCGGTTCTATCTAATTTTCTGTAAATTTAAAGATGAGATATAACCCGCTTATTACACAACCACCACGGAGAGACACCATGAAAAAAATCAGTCTATTTTTACTTTGCCTGCTGCTCACCCCAGTCGGTATGGCCCAGGATATTGAGCCAGAAGATGCCATCAAGTATCGCAAGGCCATCATGTCCGCGATTAAGGGCCATAATAATGCCATCAGAAGCATTGTCAGTTCCAAAGTACCGTTCAGCAATCGCCTGAATGATCACGTCATGTCTTTACAGCAACTGTATGCTGAACTGGACCAGATTTTTCCTGAGGGCAGTGATTTTGGTAAAACCAATGCCAAGGAAGCCATCTGGGATGATCCCGATAAATTCAATGCCACTATTAAAAAATCGCAAGAAGCATTAGATACATTTGCTGCCGTGATTGCCAAGGGCAACCTGAGCGAATCGGCTTCCGCTGCAAAGAAATTTGGCAAAGAAAGTTGCGGCAGTTGCCATAAGCTTTACAAGAAAAAGGATAATTAATCACTTGTATCCCTTTATTCAAAGTTATTTATTCTGGTTACTGTTGGCCCTACCCATTTTTGCGGTAGCTGACAATTCGGAAAATCGGGGCGAATATTTATTTCACCTGGCCAATTGCTATGGCTGTCATACTGACGTTGAGAATAACGGTACTCCCCTTGCCGGGGGGCGTCGATTGGAAACAGAATTTGGCACCTTCATAACACCCAACATCACATCGGACGAAGAGGCTGGCATTGGTTCCTGGACAGACTTTCAATTCGTTAATGCAGTTAAACATGGCATTGCCCCGAGTGGCTTGAATTATTATCCCGCCTTTCCTTATACCTCCTATAGGAATATGACGGTAAACGATATTCTGGCCATCAAAAAATACCTGATGACCACCCAACCCAGCAGCTTGAAACACCCCGACCACGAATTAAAATTTTACCTGTTTCGTCAATTCATGCCGGTGTGGAACTGGATCAATAATTATCTGCAAGCCCGGCATCCTGTAAGAATCAACCGCGCGGCCTACGTTGTTGACACCCTGGGGCATTGTCATGAGTGTCATACGCCTCGAAATTTTCTGGGCATGTTGGATATGCAACAACGTTTTCAAGGTAACGAATCTCTTAAAGCACCGGATATCACCCCGTCAGAGAAGGGATTAGGTGACTGGAGTAAAAGTGAACTCGAAGAACTTTTCACGGAAGGGATTTTACCGGATGGTGATTATGTTTCAGACCACATGGCCGAAGTGGTCGAATTCTCCACATCTCAATGGTCTGATGAAGATCTTCAAGCTGTGATTACTTTCTTGCGTAAGGTCGATTAATCCATGCAAACTCGTCTCCTACCCAATCTTGTTTCGGCGGCCAAGATTCAACGGGCGGATGAAATCCTGCGTAAATGTGTGCACTGTGGTTTTTGTACGGCGACCTGTCCGACTTATCAACTTTTGGGTGATGAGCTAGATGGCCCACGCGGACGTATTTATCAGACCAAGCGAATCCTGGAAGGTGAGCCTGCTGATCGCGAAACCCAACTCCATCTGGATCGTTGCCTGACTTGCCGCTCTTGTGAGACGACCTGCCCTTCGGGTGTGGATTATGCTGAATTGATTGACATCGGTCGCCATTATCTGGAACAACAGGACTTACGGCCCTGGCCAGAAAAAGTGATGCGTCAATTACTGGGCTCGGTTTTACCTTATCCCGGACGTCATGCACTGCTATTTCGATCTGCCAGTTATTTACGCGGTTTCATGCCCGCATTTCTCAAAGCCAAAACACCGGTTATTCGATCCACGAACACCTACCCTGATTATTCAATGCCGCATCGAGGTAAAGTGTTATTGCTTGAGGGATGCGTACAAAAAACGCTCAGTCCGAATACCAATGCTGCCGCTGAGAGCGTATTAAAGGCCATGGGTTACCAGGTCATTCGAGAAACCAAACAACGTTGCTGTGGCGCAGTCAACGAACATCTAAACCAGCATGATAAAGCTATGGATTGGATTATCGGTAACCTCCAGCAATGGCAGCGCCTGAATTCAGAGAATGAAATAGCCGCTATTGTTTCAACAGCCAGCGGCTGTGGCATTATGCTCAAGGATTATGCCAAAATTTTAAAGCCTCATCCCGCTGAAGCAGAGGCCTATCAGTCGCTGTTAACCAAAATCAAGGACATCAGTGAGCTTCTGGATGCGGAAGTCTTACTTAACAACCTCAAGAGATTTAGCCCCAGCCCATCGCGAATTGCCTATCATGCACCTTGCACCTTAACTCATGGACATCAATTGGCTGATCATTTATACAATCAGCTGGTAGCCCTGGGTTACCAACTGGAACTCCCACGTGATGCTCACCTTTGCTGTGGTTCAGCCGGCACTTATTCTTTACTCCAGCCGCAGATTTCCGTGCAATTGCGGGATGATAAGTTACGCACCCTCGAAGACTCGGCACCCGATATGATTATTACGGCCAATGTAGGTTGCGAACATCATTTAAACAGTGCCACCTCAACCAAAGTCATTCATTGGATTGAATTGGTAGCCGGCGACCTGTAAATACATTGACCCCATTATGGGTTATCACGATTCCTAACTCAAATATTTTAATTTTCCGACAACACCAGTTGATGCAGCACTTGATCACTGAGGCTTGTTTCATAATCAATGGCAATAACATAGGGGCCTTCCGCTGGCGATAGTGGCCGCCATTTCAGTAACTGATGTTTAAGTATATCGATATCCGCGTCGGATACATCATTTTTACGATGCCTGATTCTTCGAATCAATTCTTCCTCTGATACCCGTATTTCCAGGATAACGAAGTCAATCTCCAGGGCTTCACTTAATGATTGAAATAAATGTCGTTGTTGCTCATCCTGAAACGTGGCATCTACGATGACAGAATAATTCGACTTGAGTACTTGACTGGCCAAATCAGCCAACCTGGAATAGGTCTTTGTGGTAGCTTCCTGACTATACAATCCCGCTTCATATTCATGAGCCTGTGGCTGCTTAATATCGACATCGAATAATCGTTTCCGTTCGATATCAGAACGAATCACCACGGCATCGATTAATCGGCTTAATTGATGAGCCAAGGTGCTCTTTCCACAAGCGGATGGACCATACATGATATACAGCCTGGGTTTCGAGGTCGTTAATAACGCCTGGGCCAAATGGCAATAACTATCAAATGAATTCATCAACTTCGCAGAAAGGTCTGCCTGAATACCTTCCTGGGTGGCCTGGATGATATCAATTTTAGCTCTGACCATCGCACGATAAACCAGGTAAAAACGCAATACTCCCAAACCCTCAAAATCTCCACTGACCTCAAGATAGCGATTTAAAAAAATCTGGGCCAGATCTTGGCGCTGCTGATGCTGTAAATCCATCATCAAGAACGCAATATCATTAATGACATCAATAAAATAAAGGTTAGGATTAAACTCGATACAATCGAAGGCCATCGGTTGGCCTTCAAACCAGGCCAGGTTACGCAAATGAAGGTCTCCATGGCATTCGCGCACATACCCGTTTTGCTGGCGATGACTGAATATCTCCTTTAAATGCTCATAGGCCTGAGCACTCCATTGTTGAATTTGTGCAATCCTGGTTATCTGAACCTCATCGCTTAACCGTTGTTTGATCTGTGTGAAATTCTGTGTAACCGGAAGATACACGGCTTGAGGTCGTCCAAAATCACTTTGCGCTTCGGCTCTTACTGCACTTTGATGAAAATCGGCAACATACGAAGCAAACGCGACAACCTGAGATTCTTTGAGCGCACCTCGCTCCAACAGGCGATCAAGTTCACACTCCTGGGCAAAAGGTTTCATTTGGACCAGGTATTCCAGCACCTCTCCGGTACCATTTAATTCTGGTCGGCTTAAGGCACCCGTGACAGGTATTACACCGAGATATATTTGCGGACTCAAGCGTCTATTCAGGCGCACTTCTTCTTCGCAATAAAATTGCCTTTTTTTCAGCGTTGAAAAATCCAGGAATCCCAGGTCCAGAGGCTTTTTTACTTTGTAGACAAAATCATCCGTAATCAATACCGATGAGATATGGGTTTCTATGAGACGGGGTTGGCTTCCAGATGCTGAAATCAACTGGTCTCCCGTCAACAGGGCATCAATCAACTCGCGATGTTCAGAGAGATTCTGAATCATATAACCTCATGAAAAATAATAATGGGATGATCAACTACTTAAACGAACTTTGATACCTAAAAAACGTTACAATGTCTAGAAGCTGGAGCAGGAAATATGCTAGAAACTGCAATCGTTGCCTTTACCACTTTCTTTGCCACCATCGGGCCCGTCGACGTGGCCATGATCTATGCGGTCATGACCCGGGACAATGATGCTATTGCAAAGAAAAGCATGGCTTTGCGCGGTACCGCCATTGCCAGTATTGTATTGATTTTATTCGCCCTGGTTGGAGAGTTCATTTTATCCACACTGGGTATATCGTTAGCGGCATTAAAAGTCGCCGGTGGGATCCTGTTATTATTAATCGCCATCGACATGGTGTTTGCCCGCTCATCAGGTGTAACCTCAACGACTGACGACGAGAATGCAGAAGCCGATAACAAGGAAGATATTTCGGTATTTCCACTGGCCACACCCCTGATTGCCGGACCTGGAGCCATGGGTGCGATCATATTGTTAATGGCCAATGCCCAGGACGATGTATTAACACAAATCATTGTCATATCTGCTTTACTGGTGGTACTGCTGATGACATTGATATTGTTATTATTGGCTAACCCGGTTCAACGTCTTTTGGGTGTCACGGGTATGCACGTCATCAGCCGAATCTTTGGCGTTCTATTATCGGCCTTGTCTATACAGTTTATGTTTGATGGTATTCGTGAAAGTGGCTTACTCGGTTAATAATTACCAAAAGAGCACGAGTAATAACCCGCCCAGTAACAAGCGATAGATCACGAAAGGCATCATGCCTATGCGGTTGATCAATTGCAGAAAGAAGTAAATGCACAACCATGCACTGATCGCTGAAAGTATCACCGCCAGAATTAACAAATTCCATTCCACAGGGGTTTCTGACTGTATCAAATCCCTGGTTTTAAAGACCCCACTGGCAATGATCAATGGAATGGATAACAGGAAAGAAAAACGGGCCGCGGCATCCCGGTTCAGACCCAGAAATAATCCCGCCGTCATGGTAATGCCTGAACGCGAAGTACCAGGAATCAACGCCAGTGCCTGGAAACAACCGATAATCACGACATCCTTCAACGACATCGTATATTCGTCACGAAGGTGGCGTTGCATCTTGTCTGCAAATCCGAGCAAGAGCCCAAAACCGATAGTGGCCCAGGCAATGACCAGCGGATCGCGTAAATCGGTTTCCACAATATCCTTGAATAACAACCCTGCTACCACAGCCGGTAGGGTCGCCAAAATGACCCACCAGGCCAGTCGACTCTCGGGGTTGTGCTGCTGCTGGAACACACTGCCGAACCAGGCCTGGGTCATATTAATAATTTCATGACGGAAATAAAACACGACGGCACTTAACGAACCCACATGCACGGCAACATCAAATACCAAACCCTGGTCGGGCCACTTCAAAATGACGGGTACCAGGATTAAGTGGGCCGAACTGGAAATTGGTAAGAATTCCGTTAATCCCTGGACGATCGCCAGTAACACAATTTGTATGGTATCCATGATCTAACTCTTTATTTTCTTATCCCTGCAATCCACTGACGGATAGATCCAGGTTCTTTTGTAAACCGATCACCTTAAATTTCTCACCCATCTCACCGGGCAAAGTTAACGTCTTTACTTGCTGCGTCAGGCTCATTTGTGTCAGCGCATCGCTATCAGGTTGTCCTATCAAATCCAGCACCCCATTCTTCATCAAAAAATGGGCTTGTGTCTTCAGCCCAGTAACAGAAAAGCCAGCTGCTAGCGCTGCCTCCGCAAAAGCATCAAAATCAACAAAAGCAGTAATATCCTGCAATCCTGGATAGATAAACGGGTCAGGGTGTGAACGGTGCTGATAAAAACACATCAAGGTGCCGGTATTTCGGGTGGGATGATAATACTCGGATTGTTCATATCCGTAATCTATCATTAACACCACCGCCTGATCGCATCTGGCGAATAGCCCTTTGCACCATGGGGCATAATTGCCATTGACTTCTGTACAGTAATTTTGACCCAACTGCTGGATTCGATCTATGGCTTGTATCTGCCGGATCGCTGCACTGTCCTGCGCCCATTCCACCCACTGAAATCGATCTTGCTCGAATCCCACGCCCAGCTCCAACCACTGATCTTGCTTTAACACCACATTAACGGGCATTGCATCCAGGACTTCATTACCCAACACCAGCCCATTGAAAGACTCGGGTAATGTCGACAACCATTGGATTTTTTCCATGGCTTCTGCTGACAATTGTTGTTTTAGGAAAAGTTGCTGACGTTGCTGTAAATCAGGGCTCGGCTCCAGAATCTGGTAACTCATCCATTCGATGCCCCGGGATTCAAAGTGATGCAGGATATCCCGACAGAGTTTTCCACTACCGGCCCCAAATTCAAGCATATGGGGTTGTAACCCCTGTTTAAACAGAGCCGCTGCTTGTTGTGCCAAGCTTTGACCAAACAGCGCAGAAACCTCAGGAGCCGTAATAAAATCTCCGGCCTGCCCTAACTTCACGGAACCCGCTGCATAATAGCCCAGGCCAGGCTCATACAGACAATGCTGCATATAATCTGCAAAAGATATCCTACCACCCGCCTGTGCAATATGTTCCACGATCTTTTGAATAAGGCGCTTGCTGTGTTCCATCTGATCCTTCGAAGGCTCTGGCAACTCGGCACTGGAATGATATGATGACATTTATTTTATCGATGACAGCAAATGAAATTAGCAGGTAAAACCGCCTTGATCACCGGTGCGGCGAGGCGTATCGGTGCTCAAACCGCACAGACTCTACATGAAAATGGCGCCAACATCATTATTCATTATGGGCGTTCTGGGGATGATGCGGAAAAGCTGGTCGCATTGTTAAATAAACAACGTAACGATTCAGCGATTGCGTTACAGGCAGACTTGAAGGATCTGGATGAGGTCCATGATCTTGCGATTGCAGCTTTTAACGCCTTCGACGGCTTGGATATTTTGGTCAATAACGCCTCTACGTTTTACCCGACACCCATCGGCAATATCAACGCAGAGAACTGGGAAGATCTCATGGGAACCAACATTAAAGCCCCCTTGTTTCTCTCCCAGGCTTGTTATCCCGCACTCAAACAAAGCCAGGGAGTGATTATCAACATGGTTGATATCCACGCTCGTTCCCCGTTAAAGGATTACACGGCCTACTCCTGTGCGAAGGCAGCCAAGGTGATGTTGACCCGTTCATTGGCGTTGGAAATGGGGCCTGAAGTTCGGGTCAATGGTGTGGCGCCAGGTGCCATTCTATGGCCTGAGGATGAAAATGAAATGGACGTCGAATCCCAGAAGAATCTCCTGGACAAAATACCATTGAAACGAATCGGGCATCCGGAAAATATTGCCCATACCATTTTGTACCTGGTTACTGATGACTATGTGAATGGGCAGATCATTGCAGTCGATGGTGGGCGGCAACTTTTCTAGAAAAGCAAACTCAGCTAAGTTTGACCTGCTTTAACAGTGATATATTGCTCACTAACCCGCGATGGGATTACAATAAAATAATTCATTTGCCCGATAAGTTTGGTTTATCAGGGCTTAATAATATTAAAAATAGAAATGCCACCAGGAGAATAAGATGAAAATGATGCGGAAATTGTCCCAAATAACCACTTTGGCCTGCTCGCTTGCCTTGCCCATCAGTTCCATGGCCGGAGAAGTAGAAGTATTACATTGGTGGACCTCGGGCGGTGAAGCTAAGTCCGTAGCGGTACTGAAACAATTACTCGAAGAATCGGGACATCAATGGAAAGACATGGCCGTAGCCGGCGGTGGCGGGGAAAGTGCCATGACCGTGTTGAAATCCCGCGTGGTATCCGGTGATCCACCCACTGCGGCACAAATTAAAGGACCCACCATCCAGGAATGGGGCGATGAAGGAACCTTAACTAATTTAGATGCAGTGGCCAAGGCAGGCAACTGGGACCAGTTGTTACCCAAGGTCGTATCCGATGTTATGAAATATGACGGTAATTACGTAGCGACACCGGTCAACGTGCACCGGGTTAACTGGATGTGGGCCAATCCTGCAGTATTTGAAAAAGCTGGAGCAAACATTCCCACCACGTGGGAAGAATTTGCCGTAGCGGCGGAAAAGATCCAAAAGGCCGGTATGATTCCGGTCGCGCATGGTGGTCAGTCCTGGCAGGATGCCACCACCTTCGAATCCATCGTGCTCGGCATCGGCGGTGCGGACTTCTTCAACAAGGCTTTCGTCGATCTCGACTCAAAAACCTTGAACAGTCCGACCATGGTCCAATCCTTTGAGATGCTCAGAACCGTACAAAAGTACACCGACAAGGACTCCCCGGGCCGTGACTGGAACCTGGCCACTGCAATGGTCATCAAGGGCGAGGCCGGTATGCAATTCATGGGCGACTGGGCCAAGGGCGAATTTACCGCGGCCGGTAAGAAACCCGGTGAAGATTATGTCTGTTTACCAGCACCCGGTACCGCAGGGGCCTTTACGTTCAATATCGACAGTTTTGCCATGTTTGAAGTCCGGGACAAATCGGCGAAACAGGCACAGAATGATCTGGCCCGCATTATCATGGAACCCAAGTTCCAGGAAGTGTTTAACCTAAACAAGGGTTCTATCCCCGCCCGACTGGGCATGTCGATGGCAAAATTCGACAGCTGTGCCAAAGATTCCTCAGCTGAATTCGTCTCCAGTTCAAAGACCGGACAACTGGTTCCGAGCATGGCTCATGGTATGTCGACCTTTTC
Source organism: Gammaproteobacteria bacterium (assembly GCA_030066315.1). GTDB lineage: Bacteria > Pseudomonadota > Gammaproteobacteria > JACNJF01. The sequence continues at coordinate 17,506 of JASJBW010000019.1, forward strand.
CTCGGTACAGGGTGCGATTTACGATACGGTAACGGCCTTCTTCAATTCGGACATGTCTGCTCCGGACGCAGCACGTAAACTGGCGGCAGCGGTACAGGGCGCAAAATAATGCGGATAGAGCCCCTGCAGCTCTCGCAGGGGCTTTTTAAACACATTATAAATCCACCAAACTGATGTCGGTTTCCATTCACAAGCGCAACTGGGGTGATCTGATCCAGGCGATATTGCCGAAGATTGTTGTCGCCCCGACGTTTGTTGCCACGCTGATATTTATCTACGGATTCATCCTCTGGAATGCTTATCTGTCATTTACCAAGTCACGCTTGCTACCGCGCTATGACTGGGCGGGGACGGCCCAGTATGAACGCCTGTTCGCCAATGAACGCTGGTGGGTGGCTGCAGAAAATCTGGCGATATTCGGCAGCCTGTTTATCATCATCTGCCTGATGATCGGCATATTCCTGGCGATCCTGCTCGACCAACGGATTCGGGCCGAAGGTGCTTTACGTACGATCTACCTGTATCCGATGGCCCTTTCCTTCATCGTGACCGGCACCGCATGGAAATGGATTCTGAATCCAGGTCTTGGCCTCGAACGCATGATGCGCGAATGGGGATTCGAAAATTTTACCTTTGACTGGCTGGTCAATTCGGAGATGGCGATCTATACCGTGGTCATCGCGGGTGTCTGGCAGTCATCAGGCTTTGTCATGGCGTTGTTCCTGGCCGGACTGCGCGGTATTGACGATTCCATTATCAAGGCGGCCCAGGTTGATGGAGCCAGTTTGCCGCGAATTTATCGTAGTATCATCATACCCAGCCTGAGGCCGGTTTTTTTCAGTGCCATCATTATTCTCTCGCATATTGCGATCAAGAGCTTTGATCTGGTCATGGCACTGACCGGGGGTGGTCCCGGCTATGCCAGTGACCTGCCAGCAACCTTCATGTACTCCTTTGCGTTTACCCGTGGCCAACTGGGAATGGGTGCAGCCAGTGCGATGATGATGCTGGGTGCCGTGGCCGCCATCATCGTGCCTTACCTGTATTCTGAATTGAGGAGTACCC
>JASJBW010000008.1 GCA_030066315.1 Gammaproteobacteria bacterium
TAGGCGCGCTGGGTCTGGGTATGCTGATGTATACAGTAATTTCACTCATCCAGAAAATCGAAGCCGCTTTCAATTACACCTGGCGCCTGACTAATTCTCGCAACCTTTCGCAACGTTTTAGTAACTATCTCAGTGTGGTCATGGTGGGACCTGTGCTGATCTTTTCCGCCGTCGGTATTACTGCATCACTGAAAAGCCATACCATCATTAATGCGATCGAATCACTGCCTTACATGTCCGATGTGATTCAATTCGCAGGACACCTGGTGCCTTACCTGTTGATTATTGCGGCTTTTACCTTTGTTTACGTTTTGGTGCCGAATACTCGTGTTAAGTTTAGCTCCGCGTTATATGGTGCCGTGGTGGCAGGAATATTATGGCGCTGGACGGGGCTGATATTCGCCGCATTTGCAGGTGGTTCAACCAACTATACAGCGATCTATTCCGGTTTTGCGATTTTGTTACTTTTCATGATCTGGCTTTACCTAGGGTGGTTAATTTTACTGATCGGAGCCAGCATTGCTTTTTATCATCAACACCCTGAGCGACTGCGCTGGAAAGGAGAGGCTTATGAGCTCAGTGGGCAGATGCGTGAAAACCTGGCATTACAATTGATGTTGGAAATCGGTCGGGCGCATTATGGGCAAAAGGATTTTTTCCCCACTAAGGCAGCCTTGTATCAACGCCTTAACATTCCACAAGCCATGATAAATCGTATGCTCTCTAATCTGCAGGAATGTGGTTTAATTGCAGTTACCTGCGAGCCCGATGAACATTATGTACCGGCAAAATCAATTGAACAGATTCCAGTCAGTCAAATCATCACAGCGGCACGCACTGCGGATGACGAAGGTATGTCTAAACAAATGAAATTGGCCAGGGTGATTGGTGAAGTTCAGCAAACCATTAATCAAAACCTGGTTGATACTTTGCAAGAGCAGACTTTAAAGGATCTGGTCTTGGCTGATAGTGAGTAATATGAGAATTGTTTCTTTTAATGTGAATAGCGTGAGGCTGAGGTTGCATCAGTTGGAAGCTGTCATTCAAAAGCATGATCCCCAGTTTATCGGGTTGCAGGAAACCAAGGTTCAGGACCATGAATTTCCACTGGAAGCAATTCAACAGATGGGTTACCAGGCTATTTATATGGGGCAGAAGACTCATTATGGCGTTGCATTGTTATCAAAATCAAACTGCCAGGACAGTCAGCTTGGTTTTCCCGGTGATGATGATGAAGCACAGAAACGTTTCATTGGCGGACATTTTCTGATAGAGGGTGAAGACTGGTTTATCTACAATGGATATTTCCCTCAAGGTGAGGCTCGTGATCACCCCGTCAAATTCCCGGCCAAAGAGAAATATTATCAGGACCTGACGGATTTTCTGCGCCAAAACCATAATTCGAGTCAACGTGTAGTGGTGATGGGTGACTACAATATTGCACCGGATGATAAGGATATCGGTATTGGAGCGGATAATGCCAAACGCTGGTTAAAGACGGGTAAGACCAGTTTTTTGCCCGAAGAACGTGAATGGTTCCAGGCATTATGTGGACTGGGGTATCACGATGGTTTCAGGATCAGTTATCCGGATGAAAACCAGCTGTTCAGCTGGTTCGATTATCGCAGCCGAGGATTCGAACGTGAGCCCAGGAGAGGGTTGCGTATCGATCACCTGCTGGTGACGGATGCGTTAACGAACCGTGTGCGTGATGCGGGCATTGATTATGATATCCGTAGTATGCCAAAGCCTTCTGATCACGCGCCGGTTTGGATCGAGGTAGCGTAATTTTATGAAGGTCGAAACGAACAATAACCTCATACCGATCGAACATAATAAAACAGTTTGTGCGGAATGTTCGGTGCGTCGGTTGGCATTGTTCCATGGTGTACCGGAACATGAACTTGACTGGACCCAGGATTACCGCAGTAACCAGTTTACAATTGCCCCCCGCAAAGAAATATTCCGTGAATCTCATCCCAGTGAATATATGTATACGATTTACCATGGATGGGTAGCGGTTTTTAAAACCCTGGATAACGGTAAACGGCAAATTCTGCGTATAGCATTACCTGGAGATATGATTGGGTTTCAACCGAATCTTCGTGCTGCCATGAATACTTCGGCGATGAGTTTAACGGAAACGGTACTGTGTGGGTTTTCCACTCAAACCATGCCGGAGTTATTGAGAAAAAATTTAAGCGTGGCCCGTAGTCTGACTGAGATTAATGCTCGGGATATGAATATTTGCCATGGTCGGCTCACCACTATCGGGCAGCAGACAGCGATTGAACGTATTGCCTTCTTCTGTGCAGAATTGTTTTATCGCTTGAAGGTTATATACAGTCATGAGGACGATTGTGAAATTCAGTTTCCATTATCCCAAGAAGATATAGGGGATGCCACGGGGTTAACCAAGATTCATGTTAACCGGACCCTAAAGGCTTTGCGCGAGGATGGACTGCTACAAATATCGGGTAAAGCCATGAAGATTTTTGATTTGGATCGTCTCTGTGAATTAGGTAATTTTGATCCGGTAAGTGTTCATTTACATAACCTGTATTAAGAAGCCGTCGAATCATGGTATTCGGTAAGGGTTGGTTTTACCGAGTATTCCAGTGGTATTCACTGGCCGAAAAGAAAATATGCAGTTGTCAGGCACAAGCACTTTCTACATACCCACACGATGATCCCTCACGCTACCCGGATCCTTTTTAATCAGTCAGGGAAGATCAGCAGTACTATCTTACCAAGAATCCTGGTCGATACTGTGGCCGGGGTGATACAGGGGCAGTTTCACTTCATCCTAAGTACTCGCCTCGAAGAGGTAACTCTAGAAGAATGAGATAGTTAAGCAATTTTTCTAGATTCTCCTACACTCATAACACCAGTACTTTTTAACCTTATTACAAGATGACTCCCAGCTTTAGTCAGCATTTATTGTGCCTTATTGTGTCTGTATCCCTGAGCTGGCCTCTGCAGGCAGCCAAACCCGAGTTACCTATGACCCTGAATGGGGTGGATACTTTAAATGCTGAAGCTTTAATTACCCTGGCTCAGGGTGTTGATGACCTGATCGTGGTGGATAGTCGCTTACCAGAAGACCGTAACATGGGGTTCATTGGAGATTCCTACAGCCTTACGGATACGGATACCAGTTGCACGACCTTGGCGAGAATCAGTTCTGACCGGGATCGAAGCTTGGTTTTTTATTGTAACGGCGTGAGCTGTACTCGTAGTGTTAATGCTTTAAAAGTAGCGAGGAAATGTGGCTACAAACAGCTTTACTGGCTCAGGGGTGGTTTTCAAGAATGGCAGGATAAGGATTATCCCTACCTTCTCGACTAAATAATAATTATGCAGCGTTCCTTCGGTATCAAAACAATCACTGGTATTGGCATGGCTTTTTTAGCCAGCCTGGCCTTCGTGCTGGCATGGTATTCCAGTCATTCCTATCAGCAACTGGTCCAAGAGAATCAACAGCAGGTTCACGCCGAACAGTTGAAATCTAAAACGCTCGAACGTATTGAAGAGCTCTACTTATTGCAAAAACAGTTCGCGTACCGACTGCAGAATGAAGAGGCATTTAAAACCGGTTTTGCAAAGGGCGATGAACGACGTGTTCGTGAATGGTTACAACACAGTTTTGGGCGTGTGTATGCCTCCAGAGGTCTGCTGCATTTTAAATCAATCCTGATCCGTGATCTGGATAACGAAATTTTTACCGCGGTTTATGAGGATCCGCTGAATCCTTATTCTGGATGTCCCCTGGTATTGGATCAGGTTTTTAACAGCCACGGTTCTGAGCGCTTAAAGCCCAAATATGGTTTATGTAGCTTCCAAGGAGACCTGTTAGCAGAAGTTGTAGTGTCTATTGGTTCTCTGCAGCCCAAGGCTTTTTTGCATGTAGTGGCCTATGTAAAAAGTGAATTGCAAGGTCTGGACGAAACCATCCAGCAACCTATCCAGTTAAAAAATGCTGAATCCTTTGATCTTTATCGCTCGGATGACTGGCCGGGGCAGGATGCAACGAAACAGCCTTTTGAAGAAGTCAGTTTTACGGTGTTTGGGGATGACAATGTTCCCGGTCTGATTGTCAGTAGTTTGTACGATCCTGCCCACTTCGATCAACAAATTGATCATACCAACCTTAATATTCTGATCGTTGCAGTGGTGGCGACACTGTTAGTTTTGATACTGGTTTTTATTCTGGTGAACATGGCTTTTAAACCGGTTGATCGAATTCGGAATTCAGTTGGAGCCCTGTTGAATGGACGATATGCGCCCATAGAAACCAACCATTTACCCGCAGAGTTGGATGAGCTGGTCACGGCTTATAATCAAATGGTTAGAGGCTGGGAAGATGCTTCGGAAAAACGCGAGCAAGCAGAGAAAGACTTGCTCAACGAGCGTGATTTTATTTCCACGACCCTGGATTCAATAACCAACGCGGTGTTGGTGGTCAATTCTCAGATGTTGATCAAATTAGCCAATCCAGCCGCGGAAGACATGCTCAATGAAAGCAAGGAAAACCTGATAGATTATCCATTAGATGAACTGGTGATTATGTACACCAATCGTTCAGCCAGCCACATTGCTAACCTGAAGATGTTGTTGAAAACTCCCAACCAACTGATCAATTTGTTTTACCAGGTTGATGACAAGACCGTCGAGCTGGAGATGATGGCATCACCGATGATCGACAAGGAGTCCGATGATGTGGGTCATGTGCTGATCTTCAAGGATGTTACTGAAGATCGAAAATTACGCCGTAAACTTAATTATGAAGGGCGTCATGACAAGTTGACGAGTTTTCTCAATCGAACAGCATTTGAGAATAAGTTTTATGCAATGGTCAATGATAGTGATTATACGCAGAATCAACATATCATGGTTTATCTTAACCTGGACCAATTCAAGATTGTGAATGATACTTGTGGCAGTCAGGCTGGTGATCAATTACTCAAGCAAGTAGCAGACACGATTCAGCAAAATGTAAGAAAGTCGGATCTACTCGCGCGTTTGGGTGGTGACGAGTTTGGAATTTTATTCCCTTATGCACAGTCTGATGCTGCAGCCAATACCATTAATGATATTTTATTGTATATCCATCAAAATGGATTCAACTGGAATGAACGTAACTTTACCATAACCGCCAGTGCGGCTTTGATCCCTTTCGGTCTGGCTAGCGATGACTACTCTGCCAAGCTCTCGAAATTAACCACGGCGCGCTATCTGGCCAGGGAAAATGGTGGTAACCAATATTATTTGATTGATGATGAGGATGAAAAGGTTAAAGAGCATCATTCATCCATGGGTTGGGCGTCTGGTATTAACAAAGGATTTTCTGAGCAACGGTTTAAACTTTATGCACAGCCTATCGTTCCATTGAATCAAAAAGAAAATAAGCGTCATTTTGAAATTCTGATTCGCTACCAAGATGAAGACGATACCATCATTCGCCCCAATGAATTCCTGGCACCTGCGGAACGATTTAATCTTATAGAAAAAATTGACCGTTGGGTGGTGTCGGAAGTGGTTCACTGGATGATCAAGCATCCTGAAGTGAGTAAGGATTTATTCTTTTCCGTCAATCTGTCGGGCCGTAGTATCGGTTCCACCAGTTTTCACCGATTTCTAGAACAATTGTTACAGACTGATTTAATTGATCCCAAACGACTGTGTTTTGAAATCACCGAGACCGCTGCAGTCAAGGATGTTGAAAAATCCATTGAGTTCATTCGCATGATTAAAAAATTGGGCGCTAAGTTTTCCCTGGATGATTTTGGGAGTGGGCTGTCTTCCTTTACCTATTTAAAACAGTTTCCGGTAGATTATCTGAAGATTGACGGTGTTTTTATCAAGGATATTCTACATGATGCCCAGTCTTATGACTTTGTCCGTTCCATCACCGAAGTGGGTCATTGTTTGGGAATGAAAGTGATTGCGGAATTCGTTGAATCTAAAAACATGTTTCACATGTTACGCGAAGCCAAGGTCGATTATCTCCAGGGTTATACCATCGGCGAGCCTGAACCGATTGAGCTCATCAACTTGCAAAAAGTGGCAGAGCAAGATTCATAGCTAGTGATCAGGGTTTTTTGCTTCCCTCTCTTCACGGATAGAATGGTAGGTAGGCACCGGGTATTGCTGCAGGATTTTTTCCCGATCATTCAGTGCCTTGGTATGTGCCAGCTCTTTGATGGTTTCCAGGTCGAGATGCGGCGCCATCATGTGTAGAAATTCGTATTGGTAAGCCGAGATATGGCGTGAATGCCGGAAGCCAATTTTAATCAGACTGTCAGGAAATAAATGGCTCGCACTGATGCAGCTTAGGGCATCATCCCCGGGACATCCCTTTGCCATTTCGGCAATGATACCCACACCAAAACCCAATTTAACATAGGTCTTGATGACATCGGAGTCGGTTGCGGTAAATACCACATTGGGTTCTAGATTGGCGGCATGGAATGTTCGGTCTAGCTTTGAACGGCCCGTTAATCCCAGCATGTAAGTGAGTATTGGGAACGAGGCTAGATCCACCAATGTTATTTCAGATTTTTTTTCCAGGCTATGTCCCTTGGGTACCACGATATAACGGTTCCATCGATAAGCCGGTATGGTGATCAATTCATCGAACTCATCAATGGTCTCAGAAGCTATCACAAAATCGACTGAATTATTGGCTGCCAGTTTGCACATAGCCTTGGGATTGCCCTGATGCACCTGTAGATCGATACGAGGGTACTGATTGGAAAAATTACTCAGTATAGGCGGTAAGATAAATTGCGCCTGGGTGTGTGTTGTAGCAATACTCAAACTGCCACGATGAGCATTGGAGTATTCACGTGCTGCCTGCTTGATACTTTTAACATTGTTCAACAAGGCGTTGACATGTTCGAGTACGGCATAACCGGCGGGAGAAATTCCGGTTAATTTCTTGCCGGAACGTTCAAAAATTTTTATATCAAGTTCTTCCTCTAGTAACTTGATCTGATGACTGACACCCGGTTGTGAAGTATAGAGTTCCTCTGCGGCAGAGGATACGTTCAAATTATTTCGGACAACGGCATCAAGGAAACGTAATTGTTGTAGTTTCACGATATCTACTCGGCGTTTACTTGTTATTTATAGTTTTTAGTTATAAAAACAAGATTCTACAATTATATAGAACACAATCAATATATTTATCGATGAAACCGAAAAATTTTGCTGAACTTTCAGATTTTTTGGATGTTTTGAATTGCAATTGTCGAGTATTCAAGTAAATAGAATGCTTGCTATTTAAATTGCAGGCTTTTATTACGTGGAGACAGGTTTACTTCATCGAAGATGATGTTTGGATTGCTTGTGAGTATATGTAAAACCATATCAGCAATATCACTGGCTTCGATGGCATTACTAGGCTTTGGTCCGGGTGCAAATGTTTGTTTATCAAAAAAGGGCGTTCTGACCATACCTGGGTTAATCAGACTCACACTAATATTATCCTTGCTGCAGTCTTCCCTCAGAGAAAAAGCCAGCCCACGTGACCCAAACTTTGCCGAAGAGTATAAAGCTCCTTTTTTTCCAGCCTGTAAAGCAGACTCTGACCCGATAAATATAATACGTCCGGCTTTATTCTTGCGCATTGCCGGGACAAGATGGTGACACAGAACCAGGGCACTGGTTAGATTACTATTGATAAACTGTGCCATGTCTTTAACCGAGAACTGTTCTATTGAGCCAAATAATCCTGTTCCAGCACTGTGAATAAAGCAATCCAATTGCGGGTATTGCTTAATGATTTTCTGGATGAGTTGTGACAAGTTATCGAGGTCACCCAGATCCTGTGCAAAGGTGGTAAAACGTTCATTAACCAAAGGACATTTGCTGAAATCTCGAGCAATCCCAATGACCTGGTAACCCTGTTCAATCAGGAGTTGACTGATTGCCAATCCTATACCGGAGCTGGCACCACTAACCAAGGCTGTTTTAGCGGATAAATCTTGCATCATTACCAGCGGCAGGGAAAGTAGATTGTGGATGGAATGTAACGTAATAGGGCTTGTTCGCAAAAAGTCATCATCGCGTGTTCACGATCTTGAGGGTAACTCACCATGCCGTGTTGTAGCTCAAATGGCTGGTTTAATATTTTTTCTTGTGGGTAGAGCTCATGTATGGTCTTAAAGTTTTGCTTCGGTAAACGGAAGCTTCCCAGGCTGACTGAGTGTAAGCTATTGATATCAACTTGCGAAAAAATCGTTTCCAGTAAATCGTTGAATGATGCTTGATAATCCTGATGATAGACCACCGGATCAAAACGTAAACCCAATAACCAACCCTGGTCGGAAAGTTTCTTCATGGCATCAATACGTTTCTGGATGCTGGGTACCTGGTATTCACTGTGTTGATGCACTTGTTGATCACTAAAACTGAAAGCGACAACCACTCTAGGATTGGCTTCATGCTGAAGTAGCTGACGTATTTGCGTGCTCTTGGTACGAATCTCTAACCAGGCATTTTCGATCTCAGCAAAGGCCGGTAAATGATAGTCAATAAAATGTGTAACCGGTTCGTAGGCCAGGCTATCGCAATCGTAGCCGGAAAAAAACCAGACAGGTTCATCAGCATGTTGCTCGGCGGTATGTCGTATTTCATTAACGAAATCTTCGTAATTGACAAAAAGCACCTGGTGTGCGGAACGGTACATACCTTGTAAAAAACAATAGCGACAGTCATAGATACAATTCAGCATATGAGAGAAGTAATAGTTATGTTGTCCCCCGATGCCGTAACCTATGGGTGCAGGTAGTACGTAGCCGGCATGTTTACGCGATAGAATCAATGCCGGGTTTTTTTTCTGTAATCGAAAGTTTTGAGACTTTGGATTAAATACTTCACCATAACGCTCGATTTCTATTACATGGCTTTTTGGCATCCGTTGTAAAATTTCCTGGCTACGAGGGTGTTGCCGAATAGCTGATTCAATGTACAGGGTTTGCGCCATCACAACTGCTCGCTTAAGCGGTGCAGGTCTCGCTCTAAGGAACCTAGGATCTGATGGGCCTGTTTGAAGTCAGAGACAGATTGATGATATGTATCCAGTGAGGGATCGTAAGCCAGTAATGCCAATAATGATTTTTTTAATTGTACCCGCTGGGTCTGGCTAAAATGAGCCAGGTCTAAAAATCGATGCAACTGGTGGGCAGTCAATGTCCGTTGCATGTGGTCAGTATGAATTTCTAACAAAGCTTGAGCAAACGCATCGATTGCAGGCATAGATCTGGTAATTAATTCACTGATCCGGGCTTTATCTCGTGTGGGTGGCGTGCTGCTGTTATCGCTAATGACTTTAATGCAATGGCACCATTCCAGGGGTGAAAATCGGCTTGCGGTTTTAACGAAGGCAAAAGCTTCAAGGTCGTATATGGATTTGTCATCGTATTCAACATTTTCAGCTTGCTGTGACTCTATAGGCATGCGGGTCATGGTTGTACGTGTCAAGGTAATGGGATAGATCCTGTTATTCTGCCCAACTTGGCGTACCTGGCTGGCTAGAATAGTGGTGCCAATATCGAGATCTAGATGACCGGCTATGCCAAGGTTAATCCAGACCGGAGATGTGTTTTGGGCAAATTGTGCTGCACACCAGGCTGTGGCAGCCGCCATATTGATGGCCCCCATCCCGCTGACAACACAGAATATGGCGTTATTTTGATAACAGTCAAAAATATTAGACTGAGTGATTTTCTTCAAGTGGTAGCGGTCAATAATCGGTTTGGCCTCACAATGCAAGGCACACATCCAGATCAACATGCTTCGGCCTCGTGCTGATCAAGTAACGGCGAAAACGTGTCCAATATCTGGTGATTATTATGTTTACGTGCGCCCTTGAGTAAAATGCGACTTTTTTTAATTAACATATCGCGGGCAAGTTGGCGCTGTTCATCACTTAATGAAGAGAGTTTAAGTAGTGAGTGTAAAGCCTGAATACGAAAGCGATCCATTCCCCAGTGTTGACGAGAAAGTTGGTCTGTATGGCCTCCATATTTAATAATTAAAGGCTTCTCTATATAAACGACTGGATATAAATGACACAGTCTTAACCAAAGGTCGTAATCTTCGCAGGCGGGTAAAGTTTCATCAAATCCCCCCATCTGGTCGAATACGGATTTATGAATAATAACCGCACTGGGTGAAATGACACATAAGGGCAGACATTGCGAAAAAATAAATCCGCCGCTCTTGCGATGTTTATGCATGGGATTAACGCGTTTACCATGACGAATCCATATTTCATCGCTATGGAATAAAACATCCTGCGGATGCTGTGTTTGTATTTCACGAACGGTTTTAATTTTATCCTCGAGCCATTCATCATCAGAATCCAGCAGGGCTATCCATTCATATTTCGCTTCAACAAGTCCAGCATTTCTTGCAGCACTGACCCCTTTATTTGGCTGGTTGATTAAATGGACTTGAGGGTAGTGTTTTTCTATGAGCTGTCGCGTGGAATCAGTGGAGCCATCATTGACGACAATAACTTCATCGACAGGGGAAGTCTGTCGATATATTGAATCGAGAGACCGCTTGAGTGTATGTGCGCGGTTGAAGCTGGGTATAACTACACTGATTTTCACAACTCAAGAATCAGCCGGAAGAAGGCGGTTGTGTAAATTGTGTGCCGGGTAATACACTGACCGTGGAGCCGTCCGATTCGTGGATCTTATTCTTGCCTTCTTTTTCAACTTCATCAATACGAATAACCGAATGATGCGGGATATACGTATGTTTAACTTCACCAAACTCGCTCTTTAATTTTTCCTCGGCCGGATCAACCAGCAGTTTGGATCTTTCACCAAAAATAATATGGCCAACCTCGATGAAGCCCATCATGGTGGCCTGGCTCACTTCATGTGCATACAGCTCATAAATCTTGTTTTGATTGTGAAACAGTATGCGAAAGATACTCTTGGATTTGTTCATCTACTTTCCATTAATTCATCGAGCTGATCTTCCATATGCATTTCAGTGAGTTCTGTGAATCCACCGATCCATTGTCCGTCTATAAGGACCTGAGGAACCATGCGAGCACCCTGGGTGACCTCTGAGAAACGTCTTAATTCATCTGGTTTTTGATCGAGACGAATTTCATCATAAGGAATCGTCCATTTATCCAGCAATTTTTTGGTTTGTTCGCAGATCGGACAGGTACCAGTACTGTAAACGGTAACACGGGCCATTCAGATATCCCTCTATGTATGTTCAATTGGATTTTACCAGATAGTCACATCAAGAAGAATTTCAAGATCTTACCCGACTTGTTTATCGTTTAGCGTATCAGATAGGATTCAACCTGAGTCAATACCATCATATTACTTCAGATCAGGCCATCGACTTTTTGAAAGGTTTCTATGAGCCTATTTCACCACAGGAAAGAGTATTACTAATCAGCTCAGGCTTTTAATCGCCAGTATAGCCTGATTGCGCAGGGTTTTTAGTAACCCCAGCTGGTTGTCCGAGATTGCGATAGGTTGAGTTTGGCAGCTGTCAATATAAATGACAGCCACCGGACTGTGTTTGATGACGACGGGGAACAATACAAAAAATTTTGATCCTATCTTACGATGAAACCAGGCAGGAATTTTTTCGCGAATTTTTTTGTCCTGAGAATCTTCTATCATGATGTCGACGTTATTTTTAAAGGCGATATGAAAGACATCTGCCTGGTAGGTTAAGGGTAGGGTGAAATTTCGAATCAACTGATCGATATCCTCTCCATAACCAAATTTACCCTCGATGCAGTTGGTTTGTTTATTTCGCAGCCCCAGTAAAACACGGGATCCGGGTAATGAACGATAAATGGTTTCCAATATCATTTGCATGACTTGATTGATCGTGTAATCACCGGTCAGGGTGTTGGTGATGTCTTGAATACCATCACTGAGCGATTGTTCGGAATTTTGTTGTTCCAACTTTGAGGTATCTTCCTGCAAGATTTGTAAGCTATCCGGATCCAGCCCCTGTGGAAGTGAAGGGTCGGTCTCTTCAGTAGCGTGTTTTTCGCCCGGTTTTGGTTTGAGCAGTTGGAAAAACTTACTCTTACTCAAGTTGAAATTGATTAATTTGGAAAAATTATTTAACTCCTGTTGAGAGGATTGCAGCAGCCCCGTCACTGCTTCGTCTTCCAAGGGTAATATCTTGTGATAACGCTGGGTAATTGCTTGAATGGCCTTTGATTGGCGTTCCTCAGGTTGTTTTAAAGCCTGCGTAAGTTCGTTACTGTAAGTGGCAATGATGCTTAATCTTGCCGGTTTTTTAGTAGATTCCCCCGACAATTGCTCATCACTTAAAGGTTTCATACTGTCGATGATCTGTTCAGGAAAGCCCCATTCACGCGCAACAGCCCTGCCCAGCTGATGATAGGAGATTCCCAGAACTTTAAGCGCCGCGGTGTTTTCCTGTAACCCATGTTGTTCCACCTGTTGGTCGATAGCCTGGCTTTCTTCATGTAAATAAAAACGTACCAGTAATTTTCCTAACTGTTGTAACAGTGCACACAGAAACGCCTCTTCATGTTGTTGCACCCGTTGATTTCGCGCCAGGTCATTGGCGAGTAAGCCAGAGAATAGGGAACTGACCGCATCTTCCATTAATTCGTGAGCCTGCAACTTATTCTGTAAGTGTTCAAACAGCATCAGTGAAACGGCCAGGCTTTTAACCGGATTAATGCCCAGCATCACTACGGCCCGGGATATAGTGCTGATTTTGCCACCGCCACGATTGTAATAGGCTGAATTGACAATACGTAAAACCTTGTTAGTCAGGGATATATCCTTGAGAATGGCATTGGAAACTGTGGCCAGGCTCTCAGTTTCACTGCTGGAAGCACGATTAAGGACACTGATGGTTCGTGAGAACGCAGGAAAGTCCTTTTTATGGTTCATCCGCCTGAGCAGGAATTGTAAGGTTGCATCAGATTCATCGCTATTGTTCAGAGCCTCAGTCAGAGCCAGGTTATCTTCAAGAGCTTTGAGCATTTCAGCTGCGTCCTGATAACGGTTTGCGGGCTCTTTTTCTAGCGCCTTCATGATGAAGGCATCGAGTCGTTCATTGATGTCCTTGTTCAAGGTCGAGGGAGCCGCAATAGGTTGATTGGCAATTGCATTGAGTAATTGATAAACGTCTGCACCATCCACCGCTTTTTGCCCGGTGAGCAGTTCATAAAATATCAGACCCAGTGAAAATACATCAGAAACTGTCTGGTGTTGCCGGGTCTCTATATATTCAGGTGCCATATACTGCGGTGTCCCAATAAGATGTTCCTGGTCCTCGTGGGTTTGGTTCGCAAGTGTTGCCAGCCCGAAATCTGCAACTTTGGCTTCACCCTGCGCAGTCAGCATGATATTCGCCGGTTTTAAATCGCAGTGAATGATCCCAACAGCATGTGCTGCAGCCACACCTTTTAAAACATCACGCATGATTTTAAGTGTATTAGGCAAGGGGATGGGTTGGCGCATTGCGGCATACAGAGATTCACCTTCGATATATTCCAGAACCAGATAGGGCTTCAACTGATAGCTACCCATATCGTAGATGCTGACAATATTGGCATGTTGCAGCTGGGATACCGTGCGCGCTTCTTGTAACAGGTTTTCTATGGTGTGTTGCTGAAAATCATCGCGAAGTGATACGGCCTTGATAGCTACCTGTCGATCGAGGCTTGGATCCGTTGCCAGATAAACAACGCCCTGGGCCCCTTTTCCCAAGGTGTCATTTATAATGAAGCGATCAATATTTTCCGGGTGAGCTAGACTTGGCACAAAAATCAGTGTCCTTTTTTATCTTAAGTATAGTTCAAGCCAGCAGGGACACCGGTTATATTCTGGCTATTCCAGCGTTCATTCAGTTCAGGTGGTTTGCTATAAAAGCTTTGATGAAATGGGGTGGACGAGCGCTGCTGAATCGATCTTGTTCTTCACCCTCTTTAAACAGAATGATAGTCGGAAAACCCCTCACCCGATAATGGCCGGCCAGTTTCATGTTTTCGCCTTCATCCACTTCAAGTTTGGCCAAATTGACTTGGCCATTAAAGGATTCAATAACCCCGTACAGAACCGGTGCAATCGCTATACAGGGACTGCACCATTCTGCCCAAAAATCAACGAGGATCGGTCGTTGATGTGATGCTTGCAGTACCTTATCGTCAAAGTCATGCAGGTCTACATCGTAGATCAGGGAATTCTTGCGCTTATCCATTATTGAATATAAGTAAATACTAATATTAAAAAGGTGCATAATAATGCATAATTGAATTATTGCAGCAAAAACTTTGGTTGTACGTCAAAGAATGTGGTGATTATGAATATGCTCAAAAAATGGGTCGGCTTAATATTATTCAGTGGGGCGCTCTTTTTCGGCAGCGCCAAGGCTGATGTGCTATTGCTGGTGCATGGCTATCAGGGCAATATATTTTCGTGGGAACAGTCAGGTGTCGTACCGGTACTGCAACAGTTTGGTTGGAAACGGGCGGGTGTATTATTGGGAGCTCCACAAGGATTGATTCCAATACCACTGCCGGGTTTTCAGGACGAGAATAAAGTCATCAATCTTCAGGTGAATTCAGAAGCACCCTTGATCATCCAGTCAAATGTCGTCACAGCAGCAATTCGCTGGATCGTTGATCATTATCCTTCAGAGAAAATAATCATTGCAGGCCACTCTCTGGGAGGCGTCGTGGCCAGAATGGCATTGGTTCGAAATGGTGCTCCCAATGTTAAGGCTTTGGTGACCATTGCCAGCCCCCATTTGGGTACCGCATTGGCCTATCGTGGCCTAGATGAGTTAGAAGATCCTTTGCCGATTCGCATGATCAAGGAATGGTTTGGTGGTGAGACTTATGACATGTTACAACGTTCCCGCGGATTGCTGCATGATATTGTACCGGCAATTCCGGGACGTTTATTACATTGGCTCAACTCAAGACAACATCCCAACATCAAATATTACTCCGTGGTGCGTTCCAATATTGCGGGTGTCCTCGGTGATCCCATCGTTTCCGGATATAGTCAGGATATGAAAAATGTGCCACCCATAGGTGATAGATCAACACGCCTGATTCAAGGATTTACCCATTGGCTGAATGTACTTGATGGCTACGCGCTGGTTAACATCCTGGATCAACTGGATGATTGAACCTAATTAATCCGGGTCTTGAAGCAATACCCAGGGTTTGACCACGCACGCCCACAACTTGGCATCATCATTGAACCATCGACGGGCCTGGGCATTACTGACTTGACTGATCAGATTTTGCTGCATCCACTGCTCAATCTGTACGGAATTGTCCTGCTGAATTTGGTAGGCGACCTCGATCAAATCTAATTGCTGATCAATAACCAGGGTATATCCCCCAGCAAAATAACGCTGCAATTCCTTCCAGGCAATACGAGCGGTTTCACTATTCAACTTACCCCTGATTAACTCTTTTTGGCTGATACCAAAATCTTCGCTCATTAGATAATCAGCTATACCTGTGAGTGCCCGGTAACTGGCACTTTTCTATGGTATTGATAATCGTTTGAATCGCTTCCTTGCGAGGGTAATGTTTGCGCCAGGCAAGCGCCACGGTGCGACTGGGTTCGGGTTTGGCGAATGGCTTGATTTTAATCAGTTGTTGATTGGTCTGGCTCTTGTGCATACTGGTGCAAGGTAATACGGTGATACCGGTACCGGCAGCAACCATGTGACGGATGGTTTCAAGTGAACTGCCTTCTAGCGAACGTGTCAGCTCATTGCTTTTAGACATGCACTTGGGGCAGGCCTGAAGTACTTGGTCACGAAAACAATGGCCAGCACCCAACAGCATCAAGTCCTGGCCCACCAGTTCATCGACGAAAATGTGTTGTTTTTCTTTCCATTCATGTTGCGCATGAACCGCGACCACAAAAGGTTCCTCATATAATGGCGCGGTTTCAATGCCAGGCTCTTCGAAGGGGTAGGAAATAATAATGGCATCCAGCTCTCCCTGTTTTAATGAACGCGATAGATTTGCAGTGAAGTTTTCTTCAATAATCAGGGTCAGATTAGGTGCATTTTGATGGAGCCGGGGAATCAGGTCAGGCAACAAGTAGGGACCTATGGTATAAATGGCGCCTAACTTGAAAACACCGGACAGGGGGTCCTTGCCTTGCTGGGAAATTTCATGAATTACCTGGGTTTCACGCAACACTTTTTGCGCTTGTTCAATGATGCGTTGACCAATATCGGTAATTCGAATTTCATTTTTAGAGCTGCGTTCAAAAAGCTTGATGTCCAGTTCGTCTTCAAGTTTTTTGATGGCGATACTCAACGTAGGCTGACTGACGAAACACGCTTGTGCGGCCTGACCAAAATGTTTTTTTTGCGCGACAGCGACGATATATCTGAGTTCGGTTAAAGTCATGGTTTTGGATGCAACTCTTACCCGGATAGTTTGTCCATACAATTGATAAAATTCAATTAAAATTTATTATTAATCAATTATTTCTATTGATTTGTTGATCCAGATAAGCCGATATTCGTAATGAAAGCCCTTATTCAACAATTTTTTAAACCCACCTTTGAGCGTTTCAATAAAGAAGAGCCTGAGCTTGCCATCGATCTGGCCACTGCAATTTTAATGATTGAAGTTAGTCGGGCTGATTTCAATCATGATCCTACCGAAGCAGAGCAAATTCGTCAGTTGTTATTAGACCATCTATCTTTGTGTGAAGAGGAAGTCGACACCCTGATTAAAAATGCCCACCGGGAGGCTGATAACCTGGTTTCCCTACAACACATCACGCGCTTGATGAATGAGCAAATGGATCAACGCGGCAAAGTACAGGTTATTGAGTTAATGTGGAAGGTGGCTTATGCCGATGGTGATAAACATCATTATGAAGAGCACCTATTGAGACAAGTCGCTGAATTGTTGTATGTATCACATGCAGATTTTATTCAAGCTCGGCACCAGGCAGAATAATCGCCTGATGCCGGAATAAGTGACTAGTTGGAGAAAAACTGCTGGCGTAGTTTCATATTACCAGTTTGATTATCAGCGGTAGTGACTTTAATAGAAAAATCCAGTGTTTCGCGGTCAGCGACGGAAAATTCACTGATGTAATAAACCGCTTTTTGTTCCTGAATCTTGCGCAGCTTGATATCACGCAACTGCCCGGTTAAATTGGTGGCACTGACGTCGATATCGGCTTCCACACCCTCAAAGCTCCCCCCTTTCTTTAACACCGAAATATTGAGTAACCCCCGGTTTTTACTGCGGGTTATACCGTAGGCGCGTGCTACCGCGGGCGGTAAGGATTCCGTGGAAATGGCATTATAATGGACGATATAGTTGCCCACGATCTGCGAACTTTCTGCGAAAGTGATGGATTGAAAGGCTAATAAAAATCCGATAGCCATCAGTTGGAATATTTTTTTCATAGTGTCCTCCGATTGATTCATTCAGTTGGCAGCTTTATTAGTGATTTTTATACCAACCTTGTGCTCATTATAGAACGAATAAATTCAAAAAGATTCGATTATTCGCGCATATTTCATCATGTGATTGGAGTCAATTTTATAATTGGTTGGCTATAAAAATGATGGGTGGTATCGCCAGCATCTTGATGACCAACAGGCCCAGGGTGGCGAACAAGGGTGATAGATCCAGACCCCCAAGGGGTGGAATAAATCGCTGTATTGGGCGCATGACCGGACGGCTGACCGAATTGATTAAACCAATGGCTGGATTATAGGCGCCGGGATTGACCCAGCTCAAGATGACCTGAATGATGATCGCAAACAGGAATATATTGATAAAGATCGCCAACATGTCTGCCAGTGCAATGACGACCAATGCACCAAAACTGGCCGTTGACAACGAGGCTATAGCATTACCGATATCAATGACTCCGGCACCCATAGCTCGAACCAGGAAATACTTGATGAGCAGGATAATCAGACAAAGTACCAACGACGCGATATCCTGACCACCAACACCCGGTATCACCTTGCGCAAGGGCTTTAACGGAGGTGTGGTAGCCCGCACCACAAACTGGGAGATTGGGTTGTAAAAATCTGCACGTAACATCTGCAAAATAAAACGAAGCATGACAAGTAGTACGTAAAGATCAAATAAGGTATTGATAACCAGTAATAATGGAGAAGTAAGGTAACCTGATCCCATCTGAGAGTCTCTGTGATTATTGGCCGAGTTCTTCGGCAAGTTGTTGTGAACGACGTGCGGCGGCATGACTGGCTTCCAGCACGATTTTTTCGAGTTGATTTTGCTGAAAACTTTGAATGGCCTGTTCGGTAGTACCACCTTTCGATGTGACCTGTTGACGGAGTTTAACGACATCCTGATCCATGGCCATGGTGCTGGCTCCCAGAGCCGTTTGCCGTGTCAGGCATGCGGCCGTGGATGGATCCAGACCGAGATCGACCGCAGCTTTTTCCAATGCCTCGATGAACAGGAAGAAATAAGCGGGTCCACTGCCTGAAATGGCTGTAACTGCGTCGAGCTGTGATTCCTGTTCAACCCAGACCGTAATGCCGGTACTTTGTAAGATATGTTCTGCCGCTTGCCTTTGGATTTCATCGACACGTGAATTGGCATACAGGGCACTGGCACCAAGTCCTAGTAGCGCCGGTGTATTGGGCATGCAACGAACTATAGCCTGATCACCACCCAGCCAACGGTCTATATCCGTGGCTAATACGCCGGCAGCAATACTGATAATAAGGGGGGCATGACTGAGTTCCAGAGCAGTACAAACGTTCTGCAAAACCTGGGGTTTGACCGCTAGGATAACAATGTCCGCGGCAGCTAACGCAGTGTTATTATCCTGGACGGCCTGTATATGAAATTTGCTTTCCAGCTGTTTAAGTTTTTCTGAATCGATATCACTGGCAATGATTTGATCAGAGGGATAATCCTGGGCCAATAGGCCTCCGATCATGCTGGTCGCCATATTGCCGGAGCCAATAAAGCAGATAGTGGAAGGTTTGAGAGTTTGAGTCATGTTTTTATCAGATACGTGCTCCAAAAATGGCAGTGCCTATTCTAACCAGTGTGGCCCCTTCTGCAATGGCTGCGTTCATATCCGCCGACATGCCCATTGATAACGTGTCGCAATAAGGATGTTTCAGTTGTAAACAGGATAGGGCGTCAGCTAACTTTTTAAACGGTTCACGTTGTTTTTCGAAATCGGTACGTATCGCAGGAATCGCCATCAGGCCGCGCAGGTTTAATCGTGGAAGAATAGCGATTTTATCGGCCAGCTCATTGATGTCTGCAAGCCCGATTCCAGCCTTACTCGGCTCATCGTCGATGTTAACCTGTAATAAAACATTAAGGGGTGGTTTGTCCGCGGGTCGAAAACGGCTTAAACGTTGTGCAACCTTGTAACGATCCACGCTATGAACCCAGTCAAATAATTCACTGATTCTATGTGCTTTATTGGATTGAATGGGACCGATGTAATGCCACCGAATCGGTAAATATTGTAATTTATTGATTTTTTGTTCAGCTTCTTGCAGGTAATTCTCGCCAAAATCGATTTGGCCAGCTTGGTGGGCTGTAGAGATATCCTCGATGGTTTTTTTCTTGCTGACGGCGAGCAGAGTAACTTCTTCAGGGTCTCTTCGGGATTTTTGACATTGTGACGCTATCTGGGCTTGGACTTCTTGCAGATTTTTTTCGATGTCAATCATAGGATTTGCTATAGTTTGAGAGAACCTATAAAAAATTTATGGCCATTTTATAACGATTTTCTCTAGGTTTTTGAGCAATACCAAAACGGGTTAATAAAAGAAATAACGGACAGACAGTCTATAAAAAACTCAGCAAGCACTCAAAAGAAGAAAAATGATTGCGCTTAACCTGTTTGCTTTTCATGTAAACAGAATAATAACTACTACAATCATCTGATTATAACTAATTCTTAATAAACGGGATAAACATGGATATAGCTCAATTACTTGCTTTTGGTGTTAAACAGGGTGCTTCCGATCTGCACTTGTCTGCCGGCTTACCCCCGATGATTCGTGTTGATGGTGATATTCGTCGGATCAATGTGCCCGAAATGGATCATAAGCAAGTCCATGACATGCTTTATGACATCATGAGTGATAAGCAGCGCAAAGATTATGAAGAGTTTCTAGAGACTGACTTTTCTTTCGAAATTCCAGGTCTGGCCCGTTTCAGGGTCAATGCTTTCAACCATAACCGAGGCTCTGGTGGTGTATTTCGAACCATCCCTTCAAAAATACTGACTCTTGAGGATTTGAATGCGCCGGCCATATTCAAGGACATCTCCGAATATCCGCGTGGTATCGTATTGGTAACCGGCCCGACCGGGTCTGGTAAATCCACCACTCTAGCAGGCATGATCGATTATAAGAATGACTCTGAGTACGGTCATATTCTAACGGTTGAAGACCCAATCGAATTTGTACATCAAAGTAAAAAATGCCTGGTTAACCAGCGTGAAGTTCATCGCGATACCCTGGGTTTTAACGAGGCACTGCGTTCGGCACTGCGTGAAGACCCCGATACCATTCTGGTGGGTGAGATGCGTGATCTGGAAACGATACGCCTGGCTTTATCCGCGGCAGAAACCGGCCACCTGGTTTTTGGTACCTTGCATACCAGTTCCGCAGCCAAAACTATCGATCGTATCGTCGACGTATTCCCTGCTGCGGAAAAAGCGATGGTGCGTTCCATGCTATCTGAATCCTTAAAAGCAGTAATCTCGCAAACCCTGTTAAAGAAGATTGGAGGAGGACGGGTTGCTGCCCATGAGATCATGATCGGTACCCCGGCGATCCGCAACCTGATTCGTGAAGACAAGGTGGCGCAAATGTATTCTGCTATCCAGACCGGTCAAAGTATGGGTATGCAAACCCTGGATCAAAACTTAAAGCAAATTCTGGCACAGGGCCTCATTAGCAAGGAAGAAGCCCAGCGTAAGGCAGCGAACCCGGATTCATTGTAACCGTGATATTGAACGACTAAGAGACAGAACAGGAGTCCAGAGTGGATCGAAATAAAGCGATAGGTTTCATGCATGATCTGTTACGCATGATGGTCAGCAAGGATGGTTCAGATTTATTTATTACCTCAGGTTCACCACCCGCGATGAAAATTGACGGTAAGATTAATACCGTTTCCAAGCAAATCCTGGCACCTAATCATACCCAGATGTTGGCGCGTTCCATCATGAACGACAAGCAGGTCTCTGAGTTTGAACAAAATCAGGAGTGTAACTTTTCTATTGCACTTCCGGGAGTGGCAAGATTTCGTGTCAATGCCTTTGTGCAACGGGGTAGCACCGGACTGGTATTAAGGATTATCAATTCAGAGATCCCCAGTTTTGAAGAATTAAATCTCCCGGAAACGCTACAGGAAATTTCCATGACCAAGCGCGGACTGGTTATCTTTGTGGGCGGTACCGGTTCAGGTAAATCAACTTCATTGGCATCCATGGTCGATTATCGTAATCGTCACAGTTATGGTCATATTATTACGATCGAAGATCCGGTTGAATTTGTACATGAACATAAAAACTGCCTCGTGACTCAGCGCGAAGTCGGGGTGGATACCGATAACTATGAAATCGCCCTCAAAAATACCCTGCGGCAGGCCCCCGACGTTATTCTGATTGGTGAGGTCCGTGATCGAGAGGCGATGGAGCATGCGATTGCTTTTGCGGAAACTGGACATTTATGCCTGACAACCCTGCACGCTAATAGTACCAACCAGGCCCTGGATCGAATCATTAACTTTTTTCCGGAAGAGCGCCGCCAGCAATTGCTGATGGATTTATCTTTGAATTTGAAAGGACTTATTTCACAGCGATTGATTCCTCGTATAGATGGCGTAGGGCGTATACCTGCCGTGGAAATCATGCTGAATACCCCATTGATGGCAGATTTAATCTTCAAGGGAGAAGTGCATGAAATGAAAAGCCTGATGAAAAAGTCAGGCGAGGCAGGCATGATTACCTTCGATCAGGCCTTGTTTAACCTTTTCGAAGAGCGCAAGGTTACCTATGAAGATGCGGTTAGAAATGCAGATTCCGTGAATGATATTCGCCTGCGTATCAAGCTTGAGAGTGATACTGCGCGTAAGTCCGGTTTGGTAGATGATCACCGTGATGACTTTGAGCTGGAAGAATCGGATGATGACACTCCCGGTGGCATGATATAGAGGTATTTCCATGAGCCGTGAACCCACCACGAAACTACTCGAGCCTTACCTGAAAATCATGGCTGAAAAACAGGCATCTGACCTGTTTTTTGTGACCGGTGCTCCTCCCAACATGAAGCTGGATGGGCGCACTGCACCCATGGCGAAAAACCCGTTAAAATCCGGACAGGTGCAAAAACTCGCCTATAGCCTATTAACCGATGAACAAGTGACGGATTTTGAAATCAATCGTGAATTAAACTTAGGGTTTACCCTGATTGATGTGGGTCGTTTCCGTGTGAATATATTTATTCAGCGTTCTGAAGTTTCCATGGTGATTCGATACATCAAGTGGGAAATACCCTCGATTGATGAATTGCTGCTACCGCAAATTCTGAAAAAAATCATTATGGAAAAAACCGGGCTGGTACTGGTGGTGGGTTCAACCGGGTCTGGTAAATCAACCACCTTGGCTTCAATGATCAATCATCGAAATGGCATTGAGGGCGGTCACATCCTGACCATAGAAGATCCCATAGAATTTGTGTTCACCCATAATAAGGCCATCATTTCGCAGCGTGAAGTCGGTATCGATACGTTATCTTATGAGAATGCCTTGCGCGAGGCTTTGCGAGAAGCGCCTGAAGTTATCATGATTGGTGAAGCTCGGGATCGTGAGACCATGCAGGCGGCGATTAATTATGCGGATACAGGTCATCTTTGTTTGACTACCTTGCATGCGGTTAATTCTAACCAGGCCATGGACCGGATGATGAATATGTTTCCGACCGACATGCGCGAACAACTGTTGATGGATTTATCGTTAAACTTGAATGCGATTATATCCCAGAGATTGGTGCCAGCAATGGATGGTAAATTGGCCTGTGCTGTCGAAGTACTGTTGAATTCTCCTTATATCTCTGAGCTGATCAGAGAGGGTAATTTCAACGAAGTCAAGGAAATCATGGAAAAAGGTGATACAGTGGGAATGCAGACGTTTGATCAGTCACTTTATGATCTATACAAGGCTGATAAAATTTCGATTAAAAGTGCTCTGGCATATGCTGATTCCAGTACCAATCTTGAGTGGAAAATTAATTTTGGCGGTGAACAAAAACGGGGGGACAGTCGCCATAACCTTAATGAAAACCCCTTCCCTGATGAGCTGGCGCTACCCAGCGAAGAACAGTAATTCCTTACGCGTAAATATCTGCTCTGATGTCTAAAAACTGGGCCTACCTGATGTTAAGTGGCTCAGCACTTTTCTGGTCAGGAAATTTTGTCTTGGGGCGCGCCATAGCCACTGATATTGAGCCGATCACACTCGCTTACTGGCGCTGGTTAATCGCACTCTGTCTTTTTTTACCCTTTGGATTGAAGTACGTTTATGAAGAATGGCTCATTATACGTACACATTTACGCTACCTCTTGTTAATGAGTGTACTGGGGGTGAGTGGTTTTAATACCTTTGTCTATCTTGGCTTGCAGGAAACCACCGCGACCAACGCATTACTGATTAATAGTTTTATCCCGATCCTGATTATTCTCCTGTCTAGGATTAAACCGGGCGTGCCTATCAATCGATTGAAGATGTTGGGCATTATGGTCTCTAGTATTGGTGTGGTTACACTGGTTGTTCAGGGGCGTTGGACTAATCTACTTACGTTATCTTTCAATAGGGGAGACTTATGGATACTCGGAGCAGCATTGGTTTGGGCAGTCTATTCGATTGGTCTGCGTTGGCGTCCATTGGGTCTGTCTTCTCAGGCTTTTCTGCTGATTACCATGATCATAGGTCTGATTATATTGGCTCCTTTTTACTGGTTAAATCCTTTTGATGAGGCTCCTCTGGTATTGAATATAAGCAATAGTTTAGCAATCTTTTATGTGGCTGCATTTGCTTCAGTTGGAGCTTTTCTATTGTGGAACCAGGGTGTTAGATTGGTAGGAGCCGCCACCGCCGGACAATTTATTCATTTGATGCCGGTACTGGGAACGCTGATGGCTATTGTTTTATTAGAAGAGCAACTTTATGGATTCCATTTAATAGGTGCCGTAGCCATTGCGGCTGGCATTCTGTTATCACTCAAGTCTAACTCCACAGATTATTGAATCTGCTTTCCTGCGACCAGGGTCTTGACAACTTTAGTAGAAAAGTCCCAGCCTTTGAAAGCGGTATTTTTACCTGCCGAGTAAAATAGTTCGGGTTCGCAACTATAATGAGCTTGTCGATCAACTATAACCAGATCAGCCAATTCTCCAGTGGCTAATTGACCCGCAGGTAGTTTAAAAATCTTAGCGGGGTTCGATGTTGAGGCCGCTATGGCCTGGTGTAATTCAAGAATGCCGTCATCTACCAACCGAAAGATTAGTGGTAGTAGGGTATCCAAGCCGCTGATACCCGGTTCCGCCGAGGGGAATGGTTGTAACTTGGCATCAATGTCATGAGGCTGATGGTCGCTGCAAATACAATCAATGGTTCCATCCTTTAATCCTTCGCGTAATGCATCACGATCGGCTTCGCTACGTAAGGGTGGGAATGTTAATTTATTGGTGTCAAAGCCGTCTATGTCCCGATCAGTAAGGAAAAGATGATGAATGGCGACATCTGCAGTAACCGGTAATCGGTCCTTTTTGGCCTGGCGAATCATGTCAACAGAACGCGCACAGGAAAGTTGGCCAAAATGTGTTCGTGCACTGGTTTGTGCGACCAGTTCAATATCCTTGGCTAAAGCCGCTGTTTCTGCGGCTTCAGGGATAGGTGGTAATCCTAGGCGAGTAGCCAGAGAGCCTTCATGGGCGCAGCCATCGGCATGTAAAGCCTGATCATAAGGCTGGATCACAACAAGCATTTCCTGACCCGCTGCATATTCCATGGCGCGACGTTGGATCAAATTATTGCCAAAAGGCTTCAGTGCATTACTGAGGGCAACACAACCTGTACGTTTTAGTGTGCCCATGTTACTCAGTTGCTCACCTTCGAGCCCTTTGCTGAGTGCACCGATAGTGTAGAGGTGGCAGCGATTACCCGCTTTCTGATTATTATGATGAATCAGTTCTACCACGGCGGCATTATCGGTAACTGGAGTGACATCAGGGGGCAAGCAAATGCTGGTGATGCCGCCATGGGCTGCCGCATTGGTCTCGCTTGCCGTATTAGCTTTTTGTGACGATCCGGGTTGACGGACCCGGCATTGTACATCGACCAGGCCCGGAATAACGTGTTTATCCCTGGCATCGATGATTTGATCCGGAACAAAATCGATTGGCGCATCATCGATGCCGACAATAAGTTGGTTATCGATGTAGATATCGGCACTTTTATCCAGCTGAGTTGATGGGTCAATCAGGTGGCCTCGTTGAATGATCGTTTTCATGGGTTTTCCTTTCCGCTGGAGACAATCATTGACATGACAGCCATGCGTACAGCAATACCAAAGGTGACTTGTTGCAGGATGACCGATTGATTTCCATCCATGACTGAGGATTCAATTTCAATACCGCGATTAGCAGGCCCCGGATGCATGACTATGGCATCATGTTTGGCGAATTGTAAACGTTCACTGGAAAGACCAAATTGACGAAAATATTCTTTTTCGCTGGGTAGTAGAGCGCCGGTCATACGTTCCTTTTGCAGCCGTAGCATGATGATCACATCAACATCACGTAATCCCTGGTTCATGTCATGAAACACTTGTACACCCAAGGTATCTGCCTGTTTGGGTAACAAGGTCGGGGGGGCAACAATACGAACTTCGCCCGTGTTTAAAATGTTTAACGCATGGATCTGGGAACGTGCTACTCGTGAGTGTTTAATATCGCCTACAATGGCTACGCTTAAATTTTCAAACTGCTGTTTGTAACGTCGAATGGTAAACATATCCAGCATGGCTTGTGTTGGATGAGCATGTTGACCATCGCCAGCATTTAAAACGCTTACCCCCGGGTGAACATGCTGGGCAAAAAAGTGTGCACTGCCGCTGTCCTGGTGACGAATCACAAACATATCAATCTGCATGGCCTCAAGGTTGTGCAGAGTATCCAAAAGGGATTCTCCTTTTACCGTGGCTGAGGTGTTGATATTGAGATTGAGAATGTCGGCTGAAAGACGTTGTGCGGCCAGTTCAAAAGTGGAACGTGTCCGTGTGCTGGCCTCAAAAAACAGATTGGCTACCGTCTTGCCACGCAGAATGGGTACTTTTTTGATACTCCGGTCAGTCACTGAGGTAAAAGATTCCGCGGTATCTAATATGTCAGTTAGGATGGCGTGATTAAGTCCTTCGATACTTAAGAAGTGTTTAAGCTTTCCTTCATCGGTCAATTGAAGGTTTGCGTTATTCACGTCGACTCACCCTCTAGGATCGATAGAGATAACGGATTTGGGCCATCGAGTTTTATTTGTTGCCCTTTTTCCAAAGACATATTGGCCGCGATATAGTCAGCCTGTATGGGTAATTCTCGCCCGCCCCGGTCAATAAGAATCGCCAGTATGATTTTATCCGGTCGGCCGTAGTCAAATAGTTCGTTCATGGCTGCTCTGACAGTACGGCCCGAGTAAAGTACATCATCAATTAAAATGATGGTTTTTCCATCGATATTATGTGGCAGGCTGGAAGGTTTAACCGTTGGATGTAAGCCGATTTTGGTATAGTCATCCCGATAAAATGTAATATTCAGTTTCCCCAGTTCAGTATCGGGTTGAATATGGTTATAGATGGCTTGAGCTATCCAGTATCCGCCAGTTTCGATGCCGACGATGATCGGATGATCAGAAGAGTGAAATAAAGGAGCCAGTGCATCAGTGAGTTTATTAATTAATGAATCGACGGCTAAATCGGGCACTCTTGTTCACCAGTGTTTCAGGTATGCGCTTTATACCATAATTATAAAACAGGCTAAATGATCTTTTTATACTTTGTAATATGATTATTCATATTTAGATCCCATTCAGGGATCAAGAGAAGACTGGTTGTTGAGCCAGGTCTCAGTGATTAGTACAGCAGCAATGCAGTCCAATTGAGGTTTCGATTGATGTCTTTGTGCGCTTTGTTCAATGATTTGCCAAGCCTCACGAGTCGTTAAGCGTTCATCGATCATTTCTGTCTTAATATTAAATCGTCCCTGTAATTGACGGCTAAAGCGCCGCGCCCGTTTGGTCATTTCATGTTCTTCATTATTCATGGTGGTTGGCAATCCCACAATGAGTCGATCAGGTTTCCAGGTGGAAACGAGTTTTTCAACCTGTCCCCATTCCGGTTGATTTCGTATAACCCTGATCGGGGTAAGAGGAGAGGCAGTCTGAGTTCGGGTTTGTCCTACTGCGCTTCCTATCCAAGCGGTGCCGTAGTCAAAACCCAACACCGTTAAATTTTCAGCAGGCATGAATCAATCAGGCATTTCCGGTTGTCGGCGAAAGCGAATCCAGATTGAAGCCCAACGTGTCAAATGCCATCTGCCATTTTTGATCGGTCTCTGCACTAAAGGTAATAGCTGGATTCGCTCGTGCTGTGAGCCAGGAATTTTCCTGTAATTCCTGTTCCAGTTGTCCTCCTGACCAACCTGAAAAACCGAGTAGAACCAGGTAATGTTCAGGCCCCTTGGATTGCGCGATAGCTTCAAGGATATCGCGCGAACTGGTCAGGTATGTGTCTTTGCCAACGGATATGGTTTTATCCCAGGAGGTGAGGGCATCATGGAGGACAAAACCCTGCTGTAATTTTACCGGGCCACCAATATAAACGGGTTGATCAAGGATAATGGGATTGTCACATTCAATGTCCAATTGCTTAAAAATATTTTTTAAGGTCTGGTCAGAAAGATGGTTGATAACCACGCCCATACTACCTTCCTGATTATGTTCACACATATAGACCACACTCGAGGCAAATAGGGGGTCCTGAATACTGGGCGTGGCTAACAGATACTGATCCACTAGGTTATTTTTTGCCTTGGGCATCAGGATTTGCCATGCGTGGTAAATTGGTTGGAATTAAACTGCCAGGTCCGCACAATTACTATCTGGTCAGCTTTTTCCTTGAGTTTACTGGGGAACGGAGCGAAGGGCTGGGCTAGTTTCACGATTCTTTTGGCGGCTTGGTCCAGGATATTTTGCCCCGATGGGCGGGTGATTTTTACATCGACAACCTCACCGGCGGCATTGATTTTCACGTTTAAACGTAAACTGCCTTCAATCTTATTGATTTCAGCTTCAGCCGGGTAGTTTAGATTGCCGATACGCTCAATCTTGTTAACCCAGCGAGCCAGGTAGCCGGCTTCCACGGCCTCTCGTGTATTGGCGGTTAAGACCAGTTCTCGAGGTCGTTTTGCATAAGCTTGAGTCAATTTACGAATCTCGGCACGCAAGCTAGCGATATCTCGTTGTTGTTGTTCAACCTTATTCAGGTTGGTCTTATTGGATGTTGTTTGGGTATGGGTTTTGGAGCGCACTACCTGGCGTTCCGCATCTCGTTGATTGATGTAATAAATTTTTTCGAGTTTGACCCGATGGGCTGATTGTTGTCGTTGAGAGCGATCGGACATGCCTTGTTGGTCAACCGGTGTCGCTGCAGCAACAGGTGCACTGGGACGGGCTTTTTCTTCTTGGTTGCCGCCGCCTTTTTGATTGGCCTGGGCGAGGTAATCTGCCTCATCCGGTTGTTCAGGGCTTTCGCTATTGGCGAGAATGATCTCAAGGCTGGGCGTCGATTCAGCCTGGTTTGCGTCTGATTGCGTAAAACCCACTCCCAAAATAAAGATAACATGGAGAGAAAGTGCAATGAAAAGCGTAAACCCGAGTCGATCCGCGGCGTTTATGCTTCGGACGGGTGGATCAGCGGTAACGGCGGTCATAAACTATATTCTGCAAGTGGTTCCCGTTGTCTGACATTGAATTAAGATTGATTGGAAAAAATAGGTGTCTTTCATATTCGTTGCTTTCAGCAGTGACTATAGCCGAATTTGTTAAATATGTTATGGCTAACCATCAGTTACATTGTTGTAGCAAAGAGTTAATAAGGCAATCTATTCACCTAACTTATCCTCAATATTGTCAAATAATTCACCACTGATATTCAAGTCAAAGGCATTATCCAATTCCCGAATGCATGTCGGACTTGTGACATTAATTTCGGTGAGATAGTCACCTATCACATCGATGCCCACAAAGACTAAGCCTTTATCTTTAAGTTTGGGCCCGATCTGTTGGCATATCCAATGGTCTCTATCGGTTAATGGCACGCCTTTTGAAGTGGCGCCTGCAGCCAGGTTTCCGCGATTCTCTCCAGAAGCAGGTATGCGTGCCAGGGCATAGGGTATGGGTTTGCCATCAATTAAAAGGATGCGCTTATCACCCTCGATGATTTCAGGAATGAATCGTTGCACCATCACCTGGCGGGTACCATGTTCGGTGACAGATTCAATGATCGCATTGGTATTCGGATCATCCCGTTTAATGCGGAAGATAGAACGACCGCCCATGCCGTCTAATGGCTTGATAATGATATCCTGATGCTGCCGTAGAAATTCATGAATACGCGCGTTTTTACGCGCAACGCGTGTTGGCGTGCAGCATTGTGGGAATTCACGGGTAAACAGTTTTTCATTGCAGTCGCGCAAGCTCTGGGGGCGGTTGATCACCAGCGTACCTTGTTCCTCGGCCTGTTCCAGCAAATAAGTGCTGTAAATATATTCCAGGTCAAAAGGCGGGTCTTTGCGCATTAGGATGACATCAAGATCACTCAGTGCTTGTGTATATGTGGTTGATAGCTTAAAGAAATGGGATGTCTGGTCAGTTACCTGTAAATGTTGACAATCGGCGTAAGCCACCGAGTCATGCATGTACAGATCCTGTTGCTGAATATAATTGATTTCCCAGCCACGTCGCTGCGCTTCCAGTAACATGGCAAAGCTGCTGTCCTTGTAAGGTTTTATGGTTTCTATGGCATCCATCACAATGCCCAGCTTGGGTGCTGACATGGGGTGTTTTTAATCCTAGTCTGCGGCCTTGATTTCCCTGGCTGCTGCCAGTAAGGCCAGCCTGCCAATAACACCATAGGCATAAAAGCGATTGGGGCCTGCATCCTCCGCCAGGTGCTTGTCAGGCATATTACAGGCTTCGGCGAACGCCAAGGGCTCAAAAGACATGCCGGGTGAATTTAAATTATCGGTAGAGGTTTTTTTGGCGTGCATACGATAAAAACCACCGACGACATAGTGATCGACCATATATACAACGGGCTCGGCTGTGAGTTTGTTGTCTCCCCATGTTTCTCGGGTGGGCACGCCTTCTTGCAAGATCACTTCGGACGTATCCCCCCCTTCTTTTGTGGCTGACATTCTCGTGCGTTGTTTGCGATTGAGTCGGCGCACATCCTCTGCGGAAGAGGCCACCATAATACCCATGCCGTAGGTACCTTGATCGGCCTTAATCACTATATAAGGTTTTTCCTGGATGTTATACGCGTCATATTTTTTCTGGATACGTTGCAACAATGCGTCAGTATTTTCCGCAAGGCAATCCTCGCCCTCACGTTTCATGAAATCAATCGCGCCGCAGTTGGTGAACATGGGGTTAATCAGCCAGGAGTCAATTTCGATGAGTTCAGCAAAGCTCTTGGCTACTTCTTCATAAATCTGAAAATGATCCGATTTATAGCGATTCGACCAACCTAGATCCAGGGGGGGGATCATCGTTTGTTCAATCCCTTCGAGGAGTTTAGGGCGCCCGCCAGAAAGATCGTTGTTCAATAACACTGCACATGGCGTAAAGTCGCCTATACTCAGGTTGTTATCATGGCGTTTAATCGGATTAAGCACAATGTTACGCCCGGATGGCAACTGGATCGTTGTTGGCGAATCAATATCGTCACGCAGGGTGCCCAGGGCGCAGCGATAACCCGCTAGCGTGATGTATTCCTGAATGCTGGCAACGTTTTCAAGATAAAAGAGATTACGGGTGTGATTCTCTGGAATGATCATGATGCCTTTGGCATCGGGGCAAAACCTTTCCAGGGCTACCTGAATAGCTTGGATACATAAAGGTTTAGAGGCTGGATTCAAATTGTTAAACCCAGCAGGAAAAAGATTGGTATCTACTGGAGCCAGTTTATAGCCAGCATTCCTGAGGTCGACGCTGGCGTAGAAAGGTGCAGGCGCGCAATTAAACTGTTGGCGTAACCAGATTTCGATATCGTCCTGGTGGTCCAGGATATGACGTTCAATCTCTTCGATGGGATGAGAATTGGCGGTCAATAAATGAGGTACTGACGGTAATGTTAGAGCTGTCATGCAAACGTAGGTATTGAGTGATTGTCGATATTTTACTGAAGTTACAGGCGTAATGGAAAAATATTTCAGATAAAAAAACGTGGAAAAAATACGTAGAATTTACTTTACTATACTTTAATAAATTACTGGTTTAACTCGTAAATTTGTCTATAATTCTGATCTAACGAGTTGACAAAGATCAACCTTTTCTGAATCGGGGGAGATGTGAGCGAAGAGTCTCAACAATCAAGTGGCCAGGCGGAGGCCATGCAGTTGAATGTCAAGGTCATGGTGATCGATGACAGCAAAACCATTCGCAGAAGTGCTGAAACGTTACTAAAAAAAGCAGGATGCGATGTGGTTACCGCGACCGATGGTTTTGAAGCACTGGCGAAGATCACCGAGCATCATCCAGATATCATATTCGTCGATATTATGATGCCCAGGTTAGATGGATATCAGACCTGCGCATTAATCAAAAATAACCAGACCTTTAAAGCAACGCCGGTCATCATGCTATCTAGTAAAGACAGTATTTTTGATCGTGCTAGAGGAAGGATCGTGGGTTCAGAGGAATATCTGACAAAACCCTTTTCTAAAGAAGATCTGATTGGTGCAATCACCTCCCATGTGAATGGGGCGTAAATCATCGGCCAGTAGCATAGAGACAGGATTAAGGTAATGACCCATATATTGATAATTGACGATTCTCCCACTGAAGTTCATGTATTTAAGACCATACTCGAAAAAAATCAGATTCAGGTTTCGGTTGCCACGAATGGTGAAGAAGGCATAGAAAAAGCGATCGAGATTCAGCCCGACTGTATCCTTATGGATGTCGTTATGCCCGGTAAAAATGGCTTTCAGGCCACGCGAGACTTGAGCCGAAATCCAGCCACCTCGAAAATACCGGTGATCATCATTACAACCAAGAACCAGGAGACAGACAAAATTTGGGGGATGCGTCAAGGCGCTAAAGATTACATCGTTAAACCTGCCAATGAAGCCGATCTCATTGGCCGTATTAAAAAAGTATTGAATTAACCGATGGCGGCCAATTCACCTTTTGAGATTTTACAGGATGTAGATCAACGTTGTCGTCATCATGCTAAAGGGTTACCCACGGGTACTCAGGTGGTTGATGACTGGGTGGGTATCGGTTTTCGTCTCAATGGAAAGAGACTGATCACTAATATGGGAGAGATTGCGGAGATACTACCGCCCCCAGGAACTATCCGGGTGCCGGGGGTCAGGGCCTGGGTTAGGGGTTTGGCCAATGTACGGGGCACCCTGATGCCTATACTGGATATGAACTTGTTTTTGCAAGGTGACTATATCGATACAGCTGCTGAAAGACGAATTCTGGTGGTCAATCTACATAATGTGGTTGCTGGCCTCCTCGTTGAAGAGGTTTTTGGATTGCGCCGCTTTAAACCTGAATTAAAACTCGCGTCGAATGATGCGGAAATGGGAACGCTGCAACCTTATTTGGATGGGGTATTCAGTGATGAACAGTCGCAATGGAATATTTTTAGTATTGAAAAATTGGTGAATCATGAGCAATTCCTCAAAGTGGTTTAATCATGTTGACTTTATGAATTGGAGGTTACATGCCACTCGTTGATAAATTAAAGAATATTTTTCCGGGAAAAAATAAAACCGGAACAGTAAAGTCTAAAGGTAATAAAGCCGTCCTGTTTTATTCGTTGGGGATTGTATTATCGATTATCGTAATGGTGCTCTTGTTTAACTATGAAACCATTCAAGCACGTTATGGCAAGGCTTATGCTTCGATAGCTAATGAACAACAAGTTGTTTCACAGCAGATTGCTACCTATGCTCTGGAAGCTTCCATCGGTAATTCAGCCGCTTTTGTTCAACTGAAAAGGTATCAGGCTCGATTTGTTAATACACTCAATCGACTTAAAGCGGGTGATAGTGACCAGGGTTTACCGCCGATTCCCGACCAGTTATCGGCTGATCTGGAAAATATTGAAAATGCCTGGGAGGAATATGATCTCAGTATCCTGACCATACTGGAAGCCCGTGAATCTATCGAGACGGTAAGTGAATTTGTAACCCTGATTAATGAATCCATTCCAGAGTTATTGGTGATTTCTGATGAAATTGTCAAAATTCTGGTAAAAAGCAAGGCTGCTCGAAGTGATATAGCGACTGCGGCCCGCCAGTTAGCGTTGATTCAAAGTGTGCAGAATAGTTTGAACCAGATCATGAGCGGTGGTGATGTGGTTATGGCGGCGGCTGATCAGTTCGGTCGCGAAACAGCACTAATCGAACGCATACTGATTGCCATGCTCGAAGGCAACAAAGAGATGGGTATCAATCAGTTTACCGGTGATGAAGTGGTCAGCCAGTTATTGCAGTTGGCAGACCTATTTTCAGTCGTGAAAAAGAATGTCAATCAGATCCTGGAAAATTCACCACAGCTGTTTGAAGTTCGGGATGCTGCTAGTGATATCCAGACGATCAGTCCAAAGATACTATCTGCTTCCAGAGATCTCGAAAATAGTATTGCCCTGTATGATGACCGGTTACAGATCTATAACCTGGCGGCATATGTTGCCGGACTGTTTGCCGTAGTGCTCTTGATTATGCTGGGTATTCAACTGGTAAGGGATTCGAACAAGCAGTTGGCCGAATCCCAGGATCAAAATGATCGTAATCAGCGCGCAATCTTGCGCCTATTGGACGAAATGACCAATCTCGCTGATGGTGATCTGACGACCCATACCACGGTCACTGAAGATATCACTGGAGCCATAGCGGATTCCGTGAATTACTCTATTGATGCATTACGCGATCTTGTGGGAACCATCAATAATACCGCAGAGTCGGTCACATCAGCGGTGAGAAATACCCAGTCCACCACACGACAATTGGCCGATGCCAGTGAACAACAAGCGCGCGAAATATCTACTGCGAGTTCCTCGATTACCGAGATTTCCGAAGGTATGAGTAAAGTTTCTAAAAACGCGTCAGATTCTGCGGATGTGGCCCGTAACTCCGTGAATATTGCGCATAAAGGTGGAGAAACTGTACGTAAAACCATCTCTGGTATGGAATCGATTCGAGAACAGATACAAGAAACTTCCAAACGAATAAAACGACTGGGTGAGAGCTCTCAAGAGATTGGGGATATAGTTAATCTGATTACAGAAATCTCTGATCAAACCAATATCTTGGCGTTAAATGCAGCCATCCAGGCTTCAATGGCGGGTGAGGCTGGTCGTGGTTTTGCGGTGGTTGCTGACGAAGTCCAGCGCTTGGCTGAAAGAACCGGTGATGCCACCAAGCAGATAGAAGCGCTGGTTAAAACCATTCAGGCCGATACCAATGAGGCCATTTCCTCCATGGAACAAAGTACTTCAAATGTGGTTGAAGGGGCTAACCTGGCTGAGGATGCGGGTAGTGCCCTGGATAAGATAGAAACGGTATCCACTAATCTGGCTCAACGCATATTGCAAATATCCAATGCTACGCAGAAACATGCAAAAGACAGTGTGGATATTACCGAAACCATGAATGAAATCCAGCAGCTCACCCTTAAAACTTCTGAAGGGTCAGCTGAGGCTTCAGACTCTATTGGTGAATTGTCTAATATGGTGAAAGCCTTGCACCGCTCAGTGGCAGGTTTCAAGTTACCTGGTGTGGAAATGATTGATAGCACGGTGATTCATGATGTGAATGATTTGCCGAACATCGACCAAGAATATAAACAAGCTTAAGAATATAGGTTGAGCATGGATTTTAAACATACATCCATTAAACAAAGTGCCTTAGGATGGGTTAAAAAGTCCATAGATGACAATCTCGCAACGATCCGCAGCGAGCTTAACATCTTTGTTGAGGAGAAGGATGTTGCCTTGCTGACATCCGTGCAAACCAAGCTTACCGATATACAGGGCGTATTGACGATGATCGAGCAATATGGTGCTGCCATGTTGACCGAAGAAATGCGCTCACTTTGCGAATTTATTGCCACCAACAATCAAGAAGATGAGCAAGCGCTTGAGGTCTTGTTACGTGCGGTGTTGCAATTACCCGATTATCTTGAGCATATTCAGGCTGGGCAAAAGGATATTCCGATCGCTATTCTGCCGACATTAAATGATATTCGTGCAGCGAAAAACGAGGATTTGTTTTCCGAGAAGTTACTGTTCTTACCCGATCTGTCCATGCATATGGACGACAGTGAAATCGATGCTATCGATGAAAATAGTAATCAAGCATCAAGACTACTGGCTAAGAAGATTCGTCCTGCTTACCAGTTTTCCCTTCTTGGAGTTATTCGCGATAAAGATGTTGATATCCATTTAAAACGCCTGGAAAAAATTACTGAAATTCTTGAAGATCGTTCTTCTTCAGAACAGGTAGCACGGTTCTGGTGGATTGTGGGTGCATTGATCGAATCAGTATCTCGTGGTGATCTCTCACTCGGTATGTCTGTCAAAATGTTACTCGGGAAGATAGACGCGATTTTTCGCAGTATGATTCAGTTGGGGGAAAAAGATCTATTACAGCACCAACCCATTGAACTGATCAAAAACTTTTTATATTACATCGCACAGCCTGAATGTAATGGTTCTAAAAGTCAGGCCATCAAAACGGCATACCGACTGGAACAGTTTTTACCGGCAGAAAAAGATCAAAACGATGCCAGTTTTGCAGGACCCAATCAGGAATTACTAAAAACTGTTTCTGATGCAATCAAGGCAGATCTTGAACAGGTCAAATCATCACTTGAGGTCTATGTAAACAGTGATATGTCGGATACGACTCAATTGCAGGATATTCCCCAGGAACTGCATGTCATTTCAGATACCCTCGCAATGATTGGGCTGGGACCACAACGCCAAATTATTGAAGCTCAGATTACCACGATCACGGAAGTCATAGAGGGTAAGGCAACACCTGACCAGGATAAATTCCTTGATATGGCTGCCGAATTGTTGCAGGTCGATCAGGCGTTGGAAATGATGCACAAGGGTCAGTTCATCCAGCAGGATGAAACCGAGGAAACTGGGCAGGCCGCATCAAAGAATTTTGAGATGGATAATATGTTATCCGGTGTAGTAACCGCTGCATTAGATGACATTCAAAAAATAAAGGATGCCATTCTCGATTTTATCAAGGATTCTACTAAGGCAGAGAATTTACAATTGTGTAAGACCCTGTTACTGGAGACACGGGGTGCACTGGCACTGCTCAACCAGGATCGAGCGGTGGTTGTTGTCGAAGGTTTGGCTAAATACCTGGACGAGCAGGATGTTGTTGAATTTATGGATACTCGTCGCCTGGACCAATTATCACAGGTCGTGGTCAGCATCGAATATTTCCTGGAAGCGCTGGGCGAACAACGTAGTGACGCCGATTCCATACTGGATTTCGCTGATAGCCAACTGCAATTGTTGCTGGAAGGTAAAAGCGAAGACGATGATATTACCCAATCCCTGGATGATCACGAGAATCTGTTAATAGCGGATGATTCGGATGAAGATGTTGAGGTCATTGACGATGCCACCAGTTTGATGGACGTCAACCTTGATAATATGGAAGCAGAATTGCAGGACCAAGTGCCGGATGATGATTCTAAATTGGCCGAGCCACAAGCAGTCAGTAATGTTGAGGTAAATCCGATTGAGGAAAGGGTTTCTCAAGAAACCATGGATTCAGTAGTCAGTGATATCAATGCTGACCTTGAAGAAATTCACGATACACTGGATAGCCCGCAAGATGATGTTCCGGATAGTAGTGGTTTGAAAGCTGAAGTCATGGAATCAGTGCATGCCGAGTCTGAAATTCCCGTTGAAAAACCCGAAGTAATCGCTCTTTCTGAAGAAACATCTGCTCTTGTGGACGAGATCATTGAGGATGATTTCGAGGCAGAGGCAGTAGAGGATTTAACCACTGAGCCAGTGTTAGAAACGGAAGAAGATCTTCTAGAAGATAATCTTGAAGTAGATTTCGAACTTGATTCTGAACCCAATCAAGCTTTGCAGGGTGAAGAGCCGCAAATGTCTGAGTCGGTAGTCTTAGAAGAGACCACTGCGATGGACGCTGTCAGTGAAAACGTGCAGGAGCAATGGGATGATGCAGTTAATGTCGCATCGGTTCCCGTAGCCGCTGCCGAAGTAGAGGAGTCTTCGGAAGAGCCAGATGGGGCACAAGTGGTCAGCGCTCTGGATGAAAGTGAAAATTTTATCTCAGCAGTTGATGAAACATTGGATCCGATCGCAGAAGAGCCTGTTGTACCTGATACCGGGATCGCTGAGGGAACTGAGTCGGATATCCCATCAATCGAAGCTCCTTCTTCAGAAGCGGAATTCGTAGCGCTTGAGGGCGAACCTTCGGATATCCAAGAGTTACCGCTAGAACAGATTTCGGAAACAGAAATGCAAGCAGTTGAAGCGGCGCGCTTAGCGGAAGCTGGCGTGGTTCAGATCGAGCCCGTAATCGATGATATGCCGGTACTAAAACCTGACAGCGACCCGGATATTCTGGAAATCTATCTCGAAGAAGCAGAAGAAGAATCTGAAAATATCCGCCAGCAACAACAGGATTGGAAACTGCATCCTGAAGATGAGAATGCGTTAAAAAATATTCGTCGATCCTTTCACACAATTAAGGGTTCAGGGCGCTTGGTGGGCGCAATGAAGATCGGTGAGTTCGCGTGGGATTATGAAAACCTTTTAAACCGAATCATCGATAAGAGTGTGGAACCATCGTCTCAGGTGATTGATGCAGTGGGCCTATCTGCCGAGGCTTTGCCGCAACTTGTAGAAGAATTAAAGACTGAGAAACCACCGACTGCAGATATACCCTATCTAAGAGGGCTGGCACGAGCCTTGGCCGAGTTCAAGGCGGATAAAGTGTTAGAAATTCGTAAAACCAAACACCAAGCGGTTGACCAGGCCGCCGAAGTCATCAGTGCAGAGCAGGATAATGAAGATATCACTGATGAACCTGAGCCTGCTGTCGCTCGACAAGAGCCGAAAGAATCACTCCAAGATTTAGAACCAGGTACCGCTACAGGTCCAAGCCAAAAAGAGGCAGCAGACCATAACGAAACAGAGGAGACCCCCCCTGACCCTTTCGTCTTAAGCGAAGCGGAGCCAATGCCCGTCGAGGAGGCAGGGGCAGACTTGGCTCCAAGCCAGCAGGCGGTAGTCGAGGCGGAAGTACCGACCGTGGACAAGCTGCAACTGGACCCGGAACTTCTGGTCATCTACCAACAAGAGGTCGAGTCGCACCTAAACACCGTAAATTCCGTCCTTGATCAAGACGAGGGTAATGGCGAACTTATCCCGACCGAAGATTTGTATCGTGCACTACATACCATACATGGTGCATCCAGAACCGCCTCTATTACCAGTATCGGGCAGCTTGCCTCATTACTGGAGAAACCCCTTAAAATTATCCTGGAGCAAGGTACCGGTTTAGACCAGGAGGTCCTGCAACTTTATCGAGAAGGTAGTGCTGCGCTCTCGGTGATGACATCGGAACTGGTGGAGCAACGTCAATTACCACAAATTCCGGGGCATCTTCAGGAGGATCTTGAAGCCTTGATGGATTCGATGGATAACCATACCGTTGAGCTACCGGACCAAGAGGATCAGCCTTCCAATCAATTTATTGATACCTTGACCATGATGAATGAAGCGGCTGCCGCTTCTACTGATTCAGAATACGATGATGAGCTCGTCGAAATCTTCATCGAAGAAGCCACCGATTTGTTGGAAATGAGCGATCATACGTTACATGCCTGGGCAGAGCAGGATGAAACGGCGCAAGACGCTGATTATGGACTGGTCATGGAACTCCAGCGTTATTTACATACCCTCAAGGGCGGTGCCAAGATGGCGGGATTTAACGAGATCAGTGATTTAAGTCATGAGCTCGAGTCCCTGTTCATTGCCTTGATTGATAACCGCGTAGAAAAATCTGAAGATCTGGTTGCCGG
>JASJBW010000020.1 GCA_030066315.1 Gammaproteobacteria bacterium
ATATATCAAGCTCTGTAATACTTTGATTAAAAGAGTTGATAAATATCAACCCGTTAATCACTAAGACAAAATATTCTTATTTTTTAACATTCGTACGGATTCGGTTATGGATACCAAAAAAAGCACCAA
The DNA here is from genome assembly GCA_030066315.1 of Gammaproteobacteria bacterium. GTDB lineage: Bacteria > Pseudomonadota > Gammaproteobacteria > JACNJF01. The sequence goes on from JASJBW010000020.1 coordinate 130, forward strand.
TAACTGTAATCAACTGGAGTCTTATTTACGTCAGAACATCTTGTTCAGTCGTCTGACTGATGAACAACTGGATTCCATGTGCCAATACTCCAGGGTCATAACACTCAAAGAGGGCGAAACTTTATTCCGTTATGGCGATACCGTACATAATTTTTATTTTGTTTATGAAGGACTGATTAAACTTTTTCGCCAATCTGCCGATGGGCAGGAAAAAATTATCGAAATGGAGGGCGCCGGAAAAATATTTGCTGAGGCCCTCATGTTTCTAGACCTAAATTTTTACCCGGTCAGTGCAGCCGCCATGAAAAAATCTACCGTCATTTCAATCAGCTCGCATCACTTTCTTAAGCTTCTTCGCACTTCAAATGATACCTGCTTATTAATCATGGGTGATTTAAGTAAGCGCTTGCATGAATTGATTGGAGAGATCGATCACTTGAGCCTGCAGACAGGACGGATGCGTATTGCCAACTATTTGCTCGATTTGTCTCGAGATAAAGGTGATGAATTCAAGCTGGACATTCCCAAAAATGCAATTGCCTCCTTGTTATCGCTGCAACCGGAAACTTTTTCTCGATTATTAAAAGAATTATGTAAAGATCAAATCATACAGGTTAAAGAAAACCAGATTGGCGTGCTGAATAAGCCATTATTAAGGGAAAAGGCTGGCCTGATTTAATCAATCATTAGTAATTGATAGCCTGTTTAGTAACCCAATACGTGCTGCAACATCAGGTGATAATTCTCATAAGCCGCGGTGTCCGTCTTTTCAAAAGCCGTAAAATTAATTTTTGACAGCATCTCCTGCCCTGCTTCGGTATCTTTAGCTTCTACCAAGGCCAGGCGAATTTTATCTCTAACCTCTTGGGGCACCTTAGGTGAAGCAGAAAATGCCATATGGGGTAATGAATCAGTCGTGGTGATCGTATTCAAACCTTCATAACTCCCCACTAACGCGGTTGGAATAATCGCGGCATAGACCCTTTTATCCATGACCATTTTTGCCGCATCGTTTGAATCCCGAGCATAAACAATCATGGGTTGACGGAAAGGATCGGTGAACAAATCTAGTAACCGAATGGCTCCAACACTGGGAGCAACCAGTGTCGCGACTCTTTTCAATACCAGTTCTTCGATATCAAAGACCAGCTCATCTTCATGCGAAACTAATGCAAAGCTGACTGTATCAGGTAACTTGGCCAACACCTCGTAGTTTTTCTTATTCACGCGATAATCGGTAAAGTGCGCTGCATCCAGCACCAGGTCAAAACCGTTTTCTCGGCGCATATCCGCCCAATAGGTTATAAAGTTACTATGACCTTTAATTGTAATCGTATGGCCGGTTTGACGGGACAAATAATTGGCCAAAGGGGTATAGGCTTCAATAATTTGTTTCTTGGGCAAGATGGGTTGAATAGACAGCGAAAACTCCAGTGCACTGGCTGTGCTGGATAGCCCCAATAACAGGATGGAAAAAACCGCTAAGAACCTACTCATAACATTTCCTCTAGAACCTGAGTAGATATATAGCTAATTCAGCACGTAAAACCAGTTATTAACCCCAAATAGTCATTAAATCCCAAAATTAATCGATAAGATGACGGTTTAGAAGGATTGTTGAGCGATGGCCGCCTTCAAACTGAAAAGTATTTTGGCTGGAACCTGGCAACATAATTGAAATAATTGATCAAAATACTGTAATTATCTAGAAACTGAGTATTTATCACTATGATTAAACATCGATAATTGACCAAAAGCACGCTTCTAGTGAGCAGATAAACGCTTTACGATTTGTACGACGTCTGCAGGGCAGATATTTTCATTACCACAGGTTTTATGGTCTTCAATAAAAGCCAGTAAGTTATTGAGTCGCGCATTTAATTCTTCTGGCAGCCTTTCAGAATTATCTGCGGGATCTTGCCAGCCTTTAAACTCAACCTTGTGTTGACTTGAAGAGATCGCGCAGAAAAGAATGGCATTTTTACAATTTCCAGTCTTAACGTCGCATACGGGCACGGTGACTTCAAAACTGTTATTCGTATCAGACGCAGAGCAGATGCAATGCCTACAATCAACCTCAATGTCATATTTTTTTATAGTCATCACTGCTGCTTCAATCTTGCTTAGTGGACAGGCCAATCATAAGCGCTATTTTGAAGTTAATTCAATAGTTTCATACCCATAGATCGTTATGAATCCATTGGATCATTCAAAATTATCAATTGGGCACATTATTCTTGAGCCCTCAAATCTTGCTGCGGCCTTCTTGAAAAGGTACAGCACTTCTTGAAGTACCTTAAGCACTGGTTGTTCATCACCTCACGTGCCGGTAGACTTGTAAAACAAGATCATCAGGATGTTTTCATGCGATCGTGTAATCCTTTCGTTGTATTTGCTGTACTCATGCTGGGCTATAGCGTAAATGCTTTAGGCCAGGACCCTACTCCCGAGGACTCTGGGATCATTCCGACACTGAACGACAGAAAAACTGCCGTTTTGCCTCGGAATGCTATACGGGTCGCCTCTGACAGGCTGCCCGGTTTCAATTTGCTCAGCAATAACCCACCCGTTCCCAAGTTCGAGATGCACGATGAAGCAGGTCACAAAGTGACCTTCGACAAGTTCCAGGGCAAGGTGGTGCTGTTCAATCTATGGGCCACGTGGTGCCCACCGTGTATTAGGGAAATGCCTGAACTTAATGCTTTGCAAGCACAATACAAGGATGACGGCTTTATCGTTGTACCCGTCGCAAGTGGCCAACAGGGTGATGAAGAACCCGCAGCATTTCTTCGTAAACACGGATTGAACGAACTCACGACCTATTATGATTCATATTCCCAGTTTATGCGCCTTTTCGATATCGAAACCCTGCCAACCACCTTTCTAATCGATAGAGATGGCAACATGCGCGGAGGTGTTCTCGGTATGCTGGATTGGAGTTCTGCAGAAGCAAAGGCCTTGATCGAGGCATTTCTTTACGAAAAGAAAACCTGATGATTGGGCGCTAACAATGATGGATTATTCAGAATCATCGCCTTTACAACAAAGGCATCGTTGACAATAAAAAATCCTAACAAGGATCAAAATTAGAATAAAAAGGGCAATCAGATTGAGGGTAATGACAATATCCATATTGGTACAGGCCTTAAAGGGGGTTGTGTATTACTTCATACCTTGGTCAATATTAAATTAAGGATGCATATGATTTAAACATAAACTTTGAGGTTTTATTGCAACGAATACTGAATTTAAGCCAAGACAATGATGTCGCTTTGTCCTCTCCCTTCTTCATGATTAGAGGCAAGAATTTTTTTTAATAGGATAGCCTGCTCACAACAACTCAAATTGGATTAATCGACATGGCTAAACAATTACGCTGCGAACTGGTCTCGCAGGAAACGGTCTATGATCTAGTTTATAAACTGGCTGGGTTGATCTCGGCCAGTGACTATCACCCTGACCTGGTGGTGGCTATTTCTCGCGGAGGTTTTACCCCGGCAAGAGTATTGTGCGATGTACTTGGTCTGTTTAATTTAACCAGTATTCGTATCGTGCATTACCGCAAGGCCGCTGTTCACAATCAGCAGGCTTATGTGAAATATCCTTTATGTATGGATATCGCAAGGCAACGTATTCTGCTAGTGGATGATGTGAATGATACCGGCGATACCTTGAAAACGGCACGTGATCATCTGCAGAGCCTGGGACCCTCCGAGGTCAGAATAGCCGTACTGCATGAAAAAACATGTTCACCGGTGAGTGCTGATTATGTCGCTGAGAACCTGGAAGAATGGCGTTGGCTCATCTACCCCTGGGCGGTTGTAGAAGATGTGGGTGGTTTCCTGCGCGAAATGAAACCTCCACCTGACAATTTAGACCAAGCTGCCGCATGGCTCCTTAACACGTATGGTATACAATTGCCCAATGAACAGTTGGTGCGTTTATTGAACTTGATTCGTCTCGTACATGAATAACATTGAATCTAACCCGGACATTGATTGAGATTTTCTATAAACCGATACAGCAGCCTTGCACCGTGCTGATCCACCACCGTACTGCCCAACGGAGGCATGGCATCATCGTCACGCCGATTCATACGAAGGTATAACAAAGAGTCATCAGCACGCCCTGGTGTCAGACGTTGCGCACCTGCTACTCCGAGATCACCACGGGTTGGCGCCACGTTACAGAGATCTCGATCACCCCATAGTGTTGCATACCTTAAATCCATATCAACATCCTGAATGACCACACCGGGTCGGTGACATTGTGCACAATTGGTATGGAGGTAGGCCTGAACGCGCAGTTCCTCATTAACCAGGGTATTAAAAGGATCAGGCATCTCCGCTAATGTTTCTATGGCTCCAGGAGCGCTGGAGAACAGGCCAATATTGTCGAGCGATATAATCTGGTTGCCAATTGCATCACCATTAGCCGGGTAATGCTGGTAGCGGTTGAATTGAGCGATTTCAGCGCCCAGGACATGCCCTGCTGCGGGCGTATGACATCCCGCACATTGAGCTGTGCTGGGATACACATAGACCTGGTCATTGATGGTCTTTTGTTTACCGTTTAGAACCAGCGTAGCCTCGGTCTGCTGATCGTTCCATTCGTAACTGTAACCTCCCCAACTATCATCGTCATGATGCACCAATAGCCGTGTTTCAACCAATTGATCATTCAACCTGAAATTTTTGACCAGGACGCTGCCTATTGGGAAGGTCCAATCGCCATCCGCTTCAATGGTTATCGTGGTGTTATCCTGCAAAACAAACCACCGGTCCTTAACGGCATTATCTGACCAGAAAGGCGCATTGATTGAATAGGGTATCAGGGCGCTATCCATATTTTGTGGATTGTTGGGGTCCACGCAACCTGTTTCAGATAGGAGTATAGGGAAATTTGATGCGATGGCCGGGTCAATGCGATAAATTTCTCCGTCTGACCAGGATAACACGTAAAGCTCCCCGTTATTATCTTCAGCGAAAGCACTGATCTGCTTGGCAGAGCTGGCTAATACCTCAGTCGTTGACGATGGATTGGTAGCAGCTGGATCCAGGCCCCAAATAGTGCCAAAGCCAAAATCCGCAAATAAATACTTTCCCTGAAGATGGGTAAGCAAGGCGTTACTACCTCGGTATACATAACCGCCGACAACGGTCACTCCCTCAGAACGTGGATATTCATGCAAGGGTAAGGTGTTGACGATTCCGGTACAATCACCCGCATAGTTATTATTGAACAGGCTGCCTTCATAGCATCCCCAGCCATAATGTTTGCCACCCTCAATCCGATCTATTTCTTCGAGTGCACCCTGCCCGACATCACCCAGATAAATCTCATCAGTTAACCGGTCAAAGCTCCAGCGCCAAGGATTTCTCAGGCCATAAGCAAAGATTTCATCCAATACCTGATTATCGGTTACAAATGGATTGTCATTCGGGATCACATAAGAGTCGCCGGGCTGGGGTGCGCTATCAACATCGATTCGGAGCATTGAACCCAATAGGGTTTGGGTGTTTAAACCATTCTGGTACAAATCATTGGCACTACCGCCATCACCCAGACCAATATACAGGTAGCCATTCGAATCAAATGCGATATGGCCACCATTATGGTTATTGGCCGGCTGATTAATGACCATAACCTGATCTTCGTTACTAAACGCGGGAATATTCAGGGTTAAACCGTTATCAGGGCTGATATAACGACTGACAATGGTTTGTAGACCATTTTGTGTCGATATGTAATATAAAAAGACCTGTCCATTGCTTTGAAATTGCGGATGGAATGCCATACCGAGTAATCCTCGTTCATCCCCCCCACTCGTGTAGACCGCCCGGTCCGTTAAATCCGCGAAGAGGGTCGTCGCATTATCTCCGCTAGCAAAGGTCTTAATCAATCCATCCTGTTCGACCACGTACCAGCGATCATTATTACCTGGTGCCTGCAACATGAGTACGGGTTTTTCAAAATCCAGGTTTGAAAATACTTGCGTCAATTCGATGCCATTATTATCAGCGGGTGGATCAGGAATATAACAAGTCGAATTGACTGGACGATTCACTAAAGCAGGAACCAGGGTATCGTCATCGTTTCGGATAAAGAGCGAAATCGTCTCCTCTGCAGCGATCACCTGGTTTAAATGACTGAACTGCAGGCTAAAGCTCTCATCGAGTTCTACGCTCTCATCACCCTCAATAGGTACTGTTATTTGAGTACTGGTCTCACCTGCATTGATTTCAATATAACCACTGACTGACTGGTAATCGGTACCCGCTTCAGCCGTCTGGTCCTGTGTTGAATAGTTGAAGCTAATTGTTTCATTGTGAGGCTTATCTAGACGTATCCCAATAATAAAATCCTGTTGACCCAGATCTTGTTCAAGAACATCACGTTCAAGGACAGAAAAAACAGGAAGATTTGCCGAATTACCTTGAGATGAATCACCACAACCAGAGAGAATGAGAAAGCATCCAAAGGCGATCAAACTGCTTAAAATCCGGTTCATCAGAAACCTTTAGGCATTTTTAGAGATATAGATCATTGTAGGTAACTGCACGCGCAAATCCTATCCAATTTTTTCACAGTCCTAGCGAGTTCTGATCAAGAACCGCTCACGAAACCAAGGGATAGGATGTTTTAACACGGTACCTGACGCCACTGTCGACCGGCTCCGAGATTACCAGCACAAATCGATTCACCTCCCAAGGTATTGGTTGATAAACCTGACTCCCCGGATTTTGACTTATTTTCCGGGTAACCGTTATATGTGGATTATAAAGTCTTTTGTCTGGATTAAAGCCACAATCGGAAATACGCTGCCCCAGGCGCTGCTGCAGATTGACCAAGCCTTCTGGGACCTGTTCCAGTCCCAGCCACACGATCCTGGGCTTTTTAAAATAACCACGATGATTAATTGATAACTCAAAAGGCTTGACCTTGACTTCACTTGCCTTTTCAATATAACAATCAACCTCATCAAGCGGTATATTACCCAGGAAATGTAATGTCAGATGCAGGTTATATAGCGGTACTCGTCTCCCTTTTTTCTGGATATCACTGAAAGTTTCATAAGTTGTATTTATCTTGGACCTCAACTCGTCATCTGGCCACAAGGCAAAAAACAAACGTTCATAGGTCTTAGTCATTGGGCCTATTCCATAGAATATGATCCAGGCGATCATCTTCATAAAGGCCCTTGACCTGATCAGTTAAGTTGCAGGATTGATACACTGGCCCCTTAATGCAACCCCGGCTCTGTACCGGTTTGATAGACCAATCCATTTTAATACCCAGGACCTCGGATCCCGGCCACGCCTTATATTGGACAAGCTCACTTGTGGGTTTAATGGTTAGGATTAACTTGTCACGATAATAAAATGTCATTAAACCACTGACTGCTTGCTCACCTGTGATCTGATGATTCATCGCCAATAAACTATTCATCGTACTCGGTAATTCAGGAATTACCGGCACAACAGGTAATGCCCGCTTTTTCTTTTCAGCCATGGCTTTTGGATGAAAAGATTCAGCATTGGTTAAAGCTTCTTTGCTTTGTTCTGGCACTGCGAACTGTCGTTCTTTTAATACCTCGTCGTAATCGTTACGCGGACCTTCAGCTTTTATCTTTTGTGGGTCCGCTGAAAGTGCCGACTCTGCCGTCTCCAGTTCTTTATCGACGGAAATCCCTGCGGATAGCCCTACTGCGGCTTCATCAGCAGCGTCCTGTGCTACCGATGATGAAAACCTGGTCTCATTGATGGCTGAAGGCATTTCCGCTGGAGAACGTGTTGATTGATCATGCTGGGATAAAATAACCTCCTCCAGTTCCTCGGGTGTATCGAGCATAAGTTCCAGAACGACATTAAAACTGATAACCAAAATGGCTGCCGTGGAAAGCCCCCATAACCAGCGTTTACGTTTGCGATACAGTGCTTTTTCAGCGGCCTGATGAATCGACTGGTCGATGGAAACCGAAGGTTCTTCCTGGCGCGAATGCTGGTACAGCTTGATCAATTTTTCATCTTGAGGATCTGTCATAAACACTCTTCCATCATCACCCTAAGCTGGGACATCGCGTAACGGATACGACTTTTAATGGTTTCCCGTCCAACCGCCATGACATCGGCAATTTGCTGTAAACTCAACCCGGCTTCCTCCTTGAGTAAAAATACATCCCGCTGTTCTATCGGCAAGGCTGCCACACTGTTTTTAATTAATTCTATACAGTCCTCTCCTTCCTGTTGACGTTCCGTTGAAATCATACCTGGTTGATCCCCCGGGTTTTGCTGGTCATCGGCCCTACGGATTTGGGCCTTACGGAAGGTATCGGTACTGAGATTTCGCGCCACGGTATAAACCCAGGCTTTAAAATGATTACCATCGAACTGTGCGTGCTGGTCAATAATGCGAAGCCAACAGTCATGAAAAATATCTTCTGCGGTCGCTTCTGCATGCCCTAAACGTAGCAGGTATAAGTATAGTGGCTGACGATAACGTGCATATAATTGTTCGAAAGCCGTCATATCTCCTTTTCGGTAAGTGGCAAACAGGGATTCATCGGTAATGTGTTGTTCTTTCATGCTTGAATATAAAAGGTGGCACGATGTTATGCATCGTGCCAATGGAATGAATTAAACATGGCTTATCCGCGAGAGTCCAGTAGCTTGGTCATTTCAACCAACTGGATAAATTCCGCTCGATATCCATGAACATCATGGCCTTTTGCAGTTCTGGCGAGTTGCAAGACATCCTCGTAATTGAAAGCATTTACTGACTGACCACCACGCAATAATTCCCCAAAAGCCGCCACCGAAGAGGCAAAGCGAAGGCTTTCTGAAGCAGCAGATAATTCAGTTTTGATATCACTCATAGAGAGTGGCTGCTGTATTAAACGAGATAGTGTTTCTTCCGGCTGCTTGTAACGTAATTTCACATATGCCAGCTCTGAAGTGGGGCTCATCGATTCGGTATGAGGAGGTTCCTGTTGATAACGTAACGGTTCAATTCGACGTTGCTCACTGTCATTCAAGGTTATTTCATACAACGCAGTGACGTTATGCCCTGCGCCAATGTCACCGGCATCGACCTTATCGTTGTTAAAGTCCTCCCGGTTTAACAGCCGGTTTTCATAACCAATTAGTCGATACTCCGACACCAAGGCCGGATTCCATTCAATTTGAATCTTGACATCCCTGGCGATAGTCTCCAGGGTCGCTGAAGCCTGATCAACCAACACCTTGCGTGCTTCGTTCAAGCTATCTATGTAGGCATAGTTACCATCACCGTGATCTGCCAGTTGTTCCATCAGGTGATCATTATAATTTCCGTGACCAAAACCCAGTGTCGTTAACGCGATACCTCGCGCCTTTTTCTGCTCAATCAGGTTGATCAGTGCATCATGCGAAACGGTCCCGACATTAAAGTCGCCATCAGTAGCCAGGATTACCCGGTTAATGCCATCTTGGATAAAAGCCTGCTCAGCCATTTCATAGGCGAGTTTGATGCCTGCAGAACCATGAGTCGATCCACCGGCATCTAGTTTTTCCAACGCGGCCAGTATGCTCCCTTTTTGATCTCCTGGCGTGGTTTCAAGTACAACACCGGAAGAGCCCGCATAGACGACGAGGGTGATCTTATCCTCTTGATCTAACTGATTGACCAATAGCCGAAATGCTTTTTTCAATAATGGCAGTTTATTAACCGATTTCATCGAACCGGACACGTCAACCAGGAATACCAGGTTGGCCGGTGATCGTTCTTCAGCCTCGGGTAAATAGCCCTGTAAACCAATTTGTACGAGCCGTGTGTGTGGATTCCAGGGTGTTACAACCATCTCAGTCGCAATACTGAACGGTGCTTTTTTATCCAATGGTTTAGAATAGTGATAATCAAAATAATTAATTAACTCCTCAATCCGAACGGCATTAGCGGGTGGTAACAATCCATCATTAATATGTCGCCTGACCACGGCGTAAGAACCGGTATCCACATCGATACTGAAGGTAGAGACGGGCTCTTCGGATACCAACTTGACTGCATTCGAGGTAATCTGACCGTAACGATCTCGATTAACTTCCATCTGAGTCCATGCAGGCTGTCCAACCATGGATTCCGCCGCTACCGGAGATTTATGTTTAAGCACACCCATTGTGTCAACCCACCTCGATTGGGGTATCGGTTGTTTAACCAGTTCCTTTTTTTCAGCCAAAAGCCTTGCGCTGTTGTCCTGGTCCGCCCTACTTGCCTCATGTTCATGTAAAACCCGAATATCAGCGTCATGCATAATGATTTCATCCCCGGGTTTCGCAGAAATAGTAGTGTCACCAAAATCCGGGTTCTTCTGACTGATGGGTTTCTCTTCCTGCACACAGGCAGTGACTGACAAGACCAGCATACAGGTGATTAATATCACTGAGTTATTCATCGTTATCTCCTGATTGTTATGGGTATTCTGATAACGGCCGAAACATGCTAATGGGGTTAAATCATCTCTGAATTTTTTTCTTCATCCTGAAACGTCTATCTTCGGATATAATCCATTCAACCTATTTTTTTCTCGCTTTGTATGACTATCTCGCATAATCGTTACCTGTTGATCCTGGCACTCATCTTTTCTGTAGAATGGATCGTTTTAGCCATCGCCCCCCATGATCGTGCTGATTGGGCCTTGGAAAATGTTTTAGTGCTAGTTTTTGTGATTGCATTTGCCTTGTCCTACAAAAAATTCCCACTATCCCGGGTTTCGCTGACACTCATTTTTCTGTTTTTGCTATTGCATGAAATTGGCGCTCATTACACTTATGCCAAGGTTCCTTACGATGACTTCTGGTTGGAACAGTTTGGATATAGTTTGAACCAGAGCCTGGGGTTTGAACGTAATCATTTTGATCGAATGGTGCACTTTTTATATGGTCTCCTACTGGCCTACCCTATACGCGAAGTATTTATTCGTATTGCTAATGTCAGAGGATTCTGGGGTTACTTTCTACCCCTGGATCTCACCATGTCGACCTCAATGATCTTTGAATTGTTCGAATGGGGAGCGGCCGAGTTTTTTGGTGGTGAACTGGGCATGGCTTACCTGGGCACCCAGGGAGATGTCTGGGATGCTCACAAGGATATGGGTTTGGCGAGCCTGGGGGCGCTCCTGGCTATGCTGATAACGGCCCTGATCAATATTAAACTACAACGTGATTTTGCCGAAGAATGGAACGAGAGCTTAAAGGTTAAAGGCAAACAACCTTTGGGGGAAGATCAGATCAAACGCTATTTAGAGGAAAATAATTCTGCAGAAAAGCCCTGAAATGGGTAGCTACCTGATGATCATTTCCAGACAACCCTGTTCTTGCCCTCGGCTTTGGCTTGGTATAAAGCATCATCAGCGCGTTTAAATAACTTACGTTCATTATCATCGGGCTGATAACAAGTCCCCCCGAGACTGATACTCAGAACGCCGACCTCATCAAACAATTCTTCTGCAATGGCCCGTCGACAACGCTCGGCCATTTTTAAAGCACCGTCCTTCTGGGTTTCTGGCATCAGGATCGTAAATTCCTCACCCCCCCAACGACACAGGATATCCACATCCCGCACGGTATTTTTGATTCGATCCACGATTTCCTGCAATACACGATCACCCATATCATGTCCGTAAGTGTCGTTGAGTTTTTTAAAATCATCGATATCGAAGATCAACATGGAAAAACTCTGCTGATATCGATGCGCCCTTGTCATCAGCTCGTTCAGACTATGTTCAAATGCGCGCCGATTATTAATTCCTGTCAGGGCATCGGTCACGGTTAAATCCTTGAGAAATTCATTGCTCTGGCTGAGTTGACTGGTCGCATCATCAATCTGTTGTTGCAATGATGCATTCAACGCTATCAACTCTCGATGCCGTAGGATGAGAAACAGCATCGTGAGTATCACCATCAGGATCGTCATGGTCCAAAAAACAGTCTTGGCATCCCAGAAACTCTTCTCAGGTAACACGAACCATTGCTGATAGATCTTTTCATAATCGGGAGAATTTAAAAAAGCTCTCAAACCCGTATCCAGTTGTTGCATCAACTGTTCACGTTTCTTACCAATAGCAATGGCATGTTTAACCTCCATTAAGGGTGGCTCAATTGCTTTAATTTTATCGTCCAAATCTATACTTTGAGCCATATTCCAGGTCACCGGTTCAGGGTGCGCAAAGGCATCGACTTCACCTCGAATCAACGCATGAAAAGCAATATCCAGATCACTAAAGATAACCAGCTCTACATCCTTCAAATTTTTCAACACAGGAACGGCCACGTTAGACTTGATGACGGCCACCTTTCGATTAGTCAGGTCTTTTGTAGATTCGATTTCTTGAAAACTACTGCGCACAAAGATGGATATGGGGAATGTCATCACCGATGATGTGAAGTCGAGAAACTCTCTGCGCTGCTGAGATATCCCAAAGATGGGAATGATATCAGCCTCTCCCGTTTTAATAGCTGATATTACGTCCATCCAGTTCAGGTAAACCTGATAACGAAAACGCAACCCTGCTCGTTCCGCTACCGCATTGAACATATCGATGGCAAAACCTTCTGTTTCGCCTTTAGGGTTGGTTTGATAATAAGGCGGAAATTTTTCTGGCACCGCCACGACGAGTTCTTCGGCAACGGGAAGTTGTTCAGCGCTGGCTTGCAAACTGAGACCCGCAAAACACAACCAGAGACACATTAACCGGAGAAAATTAACGCGAAAGTTACCGGGTTGCAAAGATATTAATCGAGATAATTCCATAACCTTATCGTGACTATAGGCTAGCCACTTTTCGTGGAACCTTAACACGTCCGCTTATCATTCGTCACGGGAGATTTAGCGAGTCCTTAATAAGGATAGCGTGTGATACAGCAAATAAACAGCATCAACAGACAACCGGTTGAAGGCATAAGACCAGCCTGAGAAATGATGACTATATGAAAGCTTTTTCAGTGTGTTACTTGATGATTATGCGGCTTGCAGCATCCCTTGCTGAATAATGAAATCTATGACAGCCTGCAAACCTATATCCTCTTTTAAATTGGTAAAGACATAGGGTTTCTCCTTGCGCATGCGTTTCGTATCCGATTCCATCACCTCGAGTGATGCTCCTACATAAGGTGCAAGATCAATCTTGTTAATGACCAGTAAATCTGAACGTGTAATTCCGGGACCACCCTTGCGAGGAATTTTTTCACCTTCAGAGACATCGATAACGTAAATCATCAAATCTGCTAATTCCGGACTGAAGGTCGCGGACAGATTATCACCACCACTTTCGATAAAAACAACATCCAGATTGGTAAAGCGATCGACCAGGTCCTGCACCGCAGCCAGGTTCATCGATGCATCTTCTCGAATGGCAGTATGCGGGCAGCCACCTGTTTCCACACCGACAATACGCTCCTTTTCCAGCGCTTCACTACGGACCAGAAATTCTGCATCTTCCTGGGTATAAATATCGTTGGTCACAACGGCTAGATTAAAGTCTTCACGCATGGCTTTGCACAGACGATCCAGTAAAGCGGTTTTTCCTGAACCCACTGGACCACCAATACCTACTCTGAGAGGATGATTTTCTATCATAAATTTAACCTGAATTAAAAACTCACGACCTGAATAGACGCGTATACTGTGTTTCATGTTGACTACTGGCGATAGCCAGCGCCATCGAAGAAGCGCCGATATCAGCATCGGTTACGCTTTGAGCTTTACGGGTAATATCTGGTAACCGTTCACTCAACTGAAACACAACCTGTTGCCCCGCGGTTTGTCCCAAAGGGATGATCTTGACAGCTGACAACACTAAATTTTCAAGCCAACTCCATACCAGCGCTACCAGGGCTTGTTGACGATCAATATGCCAAACATGGCAGGCATAACTGAGACACGAATGTTGCGAAAGACGCAAGGTAAGCGCTTTTGCCTGGGCTGCAGGGTGCAAAGAAAAAAGAATCTCGGAAAAAGCGCGAGCACGATTCACTTCTTCCTGTCTGAGTTCGGCAGTTTCACGGCTGGCTAGAAGGTATTCGTTCCAGTATCGCAGCGTGTCCTGATCATCTTGCTGCCATGCTTGTAGCATACGAATAAACACGGGCAGCTCAAGATAGACCATGGTGTTATTTAACAAACCCTCCAGCCATTCAATCAAGTCCTGTTCGGTGGCTATCCAACCCTGCTCAACAGCCCACTCAATACCCTGAGAATAAGTATATGCACCGATGGGCAGTGAAGGACTGACCATTTGCAGTAAACGACTTAATTTCAAGCTGGCGTCAACTTCAAACATGATCGTGAGAATGCGTTGCATGGGCATGATTGTGGCCTTGATGACCGTCATAGGCACCTGGTTCAGGCTCAAAAGGGGCTTTTTCAATGATAACTTGTAGGCCCAAACCGCGGACCATGTCATCGAGTACATGATCATGTTGATAGCGAACGAAATGGTCAGCTATTTGCAATGGCACATGTCGATTACCCAGATGATAACAAGCTCGTGCCATTGACAAGGCATCCTTGATGGGAACGGTACTCACTGATTCCAGCGCAGCCTGGATCTTTATCATTTCACCCGTTTCTGCCTGTAACAGATCGCCTTCCAGCAACTGGGTCCCACGGGGTAAAAATAATCCAGCCTCTTCGCCATTATCGAGTGTGACGCGTAAACGCGATTTTATCCGCTGATCCAGTTCCAGGGTCAGTGTGCTCATGACAGGATCGCTCATCTTATTCGCTTCCTGATTTAAACGTCTTACAAACCGAAACATTATTAAAAAAGATAGTATTTCTGTGCCATCGGTAACTCAGTCGCGGGTTCACAGGTTAATAATTCGCCATCGGCCCTGACTTCATAAGTTTGAGAATCCACGGAGATATCTGGTTGATAGTCATTTAATATCATTGCGCTCTTTTTTACATCCCGACAATCTTTAACCCTGCCTATCAGAGAAGCCAAACCTATTTTTTCAGCAATATTGGCTTCAATGGCCGCCGCAGACATAAAGGTCATGCTGGTGGCATGTTTAGCGGCACCCAGAGCACCAAACATCGGTCGATAATGAACGGGTTGGGGTGTAGGTATCGAGGCATTAGGATCCCCCATCGGAGCCGCGGCAATCATTCCCGCTTTTAAAATTAAAGAGGGTTTCGTACCAAAAAAGGCTGGTTTCCATAAAACCAGATCGGCCAATTTACCCACTTCTAATGATCCTACCTCGTGAGCAATACCATGCGTTAGCGCTGGATTAATCGTGTATTTCGAAATATATCGCCGCACCCTTAAATTGTCATGCTCAGAGGAGTCACCCTCGAGTGTACCGCGCTGGACCTTCATCTTATGCGCAGTTTGCCAGGTACGAGTAATCACTTCGCCCACCCGTCCCATGGCTTGTGAATCCGATGCAATCATCGAGAAAGCGCCCAGATCATGCAAGATATCTTCCGCAGCAATAGTTTCACGACGGATACGCGATTCCGCAAAAGATACATCCTCCGCAATCTTGGGATCCAAATGATGACAAACCATCAACATATCAAGATGCTCATCCACGGTGTTGACCGTGTAGGGACGCGTAGGATTAGTAGACGAGGGTAATACATGAGCATACCCCGCCGCCTTGATGATATCAGGAGCATGGCCGCCCCCGGCACCTTCCGTGTGATAGGTATGAATGGTACGTCCTTTCATTGCCTTTAATGTATCTTCAACAAAACCGGATTCATTCAGCGTATCCGTATGAATAGCGACCTGAACATCCATGGCTTCGGCTACTGACAGGCAATTATCAATTGCGGCCGGTGTTGTACCCCAATCTTCATGTAATTTTAAGCCGATAGCACCGGCCTTGATCTGTTCTTCCAAGGCCTGGGGTAAGCTGGCATTACCTTTCCCCAAGAAACCCAGATTCATGGGCAAGTGATCGGCCGCTTGTAACATGCGATGAATATTCCAGGGACCGGGAGTACACGTGGTGGCATTGGTTCCCGTCGCGGGTCCGGTGCCTCCACCGAGCATGGTAGTCACTCCTGACATCAAAGCATCTTCGACCTGTTGCGGACAAATAAAATGAATATGGGAATCAATACCTCCAGCAGTAAGAATTTGCCCTTCTCCCGCTATCGCTTCTGTTCCCGGGCCCACGATAATATCAACACCAGCCTGGGTATCAGGATTGCCTGCTTTACCGATGCCGTTGATCCTACCATTTTTGATACCGACATCCGCTTTGATAATACCCCAATGATCAATGATCAATGCGTTGGTAATTACCACATCGACTACTTCATCCGATGTTTTCTGGCATTGTCCCATGCCATCTCGAATAACCTTGCCACCCCCAAATTTGACTTCGTCTCCATAGATGGTTTTGTCATCTTCGACCTGAATCCAGAGCTCACTGTCACCGAGACGTACCCGATCACCCGTTGTAGGCCCATACATTTCGGCATAAGCCTGTCTGCTAATCTTAGCCATGTTATTCGACCTCCCCCATGATCTGGGCATTAAAGCCATAGATCTTTTGATCACCCGCATATTTAACGAGGGTAACTTTACGGCTCTGGCCTGGCTCAAATCGCACCGCGGTCCCCGCCGCTATATCCAGGCGATAACCCTTGGTTGCTTCTCGATCAAAATCCAGTGCGGCATTGGTTTCAAAGAAATGATAGTGAGAGCCAACTTGTATGGGCCGATCACCCGTGTTCGATACCTGGACTTCGATACTATCGCGTCCAGAGTTTAATTCGATCTCACCCGGCTCTGCTAATACCTCGCCCGCTTTAACAGGAGCTGCCTGATGGGCAACGATCGGCTCATGCACGGTCACCAGTTTAGTACCGTCAGGAAAAGTGGCTTCGACCTGAACATCATGAATCATCTCGGCAACGCCTTCCATGACATCGTCTCCGGTTAGCAAGGTACGTCCATAGTCCATTAATTCAGCGACACTCTTACCCTCTCGGGCCCCTTCCATAATCTCAGCGCTGATATAGGCAACTGCCTCGGGATAGTTCAGTTTTAGTCCCTTGTTTTTTCGCCTTTCTGCAAGCAGCGCCGCGGTAAAAATTAATAGTTTATCTTTTTCTCGTGGAGATAGTTCCATAACAAGACCTGGTTAAATTGGCTATAAAAACCGCATCAAGTATTCCAGATGCGGGGATAACTGGCTTTTCGCTCAAGGACCGCGGGCCTGAGTAGCTGCCAAAGACTGACAAAATATTGATTGGCATCCTGAATACTCTGCCCCATATAACGAATCACAAGCAACTTTTTAAGCGGTTGAGTTATTCCTACAAAACCCAGTTCACCGATTAGTTGGCGGCACTGCTCTACCAACGATGCAGTGATTAAGGATGAATAAATTAAAAATGTGCCCGCTACCGGTAAGCCTCGTAAGCCACTGGAGCACTGAATCTCCTGGCCATGGATACGCTGCGTATCCGTAAACAATAACTTTTCCCTGGTTGATAATTCAATACTTGTGATAATTTCACCGGTGGAAAAAGCTTCATCTATAACTGGACGTCCATAACTGTGTTTTTCCCAGATTAACGCTGTACTGTCCTGGTCTACCACCAGGCTGGTTCTTGAACGGACTTTTGCGCCGGGAAAGTAGATATTTTCCTGAGGTAAAAATTCCAATGATGACCCAGAATGGAGTTTGAAAGCCTGCGATACCAGAGCAGATTGTCCCGCACTGAGGTAAAACTTGGTTGCACCGGGTGTGGTCAATAGTGTCTGTGCTTGAGGACCGACATCAACTTCCAGGTTCAATTCATCGCCCCCGACCACACCTCCCGGAGGATGTAATAAATAGGTATGACACAATGGGCCTTCTGGATAAAAAGCACGCTGAACCGAGAGGGGGCCATATCGTTGTACCGGTACAAGATGGGTCTTGTGTTCAGCAGCAATGAAATCTAAGGTTAAACTTGCCTTCCAGTTTTTAGATGATGTTGCAGACAAATTCATTTATGTCGGCTTTGAACTCTTTTAAAACGGGATTTTATCTTTTTCAAAGCGGCATCGATATGCCGGGATAATACAAAAAATAATAACAGGGATGCTACCAACATGGCCTCGTAAAGTTGAAAATGAGCCATTGATGATAAGTTGAATGGCCCAGAGTGCCCGGCATGAGCCCATAGCGTGGCAGGAGATAGCAGCAACAAAACTATTGATGGTGATTTTGTCATTTCATTATCCTCGTTACACGGTTAAATATTCTTTAATTAAATCATCATTGAGATCATCTATCTGCCCTGAAGCAACTTTACGCCCACGGTCCAATATAGAAAAATTATCTGCAATTCTACGTACAATTGGTAATTTCTGCTCAACGAGTAAAACTGTCAGTCCCACTTCGCTACTTAATTGTTTGATAATGTCGCCGATTTCCTGAACGATATTGGGCTGAATACCTTCCGTCGGTTCATCCAATATTAAAAGCTTCGGATCCACAACCAAGGCACGTCCAATGGCCAATTGTTGTTGCTGTCCTCCCGATAGATCGCCCCCACGCCTGCTTAACATTTCCTTGAGCACAGGAAATAACTCAAAGATAAATTCAGGTATGGATTTGGCCTTATCTGCGCGAGCACCCAAACCAATCTGCAAATTTTCTTTTACCGATAACAGAGGAAAAATCTGCCTTCCCTGTGGCACATAGCCTATCCCTAAAGAGGCCCTCTTTTCGGCATTGACTCGAGCGATATTTTCACCATTAAAAATAATGGAGCCAGAGCGAATCGATTGCAATCCCATCACACAATTCAACAATGTGGTTTTTCCAACACCATTACGACCCATCAGGCAATTGCACTTGCCCTCTTCCAACTCAAGATCTATATCCCACAAGGTATGGCTCTCGGAATAATACTGGTTCAGTTGTTCAATTTTTAACATGGTTTATTCACCCAGGTACACTTCCACGACTTCAGGGTTTGCCTGCACTTGGTCCATGGTCCCTTCTGCCAACACACTACCTTGGTGCAACACGGTGACATCACTGGCAATCGAACGCACAAAATCCATATCATGCTCTACGACAACGACGGAATGATCGCCCGCCAGGTGATGTAATAACTCTGCTGTCTTGTCCATTTCCTGGTGTGTCATACCTGCTACTGGTTCATCAACCAATAGTAAACGTGGCTCCTGCATGACCAACATCGCGATTTCCAGCCATTGTTTCTGACCATGGGATAACAATGCGGCCTGTTCAAACTTGAGCTCAAATAAACCCGCCTGGTGCAGAATGTCATCGATACGATCTTTCTGCTCAGCCGTCAAGGTCGCGGTCAACGTATGCCAAACCCTTTTATTGGCCGCCATTGCCAATTCCAGGTTTTCAAATACACTGTGATGTTCAAACACGGTAGGTTTTTGAAATTTTCGACCGATACCAATCTGAGCAATCTCCGGTTCACTGAACTGCAACAGATCTATATCCTGGCCAAAATAGACCGTACCGGTATCGGGTTGTGTTTTTCCGGTAATGATATCCATTAGCGTGGTTTTACCGGCACCGTTGGGACCGATAATACAGCGGAGTTCTCCCTCACGAATATACAGATTCAAATCATTGATAGCCTTAAATCCATCAAAACTGACCGATAAATCTTCGACATATAAAATTTCACCTTTGGAAGTATCCGGCACTAACTCATCGGCATTGATCATGAAATTAAAAACTCGATCACGCCGGGTCACCTGACGTAATTCTTTTAGAGCATTATTCATGCTTCAACCTCCTGAGCTTCAGCAGTCTGGGTTTCTTTTTTCTTTCTTCGTTTGAAGAAACCAATAATGCCATTAGGTGCAAAAATAGTGACCAGGATAAACAACCCACCCAGGGCAAATAACCAGACTTCCGGAAAGGCGCCGGTAAAATAGGTTTTGGCATAGTTAACCAGTAATGCACCCAACACGGCCCCAAACAGGGTTGCACGACCACCTACGGCCACCCAGATTACAATTTCGATCGAATTAATCGGTGAAAATTCGTTGGGATTGATTATACCTACCTGGGGTACATAAAGGGCACCTGCGATACCTGCTAAAATCGCTGAAAAAGTAAATACCCAAAGTTTGAAATAATCTACCCGGTAACCGATAAAACGTACGCGGTCTTCACTATCTCGAATGGCGACACTAACGCGTCCTAACTTGGAATTAATGATGTAGCGGCAAGAAAGGTAGCCGAGCGCCAAAGCTAATGCCGAGGCTATAAATAAACTGACCCTGACTTGATCTGATTGTAATGAGAACCCAAGGAGATCTTTAAAATCCGTTAAGCCATTATTGCCGCCAAATCCCATTTCATTGCGATAAAAAGCCAGCATTAATGCATAGGTCATAGCCTGGGTAATAATGGAAAGATATACACCCGTAACCCTGGACTTAAAAGCCAGGTAGCCGAAAACAAAGGCCAACAAACCCGGTACCAGGATAATCATGATCACAGCAAACCAGAATTGATCAAAACCTAACCAGAACCAGGGTAATTCACTCCAATTGAGGAAGACCATAAAATCAGGCAAAACTGGATCGCCATAAACACCCCGATCACCAATCTGGCGCATCAGGTACATGCCCATGGCATAACCTCCGAGCGCAAAAAAAGCGCCGTGCCCAAGACTTAAAATTCCTAAATATCCCCATACCAAATCCACGGCAATCGCTAATAGTGCATAGGTTAAATACTTACCCAGCAGGGTCACGGTATAGGTGGATACATGCAACGCATGATCAGCTGGTAACATCAGGTTAGCAAAGGCCACATAGGCCGTAATAACAAACAACAAGCTCAGGAAAACCTTGCCACCGAAATCGTTCGTCAGAATAGCGCGTATCATTGTTCTGCAGCCCTGCCTTTTTGCGGAAACAATCCACGCGGTCTTTTCTGGATGAACAGTATGATCAAGATCAGAACCAAAATCTTGGCTAACACGGCACCAGTTACCGGTTCAAGAAACTTACCGAGCACACCGAGTGAGAGTCCAGAGATGAGTGTTCCCCAAAGATTACCGACACCGCCGAAGACGACGACCATGAAAGAATCAACGATGTAGGCTTGCCCCAAGTTAGGCCCGACATTAGTAATCTGGCTGAGGGCCACACCTGCCACCCCGGCTATCCCAGAACCCAGACCAAACGTCATGGCATCAACCCACTCTGACTTAATACCCATGGCCCTTGCCATAGCCCGATTCTGGGATACCGCACGAACATTTAAACCCAATGAGGTTTTTTTCATGACAAGGTACAACACCAGAAAAACCATCAAACAAAACAGGAATATGTATAAGCGGTTATAGGTGATCGATAACAATGAATTGATTTCCAGAGAGCCGCTCATCCATTGCGGCGTTTCCACTGAACGGTTCAAGGGTGAAAAGATACTGCGTACCGCCTGCTGCAATACCAGACTGATACCAAAAGTGGCCAATAGGGTTTCAAGGGGTCGGCCATACAGAAATCGTATAACACCACGTTCAATGGCGATACCAACCAACGCTGATACCAGGAAAGCAGCCGGTATGGACACCAGGATGGATAATCCAATGGCATTCGGCATGATCAACTGAACCACATAGGTGGTGTAGGCACCGATCATGATCAACTCACCATGAGCCATGTTAATTACACCCATGACACCGAAAGTAATAGCCAGCCCGATGGCTGCTAATGCCAGGATAGAGCCGAGGCTTAACCCAAAAAACAGGGTTTCAATATAGCCATATAAATCGACCTGGGATTCTATATTCTTAACGGCTTTCTGGGCCGCTCTTCTGACCTCAACGCTTTCTGTTGTCTCACCGAGTTGCCTCAGCGTTGATAATACGGCTGGATTTAGATTACCCTGCAATGCTTCGATGGCATCCAATTGCTGTTCTCGGGTACCATCCGCTAACACAGAAAAAGCGATCACAGCACTGATCGCTTCTAGTATACGACGATCGGATTCTATAGCCTTCATGCCATTAAGTTTTTCAACCATAGTGGCATCTGCCTTTCCGATCATACCCTCTACAGACTTGAGCCTGACCTCGGCATCGGGATGAGTCAGTGCCAAACTCGAAATCGCTAATTTAAGCTCTGCTCTCAATCGGTTATTGATGCCAATTTTTTTAACCTTGCGTTTCCCGACCAGATCTAATTCTTCTTCGGTAAGCGCATCAAAAATTCTTAGTTTAGATTCTTCTTTTTGTGCATAAACAATACGTTTATCTTTTTTGCGGTAATAGAGATCACCGGCAAGAATGGACTCCAACAATTTTACCGAGGATACGTGATTACTCTCCGCAATGAGTTTGATGGCCTGTGATTTATCATCGAAACTGCGTTCAGTCAGTAAATTGAACGCCTGTTCAAGTGTCTCGTTACTGGCATGGCTGATAACGCTCCAAAAACAGAAAACAGCCAGAGTGAGTAATTTAGTTTTGATCATAAGTAAGCAATGTCAGGAATTATGGAACACTTGAACCACTTCCCTCAGTATGAAAACAGGGCCGGATGACCGGCCCTGTATTAAGGATCATCTAATTAGAAATTCTGTCCAGAACACTTGGACGTTTTGACGTTATAGTTGCCGCAGTTGAGCGGTGCACGCCAAGAAGCATAAATATCCTTAGAACCCGGCAAGAAATCGGACCATGCGTCACCAGGCACCATGCCACTGGTTTGCCAGACCGTTTCGAACTGACCATCGTCTTGAATCTCACCAATCAACACCGGTTTGGTAATGTGATGATTAGGCATCATGGTTGCCAAGCCACCCGTGAGGTTGGGCACAGAGACGCCGATAATGGCTTGTTGTACTGCTTCAGGATCTGTAGTTCCCGCTTTTTTAACGGCTTCCACCCACATCTTGAATCCGATGTAATGCGCTTCCATCGGGTCATTGGTCACACGCTTTTCATCTTTGATAAAGGAATGCCATTTTTCGATGAATTCATCGTTCTCAGCAGCATCAACACTCATGAAATAGTTCCAGGCAGCGAGATGACCGACGAGAGGCTTGGTATCAATACCAGAAAGCTCTTCTTCACCTACAGAAAACGCTACAACAGGAATATCTTCAGCCGAAATACTCTGGTTACCCAGTTCCTTATAGAAAGGCACATTCGCATCACCGTTTATGGTGGACACCACGGCAGTTTTCATACCAGACGAACCGAATTTTTTGATATCGGATACAATGCTCTGCCAGTCAGAATGACCAAATGGCGTGTAATTGATCATGATATCCTTTTCTGCAACCCCTTTACCCTTGAGATAGGCCTCCAGGATTTTGTTAGTGGTACGAGGATAGACATAGTCGGTACCTGCCAAAACCCAGCGTTTAACACCCACTTCATTCATCAGGTAATCCACTGCAGGAATCGCTTGCTGATTGGGTGCTGCACCGGTATAGAAAACATTCTTGGAAGATTCTTCACCTTCGTACTGAACTGGGTAAAACAGAATACTGTCGAGTTCTTCAAATACAGGTAATACAGATTTGCGGGAAACAGAAGTCCAGCAACCAAAGGTAGCGGCAACCTTTTCCTTGGAAATCAGCTCGCGCGCCTTTTCCGCAAATAGTGGCCAGTTGGATGCAGGATCTACCACAACCGGTTCCAGTTTCTTGCCCAGCAGCCCGCCTTTTTTATTTTGATCCTCGATCAGCATCAGCATGGTATCTTTCAGGGTTGTCTCACTGATGGCCATCGTGCCTGAAAGGGAATGCAGCACCCCGACTTTAATGGTATCAGCGGCTTGAGCAGCGCTCATCATCGCTGAACAGGCCAAAGCCATAGTAGCAACTTTAAAGGTTTTTAATTTCATGTAGTCTCTCCAAATATAAGGGAAATAAATGTTACGCCGGGAGTGACTACAAGCTTTGTGCCAGTTTTTTATTAATTGTTGAATTACAATCGGTTACGGAGGTTTTGTGATTTTACCTTGAGGAAAGTCCAATCTGACTGCTTCCTAATAGCCTCTTTTTGGTGCGCTCCTGTTTAAATGCGCCTCAATTTGAAGCTAGAATTCAGCTGTGAAATCGTTAGTAACGATCTTGCTAATCATAAAATGGATAGCATCAGTCAACTGGTTTTGACTTAAAAACCAGTTCCCCCCCCGATAGGGCATCTTGGCCTTTCCCTGAACGGTGCTTTCAACCAAAGCATCCCATCCCTGTCTCACTCGTTGTTGCCACTTCAATGTGTCGCTCAGTTTTGGTGCACCCTTAAGGCCCTGGTCATGACAATTTGCACAGTTTTGAAGATAAATACGTTCACCTCTTTTAACACTGCCGTCATCCAATACCAAAGCCAGCTGACTTGCCATTTGTCGACTCTCACGAATACCCGGTTTACTGATAGAACATTTCACCGCTGCAACACTATCGATATGAATACTGGAACTTTGACTCGCAATCTCTCTAATACGGTAACTTAAATAATTTTTATTTTGACCCGAGATTTTGGGGATAAGCTGACTACCTTTACCATCACTTCCATGACAGGTCTGGCAAGTCTCCAGACCCGTTTCTTTGTCATTGATTGCCTGATCAGTGTTTTTTAGTTCACTCAAAACCCAGTTCTTATTGAGACCACTTTTCTGATTACTATAAAACAAGCTGATATCCATGATATCCTGATTACTCAGAGATCGAAGATAGGGCGGAAAGGGATGTTTACTGCGCTCATCAGTCTTGAAACTGTATATCTTGGCAAAGAGATATTCGAGATTCTGTCCCCTTAATAAGGGTAAATAGTGGTTATACCTATTCAACGAAGCCGCATGGCAGGTTTCACATAACTGGATTTTTTTACTCCCTTGATGGACAACAGGCTGCTCGTTATGGGCTCTTAGATGGAGTAGATGTAAAAGACCCGGTAAATCCTTGGATGAATCCATTCCTTCACTTGGAGGATTTGGGCTTTCTATATTTAATGACAGCGAAGCGTCGTCCTTATCCAGCAGGGCTGCCAGACTATTTGTGATACCACAAAAGCAAAGTATAAAAAACCATCGCATACTCTCACTATAGCTTATGAATTTAACTTGATGACGGATTTATTACCTTGTCAATCCGGTAAAACCAATACTAAGGATTCTCCGGGGCGGCCAGTTTGGCAAAATGTATGGCCGTTTTGAGTTTAAGCAATTCCAGTTCAATGACATTAACATGGTGACCTGTTTGTTCGAGCATTCGGCGTCGCTTATCCCAGACATCGTTTAATTTTTCCATGATTGGATTAACTTGCTCTAACGGGTCATGATAGATCGAATGTAACGCATGCTGAAACCAGTCAGTATGGTGATTTGATGATTCTACACGGGTTTCCTCGCCATCATTCAACTGAGCATCTACCTCAGTCAATTGATTGGAATACATTGACGCATCTGTTTGGACAGATTCAATCATTCGAAGGGCAATATTATTCAGGCACTGACTGGGGATGCTATTGGGATATTGCAGGGTTACCAGGCTGGTTTGCGACATCACTGCCAGCATGTGGTCATCAATAATAAAAAAACTCAGACCGCCACACTGCAAACCCAGATATTTACGCACCGTAATGCTCAACCTGGCAATAATCTGTTTGGCTTCAATTTCACCCGCAACGAGATTGACGACGACCTTAACGGGTTGTTGAAACACGCGTTGCTTAATGCCTTTCAGAAGTGAAAAGGCATCGGTCAGTGAATTGGCATCTGGTGTAATGGTGATGACAATACAGCCGGCCCCCAATAAGAAACTGATGGTGGAGTAATTAATACCTGCTGCGGTATCGATCAATAGAAAGTCATAATCATGCTGCAACTGAGTAATTGCCAGCAACAGGTTTTGCTTGTGCTCCGATTGTAACTTGGAGTATTCGACAATTCCGGTACTTTGGGGAATGATTTTAATGCCGCCGGGCCCTTCATAGATTAAGTCATCCACGGAAATGTCACCCATCATCAAATCATGCATGGTCAGCGTGCTGGGTCTTCCAAAAAGTAATTTTTGTTCAGGTACGGTCTCATTCGTATCAAAAACGCATACCTTTTTCTGCATATTCGACAGGCAAATAGCCAGATTAAGCGCCAAAGAGGATTTTCCTGCCACTGAATAGCCACTCGAAATAGCAACCACCTGGGCCGATTCGGGCTCATGCGAATGTTGAAATTGTTGGATTTGTTGGTTCATTTCGTGGTTTTTTTCACTTCAAAACCGGATAATGGCTAAAAATCCTGGTAAAAACTGGCAATTTTGCTAATTTAATCATTGACTTACTAAATAAATTTAATGCAGTATATCAAATAGTATGCGTAATACAGTTAACTATAATATAGATCTGGATTGCACCAGACTACCGCCTGCTCCACATGTTTTAATTAAACTTATTGACCTCTGTCACAAAACTGAAGTCAGTATCGAGGAGCTGGAAGCCATCATCGAGAAAGATACGGCTCTGTGCACCAAGGTCATTTCGATATCAAATTCGGCAGCTTACAGTCAATGGAATGATGTACGTGAGCTGAAACGAGTGCTGGTTGTCTTGGGAACCAAGACCATCAAGTCCATAGCCCTCACTTCGGCAGTTCATCAATTCTTTTCACAATTCAGCAAAGAACTGGGCGAAACGTTGGGAAGTATCTGGTTAGATGCCCTCATCTGTGCTCATCTCTGCCGTCACCTGGCAAACTTAACCAGTTATGAATACCCGGATGAGGCTCATCTTGCCGGGCTGATCCATCAGCTAGGGCAATTGGTCCTGTTAACCAATGAACCTGATCGCTATCAGTCTATTATGGCTACTGTCTCGGACCAAAATGCCCTGCTCTACAAAGAGGAGGAACGCTATGGTGTCAACAGCGCCGATCTGGCTGCAGATATTGTTGAACGATGGGGAGTCGATTCATTCCTGAGTGACAGTGTGCGTTATCAACATAAACCGGCTGACTTGTTACAAGACACCCACCCTTTGGTCAAACTAACCAATCTGGCCTCTCAACTGTGTAACCGACTGAACCATACCAACAAAAAATACCTGGTTGAGGATCATTTTTTTGGTCTGAATCAGTCGATTATTGACAATCTTGTGCTGGAGGCCACGAAGGCTGCCGTTGCCGATGCCAAGGGATTTGGTATCGAAGTTGATGAAGATCATACCATTCCACGGGCCAACATCGACGATGAGGCCATCCGAATAGAACTGGCTCGTAAAGTACGCCAAATTGCCCTTTTAGAGGGCGTACAACAACATATCTCTGATCTTGATGATGTAACGGACATGATGCAATTGTTCAGTAAGAATCTGGAGATGCTGTTTGGTTTGAGTTCAGCCATGTTCTTTTTCCCGGACAATGAGCAAACTGTCATAACGGGTATTGCCAGTCATAGCAAGAATTTGCCCGCAAACGGATCCTATACCATCAAATTGAAATCACGGCGTAGCCTGGTTAGTGAAGCGGCATTATCAAAGCAAATTCTTTATAGCCATGAACAGGATACATTCGAAGAGCTGCCCATTATAGACCGTCAGATAATGGCTGCCTTGATGACACCCGAATTGCTGTGCTTGCCACTCATCAATGATGAAAAACTGATCGGTGTCATCGCTATAGGCTGCAACCAAGAACAGGGCGAACGCTTCACCGCCGACAACGAATTGTTATTGCATTTTGCGTCCATTGTTGCGGATTCTTTTGCGCGCCAGCAACAGATTTCTCATGAATACAAGCAACAACTTGAACAAAAACAAATGGAAATTGATATCCAGACACGCAAGATTATTCATGAGGTCAACAATCCATTAACCATCATCAATAATTACCTTGAAATCTTATCCATGGATATGGAAAAAGATTCGGATAACAAACAACATCTTGAAACCATCAAGGCTGAAGTTGACCGGGTCGGTAAAATATTGCTGCAATTGAAAGATGAGCAGGCTCAGGAAATGATTGGTGATCATCCACTGGTTGATGTCAACGAACTGATTAATAAACTGATTCCTCTGTTCAAACCGACTTTTTATAAACTGAACCATATCAATAGCCAATTGGAACTTGATGCCTCTTTACCCGAAATCAGTACTGATCAAAATAAACTTAAACAAATTATCACTAATCTGGTAAAGAATGCTGCAGAAGCACTGCCAGAAAAAGGTACGATTACCATCAAAACGAAGGCACTCGTTATTGCCAATGGCCAGCAATACATCGAAATTTCTGTGGCTGATAATGGGCCAGGAGTACCCGATGAAATACTGCAGCGTTTGTTTGCCCCGGTTCAATCCACCAAAGGGGCCAATCACTCAGGCCTGGGGCTAACGATAGTCAACAAATTGGTTGCCGAACTTAAAGGATTAATCAGCTACAGCACTGCAGACTCTGGAGGCGCTGAGTTCATCATTTTATTGCCGAGAATAGTGTCTTGAAACTACACTATAAACATCATTAGAGGAGCATGAGTATGTCCGGTACCAAACCCTACATCGAGTATCGAACAAACGAAGGGTTGTCATCGATTTTGAGCTCCACTTCTGAGCATGCTCAGGATTTCGATAGAAGTAACATCAACATCCTGATCGTCGATGATAATTCCAATCTGCTTTACAGTACGAAATCCATCATTGAAGCCAATGGGTATCAATGCATGATTGCCGATGGCGGTGAAGCGGGGCTGCACGTGCTTGAACAGCCCAATGTTGCGGTCGATATTGTGCTACTGGATTTGCAAATGCCGGAAGTTGATGGCTATGAAGTACTGGAAAAAATTCATGATCAACAAATTGATGTAGATGTTATTGTGGTTAGTGGTGAGGCCACATTTGATAATGCTACAAAAGTTTTTCGTGATGGTGCTCTGGACTTTTTGAACAAACCTTACAATCCTTCTCAACTACTGAAAGTGGTTCATAATGTTGCGCATAAACGCAGCTTGAAATTACATTTAAAAACCACACAGAAACAGCTTGAGGAATCTGAAAAACGTTATCGTTTTATCGTCAGTAATTCACCAGACATCATTTATATGATTGATCATCGCGGTTTTTTCACTTTTATCAACGACCGCATCACTGACTTACTGGGTTATAAACCAGAAGACCTTATTGGTGAGCACTTTTCTGCACTGGTACATGAGGATGATATCATCATCGCAGAACATGTATTCAATGAACGTAGAACCGGTGATCGTGCAAGTCAGAACGTAGAGTTCAGATTGAAATGCCTCGATCCCGAGATTGAATCTAAAACCTTTGAGTCAAGAACCATCGTCATTGAATTATGCTCCATGGGTGTGTACAACCTAAAAGCGGATGGCACACCCTACCTGGGCACCTATGGTGTCGCTCGTGATATCAGCGAACGTAAAAAAGCCCAGGAAATGATTCATTTCCAGGCTTATCACGACTTATTAACCAAGCTACCCAATCGTGAGTTATTTCTGGATCGCCTCAATCTATCCATATCGCAGGCTGAGCGGAATAAAACCTTATTAGCAGTATTATTCCTGGACATGGATGGTTTTAAATTTATCAATGACTCTTTGGGTCATGTAATCGGCGACAACCTTTTACAGCATGTTGCAAATCGATTACAGGATACGCTAAGGGACTCCGATACCGTTTCTCGGATCGGAGGGGATGAATTTAATATCCTGGTACCTGAACTGCAACACCGTGAGGAAGCTGGCTTAATAGCACAGAAAATACTGAACGCATTCACCAAACCCATTGTATTGGAAAACCACGAAATCACGATTAGCTTCAGTATCGGTATTTCAGTTTTCCCTGATGATGCGAGTGGAACCGAAGAACTCATAAAAAATGCCGATATGGCGATGTACCATATCAAGGGTCGAGGAAAAAATGGTTACGAGTACTTTTCAGACCATATGCAAAGCATCTACCAACACCGACACAGTATTGAACAGGATATCCGTAAGGCATTAGACGATAATCAGTTTGAAGCATATTACCAACCCCAAGTTGATATCCATACGAATCAAATTGTCGGATTAGAGGCATTGATTCGTTGGAATCATCCGGAAAAAGGATTGATCAATCCAGATGACTTTATCCCGGTTGCAGAAGAAATTGGTTTAATTAGTGAAATTGGCTTGTTCATGCTCCATGCAGGTTGCAAACAGTTACGCGAATGGTTGGATCAAGGATATACACCTCTGAAACTCTCCATCAATGTGTCCGCCTATCAACTTGCCGAGAAAAATTTTGATGTCATCTTGTGTGATCTGGCTAATCAATACCATCTGCCCCGCAGTCTACTTATGGTCGAGATTACAGAAACCTCATTGATGCAGGAGATGGATCTGATCTTACCGCGTTTAAAGAATCTGGTTAAATGTGGTATTGGTATTTGTATTGATGATTTTGGCGTGGGTTATTCGTCGCTCTCTTATCTGCAGACCTTACCTATAGAAACACTGAAAATCGACCGCTCATTTTTATCCTGCACTATAAAGGATGCTGATAAAACTTGTATTATCAAGGCTATCGTGGCGATGGCTAAAGAGTTAAGCCTAGATGTGATTATAGAAGGTGTCGAGAACGAGCAACAACTGGATTATATCAGTTCCATTGGATGTAATATTGTTCAGGGCTTCTTGCTAGGAAGACCCTTGCCTGCTAACGAAATTTCTGACCTGATCAATACAGATTCTGAAGAACTGATCTCCAAGCAAGCTTAAGACTTAAATATCATTTTAATTTTAGGTATTACTGAGATTCTCTATTTTTCCGATGCTTTGAAATAGGGGTCACAGACAGTTCCATCTGTTTTTCATTCTGTTTCCGTTTACGTAATACACTTTGCTCAAAAATAGCGGCGCTCATGGGCTTACCAATCAAGAAGCCTTGCAAATAGTCACAACCCAGTTCTTCCAAGTATATTCGCTGCATCTGTGTTTCAACGCCCTCAGCCACCACCTTATAGTTCAATCCCTTTGAGAAACTCACGATACCCTGGATAACACTGGGCGCTTCATGCTTGCGGATATTATCCACGAAACTCTTGTCCACTTTTATGGTACTTATCGGATACTGCTCAAGATGAACCAGGGTATTATAACCTGTACCAAAATCATCAATGGCAATATCGATTCCCATATTTCTTAACTCAATGAGAATTCGACGGCACACATCGGGGTTTCTCATCAATGAGCTTTCAGTAATCTCAAATTCTATCTGACTGGACTCAATACCCGTTTGATTTAATATTTCAGCGACACGTTCTGGCAAATCTTCTTGTTCCAATTGTATGCCGGAAAGATTGATGGCCATTTTGAGGCCCTTAAAACCATTCTGCTCCCATTTCTTTAGCTGTTGACAGGCAGTCAAAATAACCCATTCGCCCAGTTCATTGATGAGACCACTCTCTTCTGCAAAGGGTATAAATTCATCAGGATATATAGTGGAGTGATGAGGAGAATTCCAACGTACCAGGGCTTCACAGCCAACGACGGTCTTATCTGTTACTGAAAACTGTGGTTGATAATTAAGTACCAGCTGATCATTGTGTATGGCTTCATGCAAACCACTAAGCACTTTCAGTCGTCTTGTGGCCTTTTCTGCCATTTCTTCATCAAAGAATAAATAACCCTTTTGACTATCTTTGGCATAATACATTGCCGTATCGGCACGTTTCATCAACTGCGGTAAGTCCTGACCATGGGTCGGGTAAACTGATATACCGATACTCGCGGTCACATTGACCGTATCTCTTTTAATGTGAAAGGGTTGACTGATCTCGAAGCGAACATTCTTAGCAAAGTTTTCAACATCATTGAGGTCGAATACTTCATTCAACAAAATACAGAACTCGTCTCCTCCTGTTCGGGCAACCAATACATTCTCATTGCCAAGCGATTTCAAACGCTTGGCGACGGATTGCAGGACCAGGTCACCAGTCTCATGACCCAGTGCATCATTAATCATCTTAAATTGATCCAGGCCGACAAATAAAATTGACGTCAGACCTTCATCATGATGCTCTTTAATGGTGGTCGAAGCCTTATCAATAAAATAAGGCCGATTAGGTAATCCAGTCAGGGGATCTGTGTAAGCCACTTTCTTGAGCTGCCTCTCTGAATGACTGCTCACCAGTAACTGCTTAACACGGCGTTGTAATACGTTGTAATTGACTGGTTTGGTAATGTAATCAGAAGCACCC
>JASJBW010000114.1 GCA_030066315.1 Gammaproteobacteria bacterium
CGCGTTACGCACCCGTCCGCCACTCGTCAGCGCAGAGCAAGCTCCGCCTGTTACCGTTCGACTTGCATGTGTTAAGCATACCGCCAGCGTTCAATCTGAGCCAGGATCAAACTCTTCAGTTAAAAGCTATTTACGGATAGCATCCGTATAACATTTTTGAAGAGAGTAACCTTGACTTATTACGTTATAAAACGAGTAAGTTATTGGTCACTCAAATCGTCATGATACAACATCATGATTGACATGAGCGCCCACACAAATTACCTAATCAATTTTTAAAGATCTTTTCATCAGGGTATGCCTGATGATCTCCCACAGGAGAGTGCCTGTCTAAAACAGGGGCGGAAATTATATTGAATTTTAAAACCCTGTCAAACATTTTCTTCATAAAAAATGCCTGAAATTCAATTACTTTCCGATATTCAAAAAAACATCCCGCAGGCTTCTAATTCAGGCCTGAAATTTATTCAAATTCGAGGGGAGTTCGTCTGAACGAGGCGCGCATTATAAGCACATTCTCTACCCCGTCAACGACTATTTACAGTTTTTTTAATTTTTTTTATTCGATGCTGATTTTAGCGAATTTTCGCTTGCCAACCTGGGCAATAACCACGCTACCTTTGGCCAGTGCTAGACCTTTATCAGTCACCTTTTCACTATCCAGTTTGACGGCGCCCTGTTGAATCATACGGAAACTTTCAGAAGTGCTCTGGGTTAACCCGGCAAGCTTGAGCATCGCGGCCACGCCGAGCTCATCACTTTCTGTATTAACCGTGACCTCACGCAAATCATCCGGAATAGCGCCTTTCTGAAAACGTTTAATAAAATCATTTTGCGCATTCCGGGCAGCATCAGCATCATGAAAACGAGTGATGATTTCTTCAGCAAGGAGAAACTTAATGTCACGGGGATTCATCCCCTGTTGAATCTGTTGCTTGAATGTCTTGATTTCTGCTAAAGAGCGAAAACTGAGTAATTCGAAATAGCGCCACATTAATTCATCAGTAATTGACATGATCTTGCCAAACATGTCGTTGGGCGCATCAGTGATGCCGATGTAATTATTCAACGACTTGGACATCTTCTGCACACCATCCAGACCTTCAAGGATGGGCATGGTCAAACAAATTTGCGGATCCTGTCCGTAAGTTTCCTGCAGTTGTCGACCGACTAACAGGTTGAACTTTTGATCGGTACCTCCTAATTCAACATCCGCTTTCATGGCAACAGAGTCATAACCCTGAACCAGTGGGTAGAGGAATTCATGGACCGAGATAGATTGGCCACCCTTGTAACGTTTACTGAAATCATCGCGCTCCAACATGCGCGCGACCGTGTGTTTAGCTGCCAACTGGATCATGTCGGAAGCCTTCATTTCACCCATCCACTGTGAATTAAACAGTACCGTGGTTTTTTCAGCATTTAAAATTTTAAACACCTGGTGCTCATAGGTTTTCGCATTTTCCAAAACCTCATCACGCGTTAATGGTGGGCGCGTCGAACTCTTACCCGTCGGATCACCGATCATGGCCGTGAAGTCTCCAATTAGAAACATGACCTCGTGCCCCAGATCCTGAAACTGGCGCAATTTGTTGATCAGAACCGTATGGCCCAGGTGTAAATCTGGGGCAGTAGGATCAAAACCCGCTTTTATTTTTAAAGGCTTGCCCTTTTTTAGCTTTTTTATCAGCTCCGATTCCACTAAAATTTCATCGGCGCCTCGGTGGATCTGCTCTAATGCTTCTTCTACTGAGTGCATATATAACCTCAAATTAAACTTAACTGCTGCTAAGCGAACAGCGACAGGTTGATCAGACTGAATGAGCTATTTAGACCTTGATTTCAAATCAAGACCTACCCCGCCGCCCCAACGGCTTCGTCGTCGACCCTTCAAAAAACCGCAGCTGAATCGCCTCATCAGAGGTCTAACCGCTCTGGTAACTTTAATTGGCGCGATCTATCTGATACTGTCGTTTTTACCCGACAGCTCGGCCAAGATCGAGGATTCTAACCTTAAGCAGCAACGATTACACTATTCTGTTTTATTACCTAGCATCAAGGAACCGGAGCTCGAAACCACTCCTCTAGATCCTGTTACAGAAACACTCAGTAGCACACAATGGATCACCACCCAGATAAAATCGGGAGACACCCTGGCCTCAATTTTCTCCGAGGCAGGGCTGAGTGCGACTACCACTCATAAGGTGGTCAACCTCAACAAACAGACCAAGAAACTGAGCAAAATCCGTCCGGGACAATCCATTTCCATGCTGCTGGATGACAGTCAACAGCTGGTTAGCCTCAAATATATGCCTGACATCACTCAGACCTTGCATATCAAAAGACTGGAAGACGAATCACTGACCAGCGAATTACTCCACCATCCCTTGGACCCGATTCCTGTCTTTAAATCGGGCACGATCAATTCGTCGCTTTTTGAAGCTGCCGCTGACAGTGAAATTTCTGAAAACATCATCATGGAGCTGGCCGGCATCTTTGGTTGGGATATCGATTTTGCGTTAGATATTCGCAAAGGAGACCAGTTTGGCATTGTCTACAATGAATTATACAAGGATGGCGAGAAAATAAGGGATGGCCGTATTCTTGCGGCAGAATTTATCAATCAGGGGAAAAGTTATCAGGCCGTTTATTACACGGACCCGAAAGGTGAAAGCGGTTACTTCAGTCCAGAGGGGAAAAGCATGCGCAAGGCCTTCCTACGAAGTCCGGTCAAATTCTCCCGCATCAGCTCACGTTTCAGTCGCAAACGGTGGCACCCTGTATTATCGAAGTGGCGTTCACATAAAGGGGTCGATTACGCCGCTCCTCGAGGCACTCCAATTCGTGCCTCTGGTGACGGCAAGATCAAGTTCAAGGGAACAAAAGGCGGCTATGGCAAGACCGTTTTTATTCAACATGGCAGCAAATACACCACGGTCTATGCTCACATGTCCCGATACGCCAAAGGTGCCCGAAAAGGCAAATCGGTCAAACAGGGGCAGGTGATAGGTTATGTGGGCAGCACGGGGCTGGCCTCCGGCCCTCACCTGCATTATGAGTTTCGAGTGAATGGTGTTCACCGGAATCCACTGACCGTGAAATTGCCGGCTGCAGAACCGATCGATAAGGCATACAAGACCCATTTTACGCGCGAGATCAAGACCTACCTGTCTATGCTGAACCTAATGAGTAAAGAAACGATTGCCAAACTCGACAATGAGTGACCCTGCCGATAGCCCTATTTTCCTCGGCACCATGTCAGGGACGAGTCTTGATGGCCTGGATATCGTAGCGGTAAAATTCCTAGCCGGTGACAAACCTGAACTACTGGGCAGTCACTATATCCCTTACCCGGAATCCTTAAGGCAAGCCTTGAGTGAACTTATTGGTGATGAAGCCGCCACCCTGTCCAAGATGAGCGAGACTGATAGTCGTCTTGGGCATTTTTATGCAGAAGCAATACTTAACTTCATTAAAGGCTGCGACATAAAGACACCACAAATAACCGCTCTGGGCTCTCATGGTCAAACCTTACGCCATGAACCTGACCTGGAGCACGCGTATACCCTTCAAATCGGCGATCCTAATATTATTGCCGCTAAAACCGGTCTGACGGTGGTTGCAGACTTTAGACGTCGTGATATTGCACTGGGAGGCCAGGGCGCACCGCTGACACCCGCTTTTCATGCCGATGTATTTCGTCATAATCAACTTAACCGGGTAATTCTCAATATCGGTGGTATTGCCAACATCACGATCTTGCCCGCTGATGTCACCGCACCGGTCACCGGATTTGATACTGGCCCAGGTAATACCTTGCTGGACCTCCTGAGTCGCCAATTTTTAAATCAAAGTTATGACTCAGGCGGTGTGTTCGCTAGCCAGGGGAAGATAAACCCAAACAAATTAAAGGACGCCATTGATCATGAACCTTATTTTAGGGCACCCCACCCAAAATCGACGGGTACCGACTACTTTTCAGCTACCTGGCTACAAAACAGCGGCATACTGGCGTTAACTCCTGCAGATGCAATGGCCACTGTGGCTGAACTGGTCGCTACGACCATTGCCTCTGCGATAAAAAACCTCGAAATAACGATAGATGAGTGCTTTATCTGTGGTGGCGGTGTACATAATCAGCACTTGTTGAATCGGCTGCAGACGCATTTACCCAAGGTCAAATTAGACAGTACTGCTAGCCTCGGTATTGATCCTGATTTTGTTGAAGCCATGGCGTTTGCCTGGCTGGCTAAACAAACCCTTCAACAACAACCCGGCAACCTTCCCAAGGTTACAAATGCACAAAAGTTCACTATTCTGGGCGCCGTGTATTATTAACATAGACAGCTTTAAATCGTGTGCTAAAATTCTTGCACGACTTTAATTTTTCTTCCACAAATGCACTTTAAAAGCACTGCCATATCCCTCATCCCTGCAATTGCATTATGCGGCCCCGTTCATGCAGATTTTGTAGGACTGAATATCGGCACCAAACACTGGATGCCTGATATCACCGGCTCTTTCAGTTCCGACAATAATACTCCAATCGCTCTGGAGAGTGACCTGGGTTACGATGACACCAGCTCCACTTCAGTTAATATTAGTTTCGAACATCCCGTCCCGGGTTTGCCGAATGTCAAATACCAGGGTTATGATCTAGATGTAAGCAGTTCTTCAACTACGGCCAATACACTCACGTTCGAAGGAACCAATTACACCGGTGATGTGAATTCAACGCTTGATCTGTCACATAATGACATCGTGTTGTATTACGAATTGCTGGATAACTGGATTAACCTGGATCTCGGCCTGGATCTTAAAATATTTGATGGCAAAGTCACAGTCAGCGATCAAGACACCTCTGCCAGTACGATCGATATCGATGAGACCATTCCCATGCTTTATTTATCTGCTCGATTCGATTTACCTGCAACTGGATTTTACATTGGCGCCAATATTCAGCAATTGAGCCTGGATGATAGTTCCGCTGAAGACTCCACGTTAATGGTCGGTTATGAATCCAAGTCGGGATTGGGTATTGAAGGTGGTATTAAATCCTTCAACATTGAACTTGATGATGTCAACAATCTTAATACCAACCTGGAATATGATGGACTGTACTTTAACGGTTATATCCATTTTTAATGATTAAGTTTATGAATTCCAAAAAAAAGCCCGCAAATGCGGGCTTTTTTTATTCTTTATTTAAACCTTACACTGAGAATGAAGAACCACACCCACAGGTGGTGGTGGCATTGGGATTATTGATCACGAACATAGAACCCTCGAGGCTCTCCTTATAATCAACTTCAGCTCCCACCAGGTATTCATAACTCATGGGATCAATCACTAGTGTCACACCATTCTTTTCAATCTTGTGATCACCTTCATTCACTTTTTCATCGAAGGTGAAACCATATTGAAAACCGGAGCAACCTCCGCCCTGGACAAAAACACGTAGCTTCAGCTCTGTGTTACCTTCATCTTCAATGAGTGCTTTTGCTTTGTTTGCAGCCGCATCGCTGAATTCCAACACTGTTGGTGCATTGGCATTTAAGGGTACGCCAAAGTTTGCACTGATATTTACACTTACCATAAATTCATCTCTAAGAAACTTATGGATATGACCATAACTTTCCTGACTAGTTTAGTCAACTATTACTCAGTGGCCAGTTTGGCTTCCACTCCTGCGGGTATGGATTTATCTTCAAGCCGTTTAGGTGCCAGGTTCTCACTGGTTTCATGGACCAATCCACCATTGACCTCAGCGCCAATGGCCATCTCGATCAGATTGTAATAAACACTGCCATTGATCCGCGATTTAGGTGCCAGCTCAACTCTATTCGAACCAAACACATCCCCAACGATCTCTCCATTAAGCACCATGTTCGGTACTTTGACATCGCCTTCTATCTGACCAAACTCACTCAGGATTAATAAAGCATCACTACCTTCTGCGGCATTGACATTACCCTTGATGGTTCCATCAACATGTAAGCCACCGGAAAAAACCAGGTCACCATTGATTTCGGTACCCTGCCCGATCAGTGTATCGATACGAGCGGAGTTAAAATTATTTTTTTTCCTAAACACGTTAATTGTTGCCTCCGGACAGAACCTCTGTCCATGAAATGTTTTCTGAAAAATTCTTGATTTTCTTTGTTGTCGGTTTAACGAGCAGCTCAATATCGTAGGGCTCAAAATTATCAGGTACCAAAAGCTCACCTTCAAATACCTGGAAATAACGAAATGAGAACTTTGTATCTTTTTCTTTGTATTGTTGTTTTACCTGCTTCATCGGCAGATCCTTTTGCTCTCCGTCTGCCTGACCTTTT
>JASJBW010000115.1 GCA_030066315.1 Gammaproteobacteria bacterium
CTGGCGATGGCCAAGGTTGCGAAGGCGATGAGTTTTAGCTTGATGCTGACATTTTTTAGCGTGGTTTTCATAGTTCAGACCAAAATTGAGTCGGAGGTATGGCCAACTATCGGCTTAAATCGGAAAAACTTGAGTATTTTTTAAGTCACCGATGAACCGGGGGGATACCAAAAAGTTTTGCAGGGGCAATTTAGATTTAAGGATGGGTCACCACTCGGTGAATTAAGTGCTACAAGCTGTGATATTGGTGGACTTTTTTTCATCATTCATGGCCAAGAGGTCCTGGGAGGTGGCCAAAGATTGCCACTGCTGCAGACAGTTGAGCCTTTCTGCATCATTTAATCCCTGCATGTTTTTCACATAGTCCAGGAAACTTTTGAAGTCTTTTTGCTGGTATTGAAATATCTTTCTAAACAGTGGTATTTGTTCGTAATACGTGGAGACCGAGGCCAGTTGTGCATTATTCAAGTCCTTGGCAAACCAGTGTTTAAAACCATCAGGCACGGTAAAGCTGCCGGCTAAATTCGCATAATCCTCCTTAAGTTTTTCCATCATAGTTTTTTTCTTGAGTCGTTTTTGTTCATCATCTATGTTTTGAGCATACAGCTGTTGCAGTTGGGAACGCGCATTGATGATCAGGGCGATAACCTGTTGGCGGTTATCTAGCTGTTTGCGGTATCTGGATAATTTCTGTTTTTCACCCTTGGCCTGTAACCATCGCTCCACCCCCAGTTGTTGGGTTGCCATGGCGAAGGATTCGTTAAATCTTGAATCACCCTTGATATAAACGTGCTGATGAGCCAGTTCGTGGAAAATGAGTCCGGCGAGACGTTCTTCAGGCCAGTGGATAAAAGTATTCAGCACCGGGTCATCAAACCATCCCAGGGTGGAGTAGGCAGCAACATTACCCACATAAACATCAAAGCCCTGCGACTCCATCTGTTTTTGAAAAGCCGCTAATTTTTTTTGATCAAAATAACCCCGATAACCGGCACAGCCGATAAAGGGATAACACCAGCGGTGGCCCTGTACGGAAAATTCCCTGGCCGCAAACAAATTTTTCAATGCATAGGTTCTTTCAAGATCGGCATAACGGGTATAGCTTTCCGACTCGGGGAGATGCAATTGATTGATGGCAAATTCACGGATCTCGGCAACCTTTTGCAACTTGTTACTGAGGTCTGGAGGCGTGTTTTTATCGTTGAGTACAGTATTGATTTTGCGGCTTTTATCGATAATCGCATAATGCCCGTTAATGCTGTGCAGGTAATAAGACCAATTTGCACACCCCGTAAGGGTGAGACTGATGAAACCAAGTATAGAAATTAAGCGTATTTTTCGAGGCACCAGCATCATTATTGGGAATATTAAGTTTCTGTACTATTTTAAGCTGTTCATACAAGATTCTTTTATAAGAAAATTTTCATAATTCAAACCGTTATTGCTTGTGTTAGTCTTAAAGACCTAGATTTGCCCATAATAATTAGTGAAACCTGCGCATGGAAAGTATTGATCTCAGTTCCAATGAAGATATCACCCAGTTCACCGATGAAGAACAGGTTGATGTCAATCAAATCAATCAAGAATTTGTACAAGAAAACAAACTGAAAGGGGAAGCACGGGAATTTACCATCTTTAATGATAGCCAATGTTATCAGTCGGTCAGACTCAAACATGGTGGTAAGTATAAGTTTCGCGCCAACCTGACTTACTTGAATGCAAAACCCAAGCGTAGTTTTGATTTGGCGGAAGGTTGGTTGATTACCGCAGCGATCACGGCCATTTTTAGTTTTCTACTGGTCTATTTGCGCTGGTTCAGCCAGATTCAAATGGACAAGCAGATATTAACGATGGCACTTTCTTTAAGTATTACCTTCACTCTTATCGCCTTTATGGTGGGATTGTTGAAAACACGGGACCGAATTTTGTTTTACAGTAAATTCGGACATGTCCCCGTGTTAGAGTTGATGAATTACAAACCGGATCGTGAATCTTTCAAGCAGTTTATCGATCAGTTGTCGAGTTATATCATTAAAGCACAGCATGCAGCCGATCTAAGTGCGACTGATGCGCTCGTAATGGAACTCAAAGAATTAAGACGACTCAAGGATGAAACGGTCATTGCAGAATCACAGTATGAACAGGCAAAAAAGAAAATCTTACAAAACAAAGCCTTTACCAGCTCCCATTAAGACCGGGTTTTTTCGATCCATCCATAGTGCCCTATGGGTATTTTGTTTCAGTTTGATTCCCATAATGGGGTGGTCCCAGGCTACTGCTCCCATACTCAATTATCCTCAGCTGGCACAACCGGTCTGGGCTCAGCATGGCATGGTCGCTTCCCAGGATTCGATTGCCAGTCGCATCGGTGTTGAAATTCTTAAACAGGGCGGCAATGCAGTTGATGCTGCCGTCGCCATGGGCTTCACCCTCGCAGTCACCCTGCCCAGGGCGGGTAACCTCGGGGGTGGAGGATTCATGTTGGTTCACCTGGCCGCTGAACAGCAAACCATCGCTATCGATTACCGTGAAATGGCTCCCCTGGCAGCACATCGGAATATGTATCTCAACGCAGATGGTTCAGTTGACAAGGAACGTTCACGTTTTCATGGTTTAGCCATTGGGGTACCGGGTACAGTGAAGGGACTCCTATCCGCATTGGAAGAATACGGTACCCTGTCGCCCGAACAGGTTTTGTTTCCTGCCATCCGTCTGGCAGAACAGGGATTCAACGTCAGCCGTGACCTGGCACAATCGCTTGAACGCGCCAGCAAAAGGCTAAAGTCCTGGCCGTCAAGTGCCCGAATTTTCTATCGACTCGATGGCAGTGCCTATAAAACCGGGGACCGTTTGCGACAACCGGATCTGGCAAAAACCTTGAAAACGATAGCCGCCAAAGGCAGTGACGGTTTTTACCAGGGTCGAATCGCACAACAAATCGTTAAAAGTGTTCGTCAAGCGGGAGGTGAAATGACGCTGGAGGATCTGGCACAATATCAGGTTCAACGACGTCAACCCGTTATCGGCAGTTATCGTGGTTATGCCATCGCATCAATGCCGCCGCCCTCTTCCGGTGGCACGCATATCATCCAGATTTTAAACATGTTGGAAAAATATAATCTGGAACAGGCTGGACATAACAGTGCATTAACCGTGCATCTGATGACCGAGGCAATGAAGCGAGCTTACGCTGATCGGAGTGAGTATCTGGGTGATCCAGATTTTTTTGAGGTACCCCTGGCCCAGTTAACGGATAAGTCTTACGCTCAAAAACTGGCACAAGGTATTCATCCCGCTAAAACAACCCCCAGTCTTGCGATTAAGCCGGGCTTAGGCCCAGTTGAAGAAAGTCCGGAAACTACGCATTTTTCGGTTGTCGATCGTTGGGGTAATGCCGTGGCCAATACCTATACATTGAATTTCAGTTATGGATCAGGCATTACCGCAGCAGGTACCGGTGTGCTGTTGAACAACGAAATGGATGATTTCAGTGCCAAGCCTGGTGTGGCCAATGCTTATGGTTTAATTGGTGGTGAAGCCAATGCCATCGCAGCAAGAAAACGTCCGCTGAGTTCAATGAGCCCAACGATAGTATTTACACCCACAGGTGACGATGTTTTACTGGTCACGGGCAGTCCTGGTGGATCCAGGATCATTACCACGACATTGCAAATCATCAGTAATGTTATTGATCATAAAATGAATATTGCTGAAGCGACCCAGGCGCCCCGATTTCATCATCAATGGTTGCCTGATACACTCACTCTGGAAAAAGGTTTTAGTGCTGATACCCTGCGGTTGCTTAAGGAAAAAGGCCATGTGCTTGCCGGAAGTAGCTGGGCTATGGGCAGTACACAGTCAATACTGCGTGTTGATGATGGTTGGAGTGGTGCTTCAGATCCACGCCAATCGGGTACCTTAACATTGGGCCATTGATTCCTAGAATGGTTAACTTCTATTAAACTCTGATGACATCACTATGAAACCGAAACTGATCAGCTTTAAACTCTGTCCATTTGTGCAAAAAGCCGTTCTGACTTTATTACAGAAGGGTATAGATTTTGATATCGAGTACATCGATCTTGAGAATCCTCCACCATGGTTTAGTGAAATTTCGCCCCTCGGAAAAGTGCCGGTACTTCAAGTGGGTGATCAAATGCTGTTTGAATCGTCCGTGATCGTTGAGTACCTGGACGAAGTCTATGGCGAATCTCTGCATCCCTCGGACCCATTAACCAAGGCCCAGAATAGAAGCTGGATGGAATTTGGTAATGAATGCCTGATGAATAGTTTTAACCTGATTGTGGCCGCAGATGAAGCGGCTTTTAGTGAGCAACGTGAATCATTGATTAATAAGCTCGATCGTTTGGAACATAAACTTGGTGGTGATACCTATTTCAATGGAAACCAGGTCTCGTTGGTAGATCTCAGCTTTACTCCGTTTTTTCAACGCCTGGATTACATTAACGAGGTGTCACCGGGATTAATTGATGATCAACGCCACCCTCGCCTGCATTTATGGACGAATCATCTCCTCGCGATGGATATCCTGGAACAATCGACCGTGCCCGAAATCAAGCAGCTCTATACCGGAATGATGAAAAAACGTAATGGGTATCTCTCCACGCTGATGGCAGCATGAATCTGAGAGATCTCGAGTATCTGATTGCAGTAGCAGAAACACAAAATTTTCGGCAAGCGGCACAACGCTGTTTTGTCAGTCAGCCGACACTCAGTGGGCAAATCAAAAAACTCGAAGATGAACTCGGGATCACGCTATTCGAGCGTACCAATCGTTCCGTAGAAATTACCCCGGCAGGCTATAGTGTACTCGAGCATGCACGTTTGATCATGGAACAAAAGGATGCCATCAAATTGCTGGCACAATCATTTCAGGACCCCATTGCCGGACCATTGAATCTCGGAGCCATACCCACGATCAGTCCTTATCTGATGCCCTTAATTTTAAAACCTTTGCAACAGGCCTATCCGCAAATGCGCCTGGTGTTGGCAGAAGAACAGACGGATATCCTGTTACAACGTTTACATGATCACGAGATAGACGCTGCAATTCTGGCTACAGAACATCCGGAAACCGATTTCGTCAATATTCCGCTCTATCGCGAACCTTTTTGGCTGGCACACCCGCAAAAACATCCTTTCTATACTCAGGAAGAAATTACTCAAGATGATCTGGACAATACGGAGTTACTGTTGCTGGCAGAAGGCCATTGCCTGGCTCAGCAAGCCCTTGAGGTTTGTCACATGGAAGAACGCCAACAGCAAGGAGAATGGGCTAATCTGAGAGCATCCAGTCTGGAAACCTTGCTTCAGCTCGTGGCTGCAGGGTATGGCACGACACTAGTACCGGCCCTGGCATTATCAGGTTCGTGGACAACGGGGAGCGGGATTATTACGCGGGAATTGAACTTGCCGAATACTTGGCGCCAGGTTTCTTTATTCTATCGGCCCACTTTTCCCCGCACTCAAGCTTTACAAGCCATCAGCCAAACGCTGAAAGCCAACTTGCCGAATACCGTCATAATCAACGAATGATCGGCAAAAGCTATCAAATTTATATAAACAAACGATTATACTTATAAACTGGCCTGAACCATACTCTCCACACTGTTTAATTTAATAACGTTTGGAGATTACCATGTTAGAAAACCGTGAAGGCCAGTCCATACCTCAAGTTACTTTCCGTACCCGTCAGGATCATGAATGGGTCAATGTAGAATCTGATGCCCTATTTGCCGGAAAAACCGTTATCGTTTTTAGTCTACCAGGGGCTTTTACGCCAACCTGCTCATCAACGCATGTACCCCGCTATAACCAACTGGCGAGTCTTTTTAGAGATCAAGGCGTTGATGAGATTGTTTGTGTATCGGTAAACGATGCCTTCGTCATGAACGAATGGAAAATTGATCAGCAAGCAGATCAAATTACTTTTTTACCGGATGGTAATGGTGACTTCACTCGCGCCATGGGCATG
Source organism: Gammaproteobacteria bacterium (assembly GCA_030066315.1). Lineage (GTDB taxonomy): Bacteria > Pseudomonadota > Gammaproteobacteria > JACNJF01. The sequence continues at coordinate 5,996 of JASJBW010000115.1, forward strand.
CTGGTGAACAAGGAAGACTTGGGTTTCGGTGATCGTTCCTGGCGATATTCCATGCTGGTAAAAGATGGACTGATTGAAAAAATGTTTATTGAACCTGATGTGCCTGGTGATCCGTTTGAGGTATCCGATGCTGATACCATGTTGCATTATATGGCTCCTCAGGCACAGGCACCCAAGAACGTAACGGTCTTTACGCGTATTGGTTGCCCTTACTGCGTCCGTGCCAAAGGTTTGCTGCATGATGCTGGATATGATTTTGATGAATTAGTATTGAACCAGGATTTTCGTGAATCTACGATTCGCGCTATCTCTGGCAAAACCAGCGTTCCTCAGG
>JASJBW010000116.1 GCA_030066315.1 Gammaproteobacteria bacterium
GCAGATAGCGGGTTTGCATCGGGCGCTGTTTGTTGAATCCAATCCCATTCCTGTCAAGTGGGCTACCCAGCAGATGGGTTTATCGGGCCCTACGTTACGTTTGCCGATGACGTCCTTGGACCAATCTTTCCATGAAGAAGTACGCGCCGCGATGATTTCAGCCGGAGTTTTATGAAACACTTATTAAGCATATTTATAACCATCAACCTGGTAACGTTGTTGACAGCCTGTGAGACCCTGTCTTCGGATGATGAAATTGATTATCGTACCAGTGAAATTACACCTACACTGGAAATACCCCCCGACCTGATTAGTCGTTCTTCCAATCGAAACCTCAGTTTGCCGGGTTCGGAAGTGGGTACCGCGGCTAACACGGGGCGATATGTAGAAACAGGCAATCTTAATGTTGAACTCAGAACTTTACCGCTTATCGAAAATATCAAGCTAGAAGGCCAGGGGGATTTACATTGGATACGGGTACCCGAAAAAGCGGAAAAGGTCTATCCATTAATACGTAACTTTTGGGCTGAACAGGGCTTTCGGCTGCAGTTGGATGAACCTGCTTTGGGTTTAATGGAGACAGAATGGCTTACTTCTAAATCAGGTTCCGAGTCATTTTTTGCGGCTATCTTCGAGAGTATGGCCGGAGCGGATAGCAAGGATCAGTATATTACCCGTTTAGAGCGGGCGAGCGATAACACAGGCACCTTGATTTTTTTGGCTCATCGAGGACAGGAACGATTTGTTGAAGATCCCGATAAAAAAACGGTAATTGTGGCAACGGGGCGTACACAAGGTTGGCAGATGATGCCAGCGGATCCCAATAAAGAGTCGGCCATGTTATCGCGTATCATGATTTATCTGGGCATGCAGAATCAAGAGGTCAGTGCCGAGCTGAATAAATTGGGTTTGTTTGCGGCGCGCGCGAGTATTCAATATGACGAAGATGACGAAGAAACCTATCTTTTAGTCAAACACGGTTTTGAACAGGCCTGGAATCGTTTGCTGCATCAATTAGATCGACTGGCGATTCCGGTTGATGAAAAAGACCGCTCTGAAAATGACGGGACCATTCGGATTCAAAAAACCGCTTTGTCATTACCCGAGGTAGATGAAGACTATGCTATTTTAGATCAGATTACTTTATCGTTAGAAGGTAGCGATAACTCAAATCAAACCCGTGTCGACGTCATCAATCAGCGCGGCAGTATGGATCAAAGCCCTACGGCGAAACAAGTGCTTAATTATTTTCTGGCACAGTTAAAATAATCCTATATGGGATATTCATTGTCTGCTTTTAGGCTGTTAAACTAATCCCCCAAGTTTGATCATCATTAACTTGGGGCGTGATAAAAAACCATGCAATTTGCTTCTCTGGGTAGTGGCAGTAAAGGCAATTCAACCATTATCCGTAGCGAGACCACCCAGGTACTTGTCGATTGTGGTTTCTCCTTATCTCAGTTTGAGAAGCGGTTACAAAATCTGTCCGTAAATCCTTCAGATATAGATGCCATTCTGGTGACCCATGAACATGCTGATCATGGTGCCGGGGTCATCAAAATTGCGCAAAAATACCAAATTCCTGTGTATACCACGGTAGGCACTGCACGAGCCCTGGGTCTCGATGTTTTCGAAGTCGTCCATGGTGCTGAAGAAATCAACCTTGGTGAACTGAAGATCAATGCTGTTACCGTGCCACATGATGCGGCTGAGCCCGTCCAATTTACTTTCGTTGATCAAAAAAATCACTGTAAATTTGGGTTGTTAACCGATACCGGTCATGTAACTCCACATATGCGAAACGCCTATGACGATTGTGACGGATTATTGCTCGAGTTTAATTACGACGATTTAATGCTGCAGCAGGGCCCTTATCCGGCCAACCTGAAACAGCGCATCGCCGGTGGTTTTGGTCATTTATCGAATCAACAATCGCTTGAAATGTTAGGTCACATGAAGAGTGAACAGCTGACCTGCCTCATCGCGGCACACATTTCAGAAAAAAATAATTCACCCGAGCTGGTGGCGAATTTATTAAAACCAATACCGCTTTCCATTACCCCGGTTTTGGCCTGTCAACAACATGGATTCAGCTGGAAAGAACTTTGATGAATAAATTTAAGTACCTCCTATTAACCGTACTTAGTTTTAGTCTGGTCAATGCTCAGGGCGACCCGGTGACCGAGGAAAATAAGTTATTAAAATCCTGGGGACTGAAATTCAACGCACGGGGTTATTTGAAGTTTCGAACTGCACAATCTGCCGAACCGCAATACCAGCCCTGGAGACCTGATCTTTCGGTATATCGACTGAACCCAATGGATGTAAACGGACTGGATGCCATGCCCCCGCTCGTGATCAGTGCCAAACAAAAATCTGAGAAGTAATCTTGTTCAATCAAATCAAAGGGTCGTTTTATACCCTGTTTTTTATTTTATTGAATTTGATCTATCTCGTTATCGAGTTATCTTTTAATGCCCGTATTTTGGATGTCTCTGCAGAAATGTCACCGGATATGGATTTCAGTCAACTTGAAATCTATGGTCGTACTATTTCAGCGACGGGCGCGACGATCCTGGCTTGGCGTTTACTGGTCTCATATCAGGCTACCCTGAATCTTTTTCGGCTGGTTATTAAGTTTTTCATCATTGCTGTTATCGTCTTTCCGCTTGTATTTATCGGGCAAAAGAAGTTGGTCGATAATTTGGTTGACTCTTCTACCAGTGAAACTCGACGATCAGCCGAAATTTTAAGCTTACTCAAATATGGCATCTCCAATGGCTTCCTGGAAATAGAAGAATTAGCCATGGATGAGCTCACGTTGTTAACTGCTGAAGGAAAAATGTTTATCACGATATCTGGATTACTTGTCTACAACTCAAGCCATTTGCGTGAGATCCTGGAGCAAAAACTAGACAAGATCGCCGGTTATGCGATCAACACCCAGCAAAATCATGATACCCAACGATTATATAAGAACTATCTTTATGCACGTGACCAGGTGATAGTGCAGTTTGAGCAGTATCAAAACATGGTCGAAGATCTGGAACGTAAGCAGAGTATGGCTCATGAGCAAGCCATCGAGCTGTATGAAGCGGCCATGAACAAAGCGATGTTGCAATGGTTGCAGTTCCAGCAGTTATTGGGTTCCAACCGGGGTATAGCTAACGTTTCTATCAGACAGGTATCCGATATGCAGGCGTTATTATTAAATATGCAACAACGTTTCAATGCATGTTCTTCCCGCGAATGTGAGAGAGAAACCTTAGAGCAATTAGAGTTCCGCCTTTCTCAAGTGTTGGGCTTTTATTCACCCGTCGATGACTGGTGCCAATCTGGTGCACCCATGGCGCAAGATCAAAGATTACTATGCGAGCAAGATCTGGAAGAAATACAGCGACGGATAATTCAAGCGCGTAGACTTACCCTTGCCTTGCAGGCTGGTTTATCTCAGCCGTATGCAACCAAGCTGGATTATTTAAGGAGTATGGATTTGCGCGCCAGTGTGTTTGCCGACCTGAAAACCCAGGGTATTGAAGCCAAACCTGAATGGAATTTTGCTCAGCATGATGAATTACTGGCTGATATCACTCATCAGTTGCAACAGCAATACCTGCAACTGTATGAACAAGCAGTGCTGGAGACCTTTCAATCACCACTGCCTCCACGCACGGAATTAAAAGAATTTAACTTGATTGATCAGATGCAGGTGTTTTATCAACAGGCCTTGGGTGATGAGGTATCGGGACCTGTTGAGATCAATCTGAACCAAACCCAGTTTGAAGAACGTTATGTTGCCATTGTCTATTTTGCAAAATTTAATGCCTTGTTAAATAAATTAAAGGCGGGCGAAGAATGGTATGAAGCAGATGCCCCTTATGAGGCATCAGGTAAAAGTAGTCTGAGAAACCTGGTTGTGCCAGCGGTAGCGATTGCCTTTTCATTAATTTTTGGCCTGCTTAATATGATGAATTTATTATTAAATTTCGTGTTTATTTTAATCCAGGAAAAGTTATGGTTACGCTGGCTGGGTATCCTGTTGCTGACCGGGATAATGATTCTGTTACCGCAACGCCAGGAATACGAGATATATAGTCAGTCGGCTTACCAGGATTTATTGGCCGAGACGCGGTCTAATTATCATTATTGGGCTGATGTTTTGGATTGGGTGGCTAAAACGGAACCTTTGGTTTATCCATTAGGCCATGTTTTGCGCTATAACCTACTGGATGGATTCAATTTCGACTAGGTCATAGTGAATGGAAGGGTTATTGATTATCAGTGCTTTACTGGCGGCACTTATCGTGATCTGTGGTTGGCGATTTGTGCATCAACTCAAACGCAAACGACTGTTTTCGAGTGCCTTATGGAGTATGCAGAGTGTTGTTTTTTTAAGTGCTTTCCTGTTGGTATTGCTGACCTTTTCAAATCTTCATACTTACCAGCGTCTGACCCATGAATCAGTAGTTGCCGATGTCTATGTGCGTAAGCTCGAACCAAAGAAGTTCCAGTTGTCGCTGTCTTTTTCGGAATCCGATCAAGACCAGCATTACTATGTGCTGCAAGGGGATCAATGGCAATTGGATGCCAGAATATTAAAGTGGAAAGGTTGGGCTAATTTAATTGGGCTGGATAGTTTTTATCAGTTGGTAAGGCTCTCCGGACGATATGAAGATATTGATCAAGCCAGGTCCAATCAGCCCAGTATGCATGATCTCAGTACTCCAGTTCGAGGTCTGGATCTTTGGAAAATGAAACGCCTGCTGAACGATAAAATGGGTTTTGTGGATACCTTGTTTGGACAGGGCGTGTTCATGCCCATGTTAGATGGCGCTCATTACCAGGTGTCCATTGGTCAGTTTGGATTAATTACCCGCCCTGTTAATGACATTGCTCGCTCCGCATCACTATGAAGAGTCGGAAAATTTGGATGATGAGTATCTAGTTTTGTGCCTGTTTATCGTGTTCGATCAGGGCATATGCTGAATGATTGTGTATCGACTCAAAATTTTCGGACTCCAGCACGTAACTTAAAATCCGGTCATCTTCATTGAGTTTACCGGCCACATCTCTCACCATGTCTTCAACAAACTTGGGGTTGTCATAAGCGCGTTCGGTCACAAATTTTTCATCGGGACGTTTGAGTAAACCGTAGAGCTCACAGGAGGCCTGTTGTTCTACCAGTTCGATGATTTCCTCAATCCAAATGAATCCCTGGGTTTTCGCGTCAACTGTCACATGGGAACGTTGATTATGCGCGCCATAATCGGAAATTGATTTTGAGCAAGGACATAAGCTGGTAACGGGTACCTGTACCTTGATACGGGTTTCGGTTTTTCCATGGTTGATCTCGCCTATCAAGCTGACATCATAATCCAGTAAAGACTCAACACCAGTGATCGGAGCTTGCTTGTTCACAAAGTAAGGGAAATGCATTTCTATGTGGCCAGAATCAGCTTCTAGCAAATCCGACATTTCTGAGAGCATTTCCTTGAAAGATTTAACACTGATTTCCTTCTCGTGATCGTTGAGTATCTTCACGAAACGAGACATGTGGGTACCTTTGAAATGATGGGGCAAATATACAAACATGTTGAAGGTGGCAATGGTATGTTGCATGCCATCAGATCGATCGCGAACTACAACGGGATGACGAATGTCCTTGATACCTACCTTATTGATAGCGATTTTGCGTTTGTCAGCACTTCCCTGTACATCGGGAATATCTGGCTTGGATGCTTGATTCATGTAAACACCTCAATTTGAATGGGTAGGTCAGGATAAACTACCGGCCGTATAGGATTCATGTATGGCCCCAAATCCGAAAAAAAAGGGCGCTAATTATACTGGCCACTACGACATTAGCAAACGCTTAAAATCAACTACAACCCTTGGGTCTAGGTAAACCGGCAACCTTATTCGCACATTTAATTAAACCTGTGGGGAAAAGGGAGTAGATGTATTTTTGGTCACTTCTATCCTTCCCATACTTCTTCTTCATCAGTTTGGAGAATGCGCGGGGTTCACAAACAACACCATTTTCGGTGAAATATTCGCGTGCTAAATTGACGATATCCCAATGTTCGTCGGTCAGTTCAGCAATTTTTTCATTTTTGGCGATTTCCGCGGCCAATTCCGGACTCCACTCGTCCAGGTTTTCTAGCCAACCCGCTTCACTTAATTGAATCGTTTGACCATTTACAATAGCTTCCATTATAACCTCTTAAAATAATAATACCTGAGTTAAATACTCAGGTATTCTATTATGAAAAGCTATAAAGTAACCGTACCTACAATAGGGGTATGCAG
>JASJBW010000132.1 GCA_030066315.1 Gammaproteobacteria bacterium
ATCAGTCATCGAAAGGCTTACACGGCAGCCAACTTCAATAGTGCAACATCTGCTTTGGGCGACCGGGCGAATTCGCCGGTGGGTCGAGCGCCCATGATTTTGATGACTGCTGGTGGATTACCCATCGAAGTCGGTGGAGCGCTGGTAGGTGCGGTGGGTGTCAGTGGCGCGCCAGGCGGTGAAACTGATGAGCAGTGCGCTCAAGCTGGGATAGATAGCGTTCTGGATGATTTAGAAATGGCGCTTTAATGACTCGATCAACCCGGGTTACTTGACGCCAGGGCTTAGAGATCGGTATTGCTCAAGCCACCCATTCCAATCTATCCCAGAACCAATACAAACCTGTCAGTGCGATCAAGGTAGATAGGGGGATAATGACCCAATGCCGATAGCGTTGTTGATTTTTAAACCATATGGCGAATAAGAGGTAGGCTATAACCAGAATTGCAAGCTGTCCAAATTCAATGCCCAGGTTAAAACTAATCAAGGCCAATGCAAAATCATCTCTGGGCATGCCAAATTCCGCCAGAATGGATGCAAAACCCAGCCCATGCAGCAGGCCAAACGCAAACACGATCCATAATCGGCTGCGATGTAAACCTGGAGTGAAAATATTTTCTATGGCCACGTAGGCAATGGACAAGGCAATCAAGGGTTCCACGATACGTGCTGGCAAACTGAAAAGTTCCAGCATGGACAAACTTAAAGTGATTGAATGCGCCAATGTAAACATGGTGACTTGCCATAAGAGGGGCTTCCAGCTTGTGCTTAACAGGAAAATACCCAACACGAAAAGGATGTGATCCATGCCCAGGGGAATAATATGTTGAAACCCAGATACCGTGTAGGTTTTTGCCACTTGCCATAGGGATTGACGGGTGAATATTTCGTCTAAAGGATAGGGTTCGGTGTAAACATCCTGTTTAATCCACTGATGGTCAGACCAGTGCCATAATTCATTATCTTCATCAACCTGCCGTACGCGGGTGGCATGATCTCCAAACCGCATCGGGTAATACCAGGTCAAGTGTTGTTTTTCACGTGATGCTTGCGCCTGCAAGGTAATCACACTAATTCGTGGCACCTTGGTATAACCCGGCTCTGGAATGTCCACTGAATGTATGGAGAGGGCCTCGGTTTGTCCATCCAGTTTAAGATCGACGCCTGCTAACAAGGATGCATGGAAGGATTCAAAGGCTTGCTTGAGTTCGTCAGATTGCATGACTCGATATCGGTCATACTCCTCCGCATTGGGTGCTTCCTGGGTATTCCGATAGCGTCCATTGATACCCGTCAACAAGGCTTCAACACTGGCGCGAATTTCAATACTGATCTGTCCACTGGTATAAACACTGATCTCAATTAAGGCCGGGCGTACCACATCAGCTGCCAGTGGCGGACTCAGTAATAGGCCTAAAATTAACAGTCTAATTGCGATATACTGCACTGGATAATAAATACACAAAAATTAAGGAATAAATCTTTCAGGCGCGGCATCTTATACCAAATTAAAGCTGAATAGCCTGCTTAATTTAAAAATAACTATTTCCTACCGGGAGTTGACATGAATAAATTTGATCGCCGAGACTTTATCAAACTTTTAGGTGCGGGTGCCGCCGTTTCCACGGTTCCGATTCTGTGGCCGGGACAGGCGATAGGCAAAATGCCTAAAAATTTCTACAACATGCCTATGAAGGGTAATGCTCGGATCCTGCATATCACCGATGTTCATGGACAATTGCTTCCGGTTTATTTCCGCGAACCCAATGTCAATCTTGGAGTCGGCGATGCCTTTGGTCGCCCTCCTCATGTTGTCGGTAAAGGCTTGCTGAAAAAAATGGGTATCCAGGAAAATACCGCTGAAGCTTATGCCTATACCTATCTCAACTTTACCGAAGCGGCCATGCAATACGGCAAAACCGGTGGATTTGCTCAGATGAAAACTTTACTGGATATGCTGAGGGATCAGGCAGGCGGCAAGGAAAATACCCTGACTATAGACGGTGGCGATTTATGGCAGGGATCTGGCACTGCCTTGTGGACACGCGGTGTTGATATGGTTGAAGCATCCAATATTCTGGGACTTGATGTGATGGTCGGTCACTGGGAATTCACTTATCGTGAAGACGAAGTACTGAGCAATGTCTCATTATTCAAGGGCGATTTTATTGGGCAAAATGTACGCGTCAAAGAAGATGCCCTGTTCGGTGACGAGTATGCCACTATGGTGGAAAAATATGATGGGCGTGGCCTCTATGATGAGGATTCAGGACATGCTTTCCAACCTTATGTGATTAAAGAGGTTGGGGGTGCCCGTATTGCTGTGGTAGGTCAGGCATTTCCACGTACTGCAAATGCCAATCCCCAGGAGTTCTTTCCAGACTGGTCTTTCGGTTTACGCGAGGATGATATGGCGGACCTGGTGGAAACGATTCGAGGTGATGAAAAACCGGATGCAGTGGTCCTGTTATCTCACAACGGCATGGATGTAGATATCAAGATGGCTGAACGTGTTCCTGGACTGAACGCGGTTTTTGGTGGACATACTCATGATGGCATGCCCAAACCGGTTAAGGTTAAAAATAAGGCCGGTAATGAATGCTGGGTTACCAATGCGGGTTCCAACAGCAAGTATGTCGGCGTCATGGATTTTGAAGTGGATAACGGCATCAAGAACATGACCTATAAAATGTTCCCCGTCATTTCTGACTGGTTGGCCCCGGACAAGGAAATGTCTGCCTATATCAAACAGATGCGCTCCAGGAAATATGATAAGAACATTGTTGAAAGTCGTGCCAGCAAGTATTTTTATAATCCCAAACGAGTCGGCAAGACCTATGACCAAATCCTGGGCGAAAAATTGGCGATTGCCGATCGAACCCTTTATCGGCGTGGTAACTTCATGGGCACCTGGGACCAGGTCTTGTGTAATGCCTTACGTCATGAATATGGCGCCGATGTGGCCATGTCTGCCGGAGTGCGTTGGGGTACCAGCACCCTCAAGGGAGACTGGATCACCATGGAAGATGTCATGACCCAGTGTGCCATGACCTATGGAGAAACCTATGTGCAGGAAATGAAAGGCAAAGACCTGATGAATGTGCTTGAGGGTGTGGCTGACAACCTTTTTGACCCCGATCCTTATTTACAGTCAGGTGGCGATATGGTTCGAATCGGTGGCCTGGATTATACCATTGACCCATCCAAGAAACTGTACGAACGCATCACTGAGGCGCGCCTGGATAATGGGCATAAAATCGAAGCCGAAACCACCTATCTGGTAGCCGGTTGGGCGAGTGTTAACCGCACTCCCGAAGGACGTTTGATGTGGGACGTGGTGCGTGATTATATTTTGGCCAAGAAGGGTAAAGATAACATCTTACGATTACCCAAGATCAACCATCCAACACTCGTGGGTGTAGCTTCCAACCCCGGTATTGCTGATTATCCTGGAATCGTCTCGTAACTTTCTTGCCACTTAAATAAAACCCCGTATATTCACGGGGTTTTTTTAATGACGTAAACCGGTAGTAAAGGATTTGATAGCGCGGTCAAAAAATGAAACGGACTGAATGCATTTTGCCCGCCCTGCTCTAAGCTCGGTTGCCAAACCATATAAGGTCATGTTTTTAACCTTATGTCCCTGGCGATTCACAAACACATACTTGCCGGTGACATTACTCTTAAAAGACAGCTTTGCGTTTAGGGATTGGCCACCTTCTTCAATGAACTCAACCCAGGCGCCTATTTCGAGGTCTTGTGCCTGCTCGAGGTAATCATCTGTTTCATCTGATGCGCTTGCCTGTTTATGAAACTCGACAGATTCATTGGAATCCATGACGATTTCTTCGTCAATAAAGATATCGCCCTTAACGATACAATCGGTAAATTCCTGCAGGTTGCGAATAACATCCTGTGTTTGAGTTTGTGTCACCTCGTTCACTGAATCATTTTCATAATCATCGGATTCAGCGGTATCGATCACCTGGATTTCCCCAGTTTCATCTTCGGTTAACAGGAAATCAATCGTACCATCCGGTTTTTCTCCGTCATTAAATTCGGCCATGGCCTCTGCCATGCTAGCTTCCGGCCAAACGGTTTTATCATCGACTCGGGTCACGATGTTTTTGCTGGTTTGCTTGACGGTCACGGCATGTTCATGCATCAGCATTTGAAATACCTGGTTCTGCTGATCGTTATCAATCTGCACCAGGTCCATGCCCTTTGCCAATGCACGTAACAGCGGGGGCAGGGTTTTCAACAACTTGGCTTTTTCATCTTCGTTATCCTTAGGAATCAATGTCCAGATAAGGGTGGATGAAATCTTTTTCAGATTATTCCAGTGATTGGATTTTATGCCCTGGGTGAGATGTGTATTGAACAATACTGACCTCCAGATCCCTTGCAGAAAGTCTATGACTTCAAAACTGAATTCATGCTTTGACTGTAGCTTCTGTAATAAATCATCTGCGGCTGCCTGTGCCTCCTTGACCCGTTGTTCTTTTTCCTGTTCTTGTTGTGCTATCAGTTGCTGATTTTCCCTGATCTTTTCATTTTCACTGTCTACAAACTGTTGGAATTCATCCAGCGCCCGGTCAAAAACCGAAATATCCTCTTCAAATTCAGCCAATAGGTATTCAACGATATGCTCAATTTTATCGATTAACCTTTTTTCACTATCACTTCCTTGGCTCCAACCCATTGATGCCTTGGATATGGCGTCCAGTAACTTGCGTGCGGGATGTTTCTTCTGGTTGAAAAAATTACCATCCAGAATCGCTACCTTGAGAATGGGTATTTGCAGACGTCCGATTAGCACTTTTACTGGATCAGGTAAGGCTTCATCATCAAAGAAAAAATCGAACAACATCGACACAATATCAATGATTTGATTATCTGCCGTACCGGTTTGATGACTGTTTTCCTGGCGGAAGGTCACCAGCTGCTGCTGTAACTCGGATTTAAAGTGCTGGGGATCGACGGATTCTACCGGTTGATCATAAGCATGAGCGCTTTGCAAATTGGTTAAAGCTGAAAGATAGGGCATCGCAACCACATTGCCCCCGACACCCTCAGGAAGCGGTGATCCTGCATTGACCGAAACATGGCCGGTACCTGATGGCGCACCCGTCGCCTGCATAGGCCCGCCGGTGCCTGGTGACACTAATTGCTGCAGCATGGAAAGCACATTGTTAGCACCCGCCTGATGACCTGCGGTTGCCTCTGAGATAACCTGATCTACGGTATCAGCCTGGGGGTAATTGCCTTTTATTTCTGCATCACGATTTGAACGGTTGGCCATGTAGCGGGCGGTTTGTTTCATCCGTTCTTGTTCGGGTTTAAAATCAGGCAATACCCCTTTCAGAATAAAAAAATCATTAAGATCTCGGTAGAATCCTCCAAGGTTTGCCATAACAAACTTATCAAACAGCTTGTAGAAAATCAGTTTGACTTCAATTTCCGTATCGATACAGGTAGACGCCTCATGAAAACTGTCACAAATCGCTTTGGGGTCGAGAGGGTTTTGATCATCTTTGAGCTGTTTTCGATGTAAGATTGTTTTAAAACGCTCAGCAACTGCAAACAAATCGTCTTCAAAGTGGGGACGAGCCTTTGAAATCATGTTTTCAATGGCGATTTCATCCTCAATTTGAGACTGGTCTACCAGGCTTAATTCGTCTAGGTCGTGGTGTTTATGGCCAATGGTTTTATTCAGGATTAACTGATCAAAACAGTTTTGCATTTCGAAATCGAAGCTTTCTTCGATGGTCTTCCGTTTAAGCCGAATTTCCCGCATGGCTTCGAAATACATATTCCGCTCTCGATCATTATCAACCTTTTCTGCCAGTTCAAACAGAGCATCATCGACGCTTTCCATCAAAACCCGCATTAATTCATTTAATCCTTTGAGGGCGAATCGTTTAACCGATTCATAAACCATGGTATTCCCCCCAAAAGCAATGATATTGTCAGTTTGGTCGTTGGCTATCATGTTGTATATCAAATATATCTGCCACGCGGTTTCATTACTTATGACAGGCTAAACGAAACTACGAGACAAGCCAGGTATCAATGAATCACTGTATACGCAGAAATGATTAATGTTTGTGGTATAACTGAGCATAGAAGAGAATGCGGCGAAAACCATGCCGTTTACAAATAAAAAGCTTACGATAATCGGAAAATTGGGTTATTTAGGCGTTTTTTTTCGGAAACGACTCAACCATCCCTTTTTTGGCTTTAAAGAGGACTCCACCCGGGCGAAAATGAGGGAGGGTTTAGAGCCTAACCCCCGCTTGGCAGCGCGGGTATTAATCTGTCGCAATGCCATTTCCAAATTGTCGTGAAAACGGCTCAGCGTGAGGCGAATATGTTCTTCGCCTACGGTTTGCACAACCTCGAGTGGTGCCATGAACACCACCTGACCACTTAAAATCTCGTGTTGAGTGATATTCATTTGAAAAT
>JASJBW010000133.1 GCA_030066315.1 Gammaproteobacteria bacterium
CTTTTTATTATTGCAGGCCCGTAACAAGGCCTGATTTTTTTGTTGGGCCCGCTGAATCAGTTTTTTTTGGGTAAACGAGTGGGTGTAGCAGGTTAGCTGATGATTGATCAGCGAACACAAGCTGATTTCAACATCATTGATGCCCAGTGTGATATCCGGTTCAATTTCAATGCTTTTAACTTGTTCAACCAGATGACGTGCCAGCAATTTGTGATAATGCGTCTGGTTTGCGATTTTTAACATCGACTGAAATTAATAATGTGGTGGTTTCTCATCTCCAGCCTGTTGTTGCGGTAGATGCGTTTTTAATTCCTTGATCTGGTCTTTTAAAACATCAACTTGCTTACTCAAAAGACCAATTTCATGGGATTGTTCGGTCACTATGGTATTAAGTGTTTCAACGGTATACTCATGTTCCGACAATAACATTTCAAGCCGGTCGATACGTTGTGTCTGATTCATTTCGTTCATTATGATTTCCTGCAAATATTCCAAGAATTCTAACAAAAGCCAGCACAGACCATGAGAGAAATACTGTTGATCCTGGCATTGGCATTCTTGTTATGGCTATGGCGTGATAGTCTAAAAGCCCGTGAGCGAGCCATCATGGTGAGTCGACGTGCCTGTGATCAAATACAGGCACAATTACTCGATGATACCGTAGGCTTACTCAAGCTTCGATTATGTCGCACAAAAAAAGGAACTATGGCATTATGCCGATTATACGGATTCGATTTTTCGCTGGATGGTCAACAGCGAAGATCAGGTAGTGTTTCCATGAGAGGGCAAGGTATCGAGGATTTGATATTGGACATTGATCAATCAAGCACATTGCAATAAATTAGACCACAAGAATAATCAAAAGAGAGGAAGTATGTCAGAGTCGCAAATTCATACCATTCGAGAAATTGCACAAAAGATATCTGAAGAAGATGATCGGCGTTCACGCTTGGCACATACCATTAATGAATTATTGGGAGAACGGCAGGAAGTATTGGTCGGTTTCTGCGAGTTGGCGGCTCTGGATGCGGGTGCCGGGCCGACCGAAGAAATTCTTGGCAAGTTAAAGCAGTTTAATCAAATGTTGGTTGATTATGCAGCGCTGGGACATTTTGAAATTTACCAACGCATTATGGATGGTAAGGAACGGCGTCAATCGATCAAAGCCATTGCACATGAAATCTATCCGGTTATTTCGCGCACGACTGACTATTTCGTCGAGTTCAATGATAAATATGACGGCGCGGATGATGCAGAGAGCCTGGGAACCTTGGCCAATGATTTATCTTTGGTCGGTGAAGCCATGGCTTCACGTATCGAAAAAGAGGACAAGCTGTTACGTGAAATGAGCAACCAGGTATTGTTCAAAAAGAACTAGGGACTGGCATTTTTGATTACAGAAATCGCCCAGCTCAACCAGGCCGCGATAAAACTGATGCCACCGAGGGGAGTGATCATACCCAGCCAGGAGTGACCACTGAGTACCAACAGATAAAGACTACCGGAAAACAATACGATTCCTATTAACAGTAGCCATCCGCAGAGCTTGGTCCATGGGTCCAAACCTGTTTCACGATAATAAATGCCCAGCCCGATTAATCCGAGGGCATGATAAAAATGATACTCGGTAGCCGTTTGCCAGGTTTGCAAAAAGCGTGCAGACAACTGGTCTTGAATACTATGCGCACCAAACGCCCCAATCATCACCCCTAACATCATCAGGATAATGCCTGATAAAAGACAGCCCCGTGCTGTCATGAATTTAATTCACCCGGCATTCCAGTGGGTCTTTGAGATAGTTCTGTATATTTTGAGCCGTTCCGTTGACCAGGCGTTGTCGTGCCTGGACCGTGCCCCAGGCATTATGCGGTGTAATTATCAGTTGAGGTAGGTCAGCATTGATGATTGGATCGTTTCTGGACGGGGGTTCATGTTCCACGCAATCGATACCGGCGCCGGCAATCTGTCCTTTCTGCAATGCCGTAATTAAATCCTGCTCATTAATAATTCCGCCCCGGGCCGCATTAATAATAATCGAGGTGGGCTTCATCTGCTCGAAAGCTTCAGCATTAATCAGGTTACGGGATTGCTCAGTCAAAGGACAATGCAAACTGATCACATCCGATGTTTGATAGAGTTCGTATAGAGGTAATCGTTCCTGACTGGGGCTCGTCCCAGGCATCAGACTTTGTGCAATGACCACCTCCATACCAAAAGCCAGAGCCACTTTTTCGACGGCTCTGCCTATGTGTCCATAACCGATCAGCCCGAGTGTTTTGCCGGTCAGTTCCTCCATGCGATAGTCGAGCAGGCAGAACTGATCCTGCTGCTGCCAGAGCCCCTGTTTGATGGCGGCCTGATAATCCGTGAAGCGTCGGATTAATGCCAGGATTAACAGGAATACATGCTGGCTGACTGATGCCGCAGCATAATCACGAACATTACACACTGCAATATCGCTCTCCGCGGCCGCTTCCAGGTCAACATTATTAGTGCCCGTCGCAATCACGCAAATTAACTTCAAATCGGGTAATAGCGATAACACTTCCCGTGTCAGCAATACCTTGTTCACTATAATGATTTCAGCGTTGAGGGCTTTTTTCCGTACTTCATCAGGGGTGGAATGCTCAAAGCTGGTAAAAAGGGTCGCTTCTTCAATAACAGAGAAATCCAGGTCGTCACAATCAATACTGTTTCGATCGAGCATGACACAGGTGGGTTTGAGTTCTGCCATGGTGAAAAATCCTAACGTTGATCCTTGAATTTGATAAAAGCCTTGTCCCTCAAAGTTTGTAGCTTTTTGCTGATACTGTCAGCCGCGATCGCCGTGGTCAGTTGCTGGCGAACGCTCTCGAATGCTGGGGGTTGTGTGGTGCGAATATCATTGAGGAAAATGATGTGCCAGCCAAACTGTGTTTTTACAGGTTGCTTGGAATATTCACCGGCCTTTAATTGCATGGTTGCCTGGGAAAAGGGGGCCACCATGTCTCCCTGTTTAAACCAGCCTAATGCGCCTCCATCCTTGCCACTGGGGCCTATGGATAAACTCTTGGCCAAATCAGTAAACTTGGCGCCATCATCCAGTTGCTTGATGACATCACGTGCTTCGGTATCCGTTTTTACCAGGATGTGATTGGCATTGTATTCGGCTGTTTGACTGCTTTCGACATAATCTTTTTGATAGCGCTGCTTGAGCGCGGCCTCGGTAATTTCCAGATTGCGTAAGTGCTGTTGTAAGTAATGGGCTGCAATCAAGGCAGACTCATTGCGCTTCAACTCCAGCTGTAAGGATTCATTGCTTAATTGGTTTTCATTACGAGCAGCCTGTTTGAGTAATTCCACATTGATCATTTCCTGCAGGGCTATTGCCGGTGGCACTGCCTTTGATTGCTTGGAAATGAAATGTTTAACTTCCGCATCGGTGATATCGACACCGTTGACCGTAGCCAGTACGGGATTATCCGTTTCAGCCCATAACGGATTGTGGTAAGTAAACAAGATGAATAATAAAGGGAGTGAACGTTTAAACATGGGATTCATGAATCAATAAAAGATTATAAAAAGTTGAAAAGAAATTTGATCGTGTTGTGCTTGGCTAATGAACTCGACGCTCAATTTAAGGTAGCACTTTATTAAAGGGCTTTACAGTAACGGATTCATAAACCCCGGTTAAGCGGTAAGGATCCTCATCAGCCCAGGCTTTCGCCGCTTCAAGGCTCTCAAATTCGGCGACGATGAGGCTGCCACTAAAACCCGCGGCGCCTGGGTCCGGACTGTCGATGGATGGGTTGGGCCCAGCCAGGATTAAGCGTCCTTGTGCTATTAACTTTTGTAAGCGTGCCACGTGGTCTGGCCGTACAGCCAGTCGGTCTTTCAGGCTGTTTTCCTTATCAATACCTATGATGCTATACAACATGAATTGTCCCCAATGAAATGTAGTGCAGATTTAATCTCGTGACGAAGCCTGTTGATCTGAGGGCAGGTAACGTGCCAGGTAAAAGGCCTGGCCCACTACAAAAATCAGTGTCAATCCCATCAGACCAAAGAGTTTGAAGTCCACCCAGATATCTTCACTGAAATTAAAAGCGACCACCAGATTGGCAATACCGGAAAAAATGAAAAAACCGATCCAGGCCATGTTCAGTCGCCCCCACACACTCTTGTCTTCGATGTCCAGGGCATGTCCCATCATGCGTTGTACGAGGTTTTTCTCTCCGATGAACTGGCTGCCGAAAAAAACCAGTGCAAATAACCAGTTGATCGCCGTGGGTTTCCATTTAATGAAAACGGGATCCTTTAAGAGCAGCGTAGCGCCGCCAAATACAATCAGTAATATCAGCGTAATGATGTGCATTTTTTCCACCTTGCGGCTGATCATGCCTGTCAGCCCGACCTGGATGAGCGTGGCCACGATAGCGGTCAGGGTTGCCAGGTAGATGGCAAATTCTCCATTACCGGGTTCCAGGTTCATAAATGGAAACCAGGCATTCACTGACAAGATAAATTCAGGTGGTATGTCCAGATAAAACTTGTAGACAATAAAGAAAAGCAGGATGGGGAAAAAATCGAATAACTGTTTCATGATGAGTCAACATTAAAAAGCGATTGGATCATACCATAGACCATGGAGCGCATCCGAATACACATTATTAAAACAGGCCTCTTATAAACAGAGCATTAAGAGAAGCCTCCTGAGTTTGTTGTAAATATACAACGATAACTTGATGTTTTATCCCATTCCAAAGTCATAATCGAGTTATAGTTGTGGTTATTACAACTAAAATAAGTGATCTAGTTCATTTATTTTCAGAAAGCGGGGCTGAATTTGACTTGGATGTTGTTTTTTTAATAAAAAAGTGTTGCAAATAATATAATCCGGTGTATTATTCGCAACGTGTTAGAAAACAACACGTGCGAAAAATAAATTAATTTAGTTTTACACGAAACATTTTATTAACTTTTAAAAGGGTATATCTCAATGAAAAAATTAGTAATCGCTTCTGCTGTTGCTGCCATTATGGCTTCTGGTACAGCTATGGCTGACACTACTTTCGGTGGTAATGCACGTCTTCAGTTGAAAAACCAAGACGAGCTGGATCTGGATTCAACCAAACTGACTATCGACATCAAATCTTCTGAAGATCTGGGTAATGGCATGACTGCAATTGCTCGTATCGAACTGGAACATGACGATGCTGATGAAAAACAGTCTGGCTGGGATAACGACCTGTCTTATGTGGGTCTGAAAGGTGGCTTCGGTCAGGTTACTTTAGGTGTTCAGGACGACGCAGCCGGCCTGGCGGGTTGTGGTATGGACGACCAATACATCTACAACACTGGTAAAGCTTGTGGTGCTGGTGCATTCAATGGTCCTCTGGATAACGCTGTTGTTTATGCCAACACTCTCGGCGCTATGACTCTTGTTTTAGGCGCAACGTTTGACGGTTCAAAGACTGGTGGAAACCCTGCTCCTGGTGATCACACTGTAGTTGCTCTGGGTTACGGCGGTGATGGTTTTAACCTGGGTGTACAGGTCACTTCTCCTGATGGCGACCTCAACTTAGAAGACCAAATGATCATTGGTGGTGATATTGCTCTGGGCGATGTGACTTTAGGCCTGATCATTGCTGACGGTACTGGATTTGGTGCTGGTGACACTGAGACTTCAACTGGTATCAATGTTAAAATGCCTCTGGGCGGTGGTACTTTCAAAGCGGGTATCTCTGATACTGATGACCTGAATGGTTCTACTTACACCAACCTTCAGTACGAAGACAAGTTGGGTAAGACTGCTTACTGGGGTGTTCAGTACAGTGCTGAAGATAACGATGTAACTGATCCTGATGACATCCTTGCATTGTTCCTGGGTAAGAAGTTCTAATTTAGAGTTTATCTAAATTTAAAACAGAAAAAGGGCGCTTTCAGCGCCCTTTTTTTTACATGGAAAAAATATATTTAATGTTTTGTAAACCCAGTCGAGCTAGATCGATTAACCAGATCGAATAGATCCTATTCTAAAATGGGCCAATGCCTCAAAACAATCGTCCCGTCAGAAAAATTATCCATGTTGATATGGATGCTTTCTTCGCGTCCGTGGAGCAACGGGATCATCCCGAGTTAAAAGGCAAGCCAGTCGCTGTGGGGGGTTCCAGTCGGCGTGGAGTGGTAGCTGCCGCCAGTTATGAGGCACGACAGTTCGGTGTCTTTTCCGCCATGTCTTCTGTCATTGCGCAACAGAAGTGCCCCCATTTAATTTTTGTACCCCCACGATTTGAAGTCTATAAATCGGTTTCTCGAGAAATACATGAGGTGTTCAGATTGTACACCGACCTTATTGAGCCTTTATCATTAGATGAAGCGTACCTGGATGTGACGACAAATAAATCCAAGCTATCGTCTGCGACTGAAATAGCTTTGGAAATTAAAAAGGGGATCAAGCAAAAAACGGGTTTAACTGCCTCTGC